>JBHGAU010000024.1:0-37693 GCA_041946675.1 Methanotrichaceae archaeon | reverse complement strand
CCCTTGAAGGATAACAAGGCCAACATAATCAGCGTGGTTCATCACAGGGAGCGCAAAACCCCACGTGGCATGATACCAGTTCGCTTTGTCGTAGAGATGGATAGATCTAAGCTCGAAATAGTCAAAAATCAGCTCAAGAATAGCGGCATTGCAGTGGTCCGTGCAGGAGAGGATCGCTTCATCGAGGCCGTTTCAGTTGTTCTAGTAGGTCATATAATTGATAGCGATCTCGGAGATACCATTCGCCGGATCGATTCTACGGGCTTTGCGGAGGTCATGGATCTGGCATTATCGATGCCTGGAATCGATGAACCATCATCCGCTTATCTGAGGATCCGTGCTACTGGCAAGGCAGAAATTCAGAAGTCTCTGACGATTCTGAGGGAAATAGGCACTGAGAAGAAGCTGCTCTTGATTGAGCCCATTGAGGCTGAGGCAGTATGAGAGAAGTTAGAGCATCTCTGGTGGGCTATGGTATAGTTGGCCATGGCGTTGTGGAGGTACTTAACCGGAAAAGAAACATGCTTCAGGAAATGGGGCTTGATCTAAAGCTGATAAGCATCAGCGATCACACAGGCACAATCATAGATGAGAACGGCGTTGATGCCGGGAAGATCTTGGGCGAGAAGACGCTTCAGAATGTTGCCACATCAAGCATGAAGGGCAAGGAGGCAATAGGAGCAATTGATTCCGATCTCGTAATAGAGGTCACTCCTACAAACATCGTTCACGGCCAGCCGGGTCTCGGCCATATGGAAGCTGCTCTCTCAAGCGGAAAGCACGTTGTAACATCAAACAAAGGACCTCTAGTCGTGGCCTACAACACGCTAAAAAAGCTTGCCCAGGACAATGGTGTGATGCTGAAGTTCGAGGCCACAGTCGGAGGAACGATGCCCCTCATCAATCTAGTCGAGCGCACGCTCGTCGGAAACACATTTTACGGCATCAGGGGCATCTTTAATGGAACGTGCAACTATATCCTGACAAGAATGTCTCAGGAGAATATCCCCTACACCCATGCACTGAGCGAAGCCCAGGATTTAGGCATAGCTGAGGCCGATCCGAGCTACGATGTGGAAGGCGTGGATACTGCTGGGAAGGTAGTGATCCTTGCAAATGCCCTGTTCAATATGGACATAAAGTATAGCGATGTCGATGTTACTGGCATCACTGGTGTAACTCAAGAAGCCATCGCACTTGCAAAAGAAAAGGGATATTTGATCAAGCTTATTGGAGATGTGCCGGCTCTGACAGTTAAACCAACACTTGTTCCAATAGGCAGTCCGATAGCAGTCTCTGGGACGCTCAACTCTGCCGCAATCTACACCGATCTGTCTGGAACAATAACCGTTACCGGCCTCGGCGCAGGTTCAATCGAGACAGCAAGCGCAATATTGAGCGATATAGTAAGCATCTATAGCACAAAGAGAATAAATTCAACATCCTAACAAGCTCAAATATGACCAGCTTCCTGGGCTTTGCGAAGCTCTGCCAGAAGGTAGAAGAAGTCAGTGCAACCCTTGAGAAGATCGACTTAGTCGCAGCATTCCTGGCAGAGCTTGATGATAAGGAGCTATCCATAACTTCAAACTTCGTAATGGGTGTCATCTTTCCTCGAGGTATGGATCTGGAGCTAGGGATAGGGCCGAGCATTCTTTACGAAGCTCTTATGCGAGCATGCGGCTGCCCCTGGAGTGAGGTCGAAGATCTTCTCAGGGCAACCGGCGATGCCGGCATCGTTGCATCCAGGGTCGTGGAGAAGAGGAAGCCTCTGAACTTCGTGGCATTTACCGGCGGGGATGATCTCTCAATCTCTGATGTCTATCAAAGGTTCCTGGATATTGCTAAGGCATCGGGCAAAAAAAGCCAGGATGCGAAAGTAAAGAACCTCCAGTATCTCTTCGGCCAGGCATCGCCGATCGAGGCTCTATACATTGCGAGGCTGGCGATAGAGGATCTGAGAATAGGTGTTGGCGAGGGCGGCGTCCGTGATGCCATTGCCAAAGCATTTGGTCGGCCAAATGTTGAGGTTGAGCGCGGCTACAACCTGACAAACGATATGGGGCTTGTGGCTGTCAGCGCTAAAAACGATACGTTATCCGGACTAAATGTGATGATTAACCATCCTATCAAAATGATGCTGGCTCAGCTTGAAGAAAATATCCTGGCAGCTTTTAAGGAGATTGGCACGGCAGCGATTGAATGGAAGTTCGACGGCGCTCGTGTTCAGATACATAAGGACGGAGAGAAGGTACGAATATTTTCAAGAAGGCTTGAGAATGTCACATCATCTCTTCCGGAGATAACAAAAGCGGTGCTCAGGAATATCCATGCAAAGAGCGCCATACTCGATGGCGAGGCTGTTGCCATAGGAGAAAACGGGAGGCCAAGGGCGTTCCAGGATATACTCAAGAGGTTTCGCAGGAAGTATAACGTAGATAAGCATGCAGCTGAGATACCTTTGCATCTGTTTCTGTTCGACGTGATTTACCTAGACGATAAAAGCATCATCGATCTCCCGTTATCAGAACGGAGGGAATTATTGGTTAAAATTGCTGGCGATCTTGTGGCTGATCAGGTCATTTCAGATAAACCTGAGGTAGCAGAGGAGATCTATAAGATTGCTCTCGATGCCGGCCATGAAGGGATAATGCTCAAAAATCTTTCATCTCCTTATTCCCCCGGAAAAAGGGGGAAGAACTGGCTGAAGATCAAGCCGATCATGGAGACGCTGGATTTAATCGTAATAGGCGCAAAATGGGGCGAGGGCAGAAGGGCCAGGTTTTTGGGCTCCTACAGGCTTGCCTGCCGAGAACCTGAGACAGGCGATCTCCTGGATGTAGGCTGGGTGGCGACTGGCATAACGGATGAGATGCTGGCAGAGCTTACTGAGACATTCAAGAGCCTCATCATCGTCCAGAGGGGAATGGAGATGGAGCTGAAGCCTGCTGTGATATTTGAGGTGGCCTACGAGGAGATCCAAAGAAGCCCCAATTATTCGTCTGGCTATGCTCTGCGTTTTCCGAGATTGATTGCGGTCAGACACGATAAATCCCTTGATGAAGCGGATACACTTGAGAGGGTGGAACGCTTATACAAAATGCAGAGAGGTCGGAGTACCTCTGCTTGAGATAATTTAAGATTGATTGAAATAATAAGATTGAGATAATAAGGATATAGCTGCATTTGAGATAATAAGACTGTAACTGCCAGAGGCGATAATGATGATAACCAAAACGCTTGAAGAGCTAAATGATGACGACCTGAAAAGCCTGTTTTCCCGCGAAGTGGGGATACAGGATGTTCTAACGGATGTCAACAATATCCTGATAGATGTCGGATCTAATGGAGACAAGGCTCTTTTCAAATACGAAGAGAAGTTCGATATGGTCAAGCTGGATAACCTGATGGTCAGCCAGGAAGAGATCGCTGCTGCCTATGAGGCCGTAGATGAGAAGCTCATGAACGCCCTTCAGGAGGCGGCATTGAATATTATGGCGTTCCATAATGAGCAGCAGGAAAGAGACCTCTGGTTGACTGAGGTATCTCCAGGAGTGATAGTTGGCCAGAAAATCGTTCCATTGGATTCTGTAGGAGCTTATGTTCCTGGAGGACGGGCCACCTATCCGAGCTCTGCTCTCATGAGCGTAATTCCCGCCAAGGTTGCAGGAGTATCTAGGATTATAGTATGTACTCCTCCAAAGGCAGATGGCACAGTAGCGCCGCTCACACTCGTAGCTGCAGATATGGCAGGTGCAGATGAAATTTACAAGCTCGGAGGAGTTCAGGCGATAGCTGCAATGGCCTTCGGGACAGAGACGGTTCCCAAGGTCAATAAGATCGTAGGGCCCGGGAACGTTTACGTAACAGCAGCAAAGATGCTTGTGCGAGGGACTGTAGAGATCGATTTCCCTGCCGGCCCAAGCGAGGTTCTGATCATAGCCGACCGCTGTGCAAATCCTGCGGTTCTGGCGGCGGATATGATCGCCCAGTGCGAGCACGATCCACAGTCAATAGCCGTGCTGGTCTCAATGGACGAGCTTTTGGCAAGTGCAGTCTTTGACGAGATCGAATTACAATCAAAGAGTGCGGAGCGTGCCGAGATAATCAAGAAGAGCCTGGAGCACAGCGCAATTCTCGTAGCCGCAAACATGAATGAGGCGGTGGATTTTGCAAACGCGTTTGCGCCTGAGCACCTTGAGATAATAGTAACAGATCCCCTTTCGGTGCTTAGAATGATCAATAGTGCAGGCAGCATATTTATCGGAGGCTATACGCCTGTTGCAGCAGGAGATTATGCGAGCGGCACCAACCATATACTTCCAACATCGGGCTATGCCAGAACCTTCTCAGGGCTGAATATCGATCACTTCACAAAGAAGATCACTGTCCAGATGATAACTGATCAGGGTCTACAAAATATGGAGGAGACAATAACATCGCTGGCAGAGGCAGAGGGCCTGAAGGCGCATGCGCAGTCAGTGAGGAAGCGGCTTGAGCCGAAATGCCATTACATATGTCCTAATTGCCGGAAAGAGGTTGTTGGAACCGATCCTGGTTGCCCAGGCGAAGGCATGTTTGGTAACAACGCAGTTGCACAGGCGGCGCTACTGGGAAAGAGTTCGAGCTGCTCAGGTTCTTTACGCGGATGAGATATCAATTGATGTTCAAGGATTGTTAATTGGCATGATTTTCCTTGATTGACCGGGAAAACTAAATACACGTACATACACAGATAGCAATATGGCCACCAGAACCATCAGCATAACAGAGGAGGCTTACCAGAAATTGAAGAGCCTTAAAAGTTCTGAAAAAGAAAGCTTCTCCGATGTGATACTGAAATATTATCCTTCTAGGAGAAAGCTCTCACAGGTTCTCGCGGAGATAGGCATCGATAATGAACTTGCCGATTCAATAGAGGCTGCCTCACAAAAAATGCGCCATGCCAAGATCAGAGAGGCTTAGCTTTGACATTGGTATTCGATACCTCCTTTTTAATCGATGCAATACGAGGCAATAAAGATGCTTTATCAAAGCTCGATGAACTCGAAAGGGATGATGACCTCCTCTGTACTACTTCCTTAAATGTGCTTGAGCTATTCAGAGGAGCTTATCTGTCCTCAAAACGTGATGAGAAGATTGCTAAGATAAGGAATATTCTGGAGCAGCTTCTGATTCTCCCTATAATTGAGGAGACTTATCATATTTATGGAGCTATCTCCTCTTCACTCACCGCTAGCGGCGTGCAAATAGGAGATTTTGATGAGATAATTGCTGCTATCACCATTAGTCATAATGGCGTGATAATTACTAGAGATTATCATTTTGATAGGCTTCCCATGCTGGACATTCTTCACTACTGAAATTATTTACTACTACCCATCAAGTCCAGCCAGCTATTTGTCGATCAACAGCACTCTGTTCATGGTTTTCACTCCGGCAAGCAATCCTCCGGGGAGCTTCTGCACAGATGAATTTCGTAGACAAAGATGCCCTCTTTTACTCCCGGACTCTCATCCATTATCCTTTTTGTTTTATCGATGCTTGCATTAAATATTCCATCCCGGATACATTGCTTCCATCAGAGATTGGGCAGACAATCGGCAGGCGCACGCAGGGCGAAGTTTCTTCTCGCATGCTCCCAGATGATCTTTTCGACTGCAGGCTTGCTCTTATTTGGTCCGGCCTTCAGGATCACGGCACAGTATTCCCTGGTGAGGAGATCATTTGATGCATGAGGTCATCGGTGGCTTCTGACATATGAGCGCTTTAGGCTATATGGTAATATTAAGTTTGCATTAGGTGGCTTATCTCAATAAATTATCTCATAACTATTTTTATACATACTTGTTATAGAGAAAGGCTCTATTCCTGCAAGCTCTGTCGAGTCCAGCGCTAATGGCGAGCTTCCGGGGTGGGACAGATATAACTAAAACGAAGCGCCCTCAAGGCCGGGCGGGCCCCCTGACCCTGCCTCCAGCGGGGACAATTTGGGTGAGGAATATAAAGATAAAACATTAGTGGCAGTCCAAGGCAGCCGTTCCCATGGAATGTGCTGAGCAATGGCTGCCTGAAGGTCATTGCAGCCATCACCAGTCTTAGCCTCAGTGAGTAGGAAACACGCAAAGCCGTGCTCTTGAACGTATTGCTCGAACCTTTTTTGGCTGATGGTGATCGCGCCTCGGTCGCAACGGGCAGCCACCAGACTGGAGACATGCACATTAGAAGCGTGTAGGATTTCTCCAGACCCTGTTGGATCTTCAATGAGATTGGGTCTCCCCAGGCTGGATCGCCCACGCGTCTAGCCATACACGCAGCCCATCCTTCATTAGGCATTCTGCTAGAGCATGGATTATCTTCTTATCCTTAGTGCTGTAACTTAGAAAAACGTCGTACTCAAACGTTTTACTTATCTATTCTCCGCTATCTTTTTGAGTATCGGTATAGTTACCATTCGATAATTATAAACCTACTCCTTCCTTTTCTGCCCAAGTATCAAAAACACCCCTCTCTTGAAAACCAGCTCCTTACCATCATTCAAATACAGAAACTGTGCCACATCCTTATCCTGCAACCCATCCTCCAACAATTCCCCGATCCTCTTAACACTCCCTTCAGACTGAACCGCATGCCCCAGATACCCGCGGAAGTTCATCTCTATTTCCGCAGACCACGATTGAACCACCTCAATCTGATTCCGACCAAACAGATCGATGAACTCCTGCTTATGCAGCGTAGCATTATGGCTGACGTCTACCTCCTTCTCCAAGGCCTCGAAGAACGAATTGACCTCGGGATCATCATAAGCCATAATATCCTGCACAGCCAGCCGCCCATTGGGCTTACAGCACCGCAGCATCTCCTTGAATACCTGAGGGTAGTTATCCATGTGATGAAACGCCGACCTGCACTGCACGACCGAAAATGAGCTGTCGGCGCACGGAATGTGCTCAACACCATGGCACTCAAAAGAAATATTGGTCAGGCCATTGGCCCGGGCATTCTTTTTGGCCAGCTCGATCATGCCCTCCGAGATATCGATGCCGTGAGCATGCTTGATCCTTTTGGCACAGAAAATTGCGAAATCTCCTGTTCCGCAGGCGACATCTAGCAGTTCGTCCTCCTTCTGAAAACCGATGAACCCGAAGTACGCCTGCATGTATTCCTCGTTTCTGGTCACTGACCAGTCGCTGAACTTCTGCGCCTGCAGATCAAACTGCCTCTTGACAATCTCTTTGCGGTCCATCGTTCAGCTATTGTTCAATGAGGATGATAACTCTTGTCCAAAAACGCAATACCGTTTCTTAATAAGGAATCCTTCCTTTCAAAGGTCTTGCCCAGCACTTCCACCTCAAAGGTTATGGGATTTTCATCCAATTCCATTCAACCTTATACCCCGAAATTTTCCAGGGCCTTCCCCCCCGAAGAGGGGTTAGGGGTAGCCCATCCGGCTACTCTCGGACGCTAGAATAGCCGTTAATGTTAGCCCCAGAAGCAAGTGTCGCTTTTTGGCTACGTCGGTCAACACCAAAACAAAGTAAGAAAGATTCCGCAATGTACGCCGTTGAATTGCGATCTCCTTAAGCGCGCGCGGTGATTGAGCACGCTAAAGCTGCCAGTGCTAGAACCAAAGAAACGTGTCATCACGGAAAAGGGGGTGATAGTTTCCTGGATTTGCATATTACAAATTAAAATGAAAGTTTATCACAATAACGAGCTTTTGGGGTGAGGCTGATATAACTACAACGGGGCGCCCTCACGGCCGGGCGGGCCCCCTGACTCTGCCTCCGGCGGGGACAATTCAAGAGAGGGACGCAAAATAATCATTGAGGTGACCGAGCCATATTTAATTTCCGGACATAGAAACTACCCAAAAAATCCCAAAGCCATTATAGCCGATAACATGCTGCTATTTTCGCATTTATCTCAACCTTGAGATTTTCATCTACTTCGCCTAGGGTGCGTATTATGAGTGACTTTTCGACCGTCGCCAGCTTATCCAGTGTTATGACTGAATCTGTAATAAGCCCAGTTCCTATAAAGGATTGATTACCTTGTAGGATCAAAACATCTGTCGAAGAAGGGGCAAGAGGAATAACTGATGATATATATGCAACAACTACATCGTATTTTGTTTCATGAAGTATGAGCGCTGGCCTTCGCTTGTATGCACTTAAATCAGTAAAAGGAAATGGAATGACGACTATCTTTCCTTTCATCAGTAGATGTCAGGTTCATCATCTACATATTTAGCTAACGCTTGCTGTGAGAGCCACATAAGTCCTCTGGTGATCTCCCTCTCATCTGCTGGTTCTTCTAAATCATATGGATGATCGACTTTCATATTTCTGCGGTCCAAGCTCTCGCACACGGATATTACCTTGGGATTCTTGCTATTTAAATCCCTTCATTTGCAATACAATTGTCTTAAATTCTGCTCAATCTGCGCAGCAAGCTTCCGATGTGAGGCAGATATAACTACAACGGGGCGCCCTCATGGCCGGGCGGGCCCCCTGACCCTGCCTCCGGCGGGGACAATTCAAGCGAGTGCTGCATATCGATCAACTAAAAAGTGATTGCTGCATATCGATCAATAAAAAGTGAGAGATGCTTTATGGCTCAACGAATTAAATATCTCACCTTTCTCGCAGGACTGGTCAGCCACGCATGCAGATCCGCCAGCACATTCTCCCTTATCGGCCCCAGCGGCTGAATATAATTTGAAGATGGATAGAACGAATGTCCGAGACCTGGGTAAGTTATCAGAGTATTATCAGGGTGGTTGGCCTCCATCAGCTTCTGCTCAAGCAGCATGGGATTCTGGACAGGAACCTGCGTATCGTTCTCTCCATTGAGCAGCAGAATGCTCGCAGAGACATTGCCGATTATATCGAGGGTGTCATTCAGGGCGAAGTAGGACTGCAGCCACTTATACCCTGGTGCCTTGGGATTGGCGGTAAAGGCCTCGAACTGCTTGATGAGCAGCGGTTTCAGATCATTCTGTATGCTTATATTGCTGGTTGGATTTGTGTTGACCTGCGGATGCCACTGGTACTCGCCTGTAGCGTTGTTTTTCGTTATGAGTCCGATTGCCGGCAGGGGCGCAATCGAATCATTTGGCAAACTCATAGTCGCCTCAACTTCCTTTAAGGAAAGCTGGCCGTCATGGTCTGTATCTATGACCTGCTCTGCAAAGAGCAGAGACCTGTTTACAAGCTGGAAATAGATGAGATCCTTCAAGCTTCCGGCAGGGGCAGCCATGAGAACCATCTTTTTTACCTCCTTGTTGCCGATGGCAATCCTCGGAGCTACTATGGCCCCTTCGCTGTGGCCGAGAATCGTTATATCGCTCTTGTTCACTTCCGGCTGGGCTTCCAATGTCTCCAGTGCCAGTTCAACATCTGCTTTATAGCTCTGGAAGGTGGAATTGTTGACAGCGCTCGCATTCAGGATTGTATCATTCAGGCCAACACCTCTCTTGTTGAATCTCAGTACTGCAAATCCTCTGGATGACAGATACTCGGCTATCTGGAGAAACGGCCTCGAAGGCTCATTTGATCCGGTAACCAATGGAGGAAGATATTCGTTCATATCTATCGGCCCGCTTCCCTGAATCAATAGGACGCCTGGAAATGGGCCTCTTCCTGCCACAGGCAATGTGAGCTGGGCGTCTGTCTTAAGACCATCTCCGAGGTCGATGACAAGATCTCTGTGGGTGATGATCTCCTGTGCCGTGCCTGCCGGCAGAACCATGAGCGAAAGCAGAACGAACATCAGGCCCGCTAAAGCTCTTCCTTTCTTCTGGTTATGCAGCTGGTTGTCCTTTGGAAAAATCATAACTGATCCTGCCTATAGAGGGATATCCAGCCACATCAACTGGATATCCGGCGGCATAGGCGTTTTTCATTATCATCCGCTTTATTATTCTCCATCAAAAGTTAGGCGGGGACGCCCTTAAGCGTCTCCCTATCCCAATGCCTGTGCTGAGCTATCGCCTTAATAAACTCCTTGGAAAAAGCGTCCATATCCGCTCCCGTGCCAACAGTCACAACCCCAAGTTCCGATTTTACCTTTCCCTTCGAATCTGAGAAGGTAACGCCTTCTATGCTGGATGCTTCAAGCAGTCCGATGCCGTCGTCTATGGCTCCAATGGCTTTGCAGTGCTTGAATGCCTCATTGATGAAATGAATCGCATCCCCATCGGCCTTAAGACTGTCGATGCTCTTCTTTCCTCCGGCGACAAGGACCGCATCGAACATGACTGAAGCAGCGGTCAAGAAGCTCTTATCGACTATAATTATCTTGCCGTCTGCTCCTTCGATGGTTCCCAGAGATGAGGAGATTATTTTGACATGTCCTCCGGCATCCTCAAGGGATCTCCTGACCGCCATCAGCTCAGCGCCTGAAACGCCATCCTCGGCAAGGATTGCAATCATCCTGCTTTTGATTGAATCCTTTCGGGTGTTCGCCATGCTCACTGCCGGAGATTTCCCGGCTTTGCTCGCGTCAGCTCCCTTCGACGGAGGCTTGGCGCCGACACCGTTGGCTATCTCTGCTGCGAGCCCCTTATCAACATTGGCAAACATATCCACGATCAACTGGCGAACATTTTTGTCCTCTACTTTGCCGACCTCGAAGCAGAAGGCCCTAATGATGTGCTTCTTCTCAGGCTCCGACATGCTGTTCCAGAAGAGCCTCGCATGGATGAAGAAGTCCTTGAACTTCTCGTCCCTCTCCCGCACCTTCCTCCCATCCACTTTCTCCATGTAGCTTACATAGCCGCCCTCATCCCAGGATGCAGGTGTCGGATCATTATCATCAAGAGTGTTGGGGAAGTAGCTGGTCTTGGTGGTATTGATCGTCATCCGGTGCATCCCGTCTCTCTGGTTATCGTGGACAGGAGCAAGGGGCTTGTTGATTGGTATCTCATTGAAGTTGGGGCCGCCGAGGCGGCTGATCTGTGTATCTATGTAGGAGAAGAGCCTTGCCTGCAGCAACGGATCGTTGGAGAAATCTATGCCCCGTACTACGTTTCCTGGACAGAAAGCTACCTGCTCGACCTCGGCGAAGAAGTTATCGGGCCTTCTGTTCAGAACCAGCCTGCCGATCTTTACTGGAGGTATAAGCTCCTCGGGCCAGACTTTGGTTGCATCCAGGATATCGAAGTCGAATTTATCCTCGTCCTTCTCATCGATCATCTGAACATAGAGCTCGTACTCAGGAAAGTCGCCAGCGTCTATGGCATCATAAAGATCCCGCCTGTGGAAGTCAGGGTCCTTTCCTGCGAGCTTCTGAGCTTCGTCCCAGAGCAGGGAGTGGACGCCCAATAAGGGTTTCCATATGAACTTTATAAAGCGCCCCTTGCCTTTCTCATTGACAAACCTGAAGGTGTTGACGCTGAATCCTTCCATCATCCTGTAGCTCCTGGGAATAGCCCGATCGGACATATGCCACATTATCATGTGGGCATTTTCGGGGGCGCTGGCCACGAAGTCCCAGAATGTATCATGTGCGCTGGCTGCCTGAGGCATCTCGTTATCCGGCTCAGGCTTGACGGCATGGATGAGATCAGGGAACTTTATGCCGTCCTGGATGAAGAATACGGGTATATTATTCCCCACAAGGTCGTAGTTGCCGTCCTCAGTGTAGAATTTGGTCGCAAAGCCTCTGACATCCCTGACAGTATCAGCTGAGCCTCTGAAGCCTGCAACTGTTGAGAACCTGACGAAGACAGGAGTCCTCTTTCCTTCCTCCTGGAGGAACTTCGCTGCAGTGAACTCGCCCATAGGCTTCAGGCACTCGAAGTAGCCGTGAGCACCCGTCCCTCTGGCATGAACAACCCTCTCGGGGATCCTCTCGTGGTCGAAGTGAGTGATCTTTTCCCTGAAATGGAAATCCTCCATCAGAGTGGGACCTCTGGGACCGGCTTTGAGGGAATCGTCAGTATGGCTGACCTTAACTCCAAAATTGGTGGTAAGATTGGTATCCTTGGAGTCTTCCCTGAAATAATCGAGCTGCTGATCCTTGTCTTCCTCACCAATATTTTTCGCATCCTTTCGCTTATCCATTTAATCGCATCTCCTGACTTATCGATCCTTCATCTGCAAATTTTCTTTATAAAAAAAGCATAATTTGAATGTGGCAAGAGCATTGATGGAATTTATTTAAGAGTAATTCATGCATAGCTTCCAATATAATCATACAACATCATTAATAAATTTTTCCAATATGGCAGAAATATTGCCGGTGATACATACAGGTCTAACAGTTTTATCTGGAGTTATCCCTCCTTTGTTTTATCAATAATTAAAGCGCTGGGCCGCCACGAGTATATGTTGTTTTATCCAGGAAAGCCAGCCAGTCGAAATCGGTGAAGCTTTGAGGAGTCAGCGGGAAGTAGGTCTGGTTCTTCATGCTGCCAGAGCGAACTGGAAGTGCTTTGATATCCGAGGCTGAAAATCCCTGGCCTTTGTGAGTTGGAATAAAACGTGCTGGCCCTGGCGTTGATATCAGCCGCGCCTCAAGAGTGCCGGTTTCGGGCTGACCGATGCCGTTCTCATCAGAAACGCCCACTGCAGTTCCTATGACTGCATAACGTGGGCCGAGGATCTCATTGAGCTGTGCTCCCGCTGGCCACCAGATGAGCAGATCGGCGCCCAGCTGCCACTCTGCTTTTCCGCGCTTCAGATGGCTGTTGTGAGCAAAGGCCAGCACCATCCCCCGGCCGTGCTCCCGGCGGACTATGTATTCCAGATTATCAGCCATCATCACATCACGAAGGCCGAGACCTTCCGCAAGCCGTTCGCCTGGCTTGCTTGACGTTTCAGCGAGCACTGCATGATAGTTCAGCAGCTGCCGGGCAGCCCTAGCATAATGAACAGCTTCCAGATAGCGGCTCTCATCGCCCTTAGCAACCAGCTCAGGGCGGCGTATGTGCAATTCTGTAATGAGGTCTTCAGTTTCAATCCTTAGCGCCGTAGCAGCAGGTGATAGCCCTACCGACTTCGTCGGGTCCATCATCGCAGCAGGGTTCTCCCAATCGGCATCCTGGCCGAGAAGAGGATCTATGCGTCCCCTATGCTTCTCAGCGCTGGCATTGTCAATCGAAGCAAGATAATCGAGAACGAAATTCAGGAGCTGCCTTGGGCTATCGGTGTACATCATTTCGGTAGGACTATCAAAGCCGTAGAACTGAAGTTTGATATCATGTGAAGGATCAGCATTGTACGCCCTCATCCACTCTACAAGTTCTCGATTTGCCTCAAGCTTGCCGAAGCCATGACTGAATCCAGTATCCTTTACAGATTCATAGGACGTCGGACCACGGCCGTTTATGTACTCGTTTACTACACGTGCCCGAGGGAAACTGCTTTCGGTGGCGATAGCGCTGTAGCCGTGAGCCTCCACAAGGCGCTGGAAGAGCCGGTTGCGGAGCATAAGGATATCCTCGCCGTCGTGGAGCGCTTCTCCAAAGCCAAGCAGCTCTACCGAGTTACCGAGAGAGGCGATCACCTTGTCGACGGCGGCATTGAAGGTACTGGACAAATCGATAGAGAAAGGAATTGCTTCGTGTAGAATCCAGTCGTCTAGTGTGGCATGCATAGTAATATAACATAGCGCAAAGCTATTTCAAATGTGGGCCTGGGACAAAGATAGTCGAAGGTCTCCTTCGGATTCTCTGTTTGTCGGATCAGTTCTGCAGCTGCTACCGTAATGGTTCGCTACGTTCCTGCGTTTGATCCTCGGTAAACGCCATTTGCTAGGCAACGACCGCAAGCCACAAACTATAAGTCAAGATCATAAACCTGTTCTGCCACCCAATTAATAGGCTGGCCGACGTTCGGTTCACTGGACCTGCCAGGATTCCCAGAACGATCGTTGACCTAATATATGATAGCAATCCAATCCAAACTAATATCGTCGCCCAGAGAAGCTGTCTCCGTGAGGCAATCCATGCCCAGCTGTGGGCCAGGCCGGAACTGTAAAGAGTAGCTGCGATTGGGAAAGTGACGATCACAATCCCGCCGCATGGGCCGTGGATATAGGAGGCAATGTTCGGTGTCGGGCAGGGATAAAAGATCGCCGCTCCAAAAAGGGTAACACTGATTGCCATCAGCCACCATCGTCCCATCACGCCACGTCAGCTGATTATGGAGTACCATGTTGCCCTCAACATTGCCCGCACTGCGATCCCCAGTGAGATAAATGCGAGCGACATCAGCCAGCCATAGTTGCCAAGTTCGTACTCACTAATAAGTTGCCTTGAGGGATCGAACTCTGGCTCAATAAAATGAAGGGCGATAAGCAGTATCAAGAACAACCCGAATCTTTTAAGAAGCCTGTGTCATCAAGATTTCGAGGGATCAATCTCCATGACAAAAACAGCCATGGGTCTTATGACTTTTTCAACCTCTTCGAGGCGTTGGTTCCCTTTTTGAGGCGAAACAAGCTCATCTATTACCTCTGAAGATCTATGTTGCTCTACGATAAAACCAAGATTTTCAAAAAATGTTTGGGCTACATCCTCACTTTCGAAACGATTTTTCAATATATCAACTCCAGTAATTCGTCTAATATTTCCAGCTCTTTCTTGAAGCGTTTCGTTTGATAATAGATGTTTCACGCTTGAGACTACTTGTTCATCCTGCGCCTTTGTTGGTATGTCCGGCGTAATCCAGATGCCGCCGAAACGTTCTAATAACCGATGAACATTTCTTGCAAAAATAGTTTTTTCCTCCAGGTCTAAATAATCGAGAAACCCTTCATTTACGACGGCTATCGGGCGTTCCCCAAAGAAGCGCGTAGCTTTGAGTAAATCCTGAAGATTGAGCGCATTGCCCTCCTCAAGGTGCAAATTCGGCTGTTTTGAAACTATTGATTTGGCGATGAGCCTTTTGATAATGTCCTTCTTTACTTGTATGGCATCTATCAAATCAACCTCTACATATTCTACAGAGGGATCTCTGGCCATTTCCAGTCCTCTGGGCGAGACGCCGGAGGCAATTTCGAGAATTTGGTTAATATGATGCGCTTTCAGAAGATAGTTTACGATCTTGTAGCGTGCTTCCCATTTGAAGGCCATCTGCGAACCTGGTTCTGGCTGGCATTGTGTTAGTCCTGGGAAACTCAGCGATTTTTCAATATCCTCAATCTCCGCAGTGGATCTTGTTTGCTTGAGAATTTCTTGAAGCTCGATGAAGATCTCCTGCGAGAAAGGAATATCCGAAAATGTTCTCTGGTATGCTACAAACCAAGCAGTCGGGCTGATCTTTTCGTAAGATCTATCTTCTTGAGACAGGGATTGTATTGTCATCCATTTAGGACTAATGTGTTATGGAACTCTTAAGCATATTGATAGGCATGGTTATGCCGTAGCGAAAGCTACTTAAACTATATGACTAATCCGGTCATTTGGTCACCATGTATATCGATGAAGAAAATCGAATGCGGCTAGGAAATTTCGAATTCCTAGCAATGAATAATTGTACAAGGCGCTTTATACAGAAACACTATGAGATGCGCATATTCGAGAACATGCTTAATCATGAAGGCATCAATCTTCACAACTCAAAAATTTTGGATGCTGGATGTGGTTCGGGTTATAGCACAAAGTTGATTTTGGAGATATTTAAGCCTTCTAAAATTATTGCTTTCGACTATATGCCGGAACAAATTGCATTGGCGAAAAAGAGAGAGCTTCCAGTTGATTTCTTCGTCGGCGATATGAGAAAAACCGATTTACCAGACAGCGGTATGGATGCGGTGTTCATTTTTGGAGTACTCCATCATATTCCTAACTGGGAGACAGCATTGAAGGAGATTGCCCGAACTTTGAAGAAACAAGGCGTACTGCTAGTCGAAGAGCCAAAAATAGGATTTTCATGGAGATCGTTTGAGAGAGGTCTGAAAGAAAGCGGATTTTCAATTTTACAAAAAAGGTCTACGATGCCATTTTATATTCGGAGTTACCTGTGTCAAAAAAAGTGATATTCCTAGAGAGATTAGTGGTAGACTGATATGGGAAGATTCTCAAATGATAAACGCGAGGAGATTCGCCACAATATTCAAGAAGTAAGCATGAACCTCTTTTCAAGATATGGCATAAAGAAAACAACAATAGATGATATTGTCAGAGCTGCAGGTATAGGGAAAGGCACATTTTATCTATTTTATCCTTCGAAGGAGGATCTGATTTTTGAGCTTATTCAAACGGTATATAGACCCCGAGAGGAATTCCTCCAAAAGCTGGAAAGGGCAGATAAAGTAAACGTGGAAGATTTTAAAGCAGCCCTTAAGATGATGATTGAAAAACTAGCGGAGAACCCCTTTTTACAGGTTTTTTATCAAAGCGGTGATGAGGATTTTATTGCACATGTCATCTCGCGTGAGAAGCTAGAAGAGCATTCTAAAGACGAGGAATATTTTATCCAAACACTACTTCGCATCATGCATCAAAAAGGATTTAACCCTAAGCGTTCTCCTGAAATATTTAATGGACTCTTTCATCTCATTTGGATCTCTTTAATATATCGAAAAGATATTACTAAAAATGGCTTCGATGAGATTATGGATATAATAATCGATATGATCTGTCAACAATTGATCGGATAAATTAGGTCAAATTATGCCCAACTTAAATATCCATAAAGATCATTTTGTTAGCTCTGCTATCACTTTGCGGAATGTTTCAAATGCAGGCTTTGACGTGTAGTCGTCGCGTAGTAGACCAAATTGTAAGTCAGGTTTGGAGCTGTCTGCATTACGCAGATCAAAGAATTCATAATGAGTTATGTTAAGTTCTATCCTTTTCTGGTAGATTGCACGTATTACTTGTTCTATAGTGGCAGCTTGCTGTTCATAGGAACGTGTTGGGCTTGTTGGGCAGCCATTCTCAGTAATATGGATGGGAATTGAAGGAGGTATTCCTCCGGTTGCTAGATTTACTGTTCTAAACTGCGTTAGCACCCCTACTACAGCATCTT
Source organism: Methanotrichaceae archaeon (assembly GCA_041946675.1). GTDB lineage: Archaea > Halobacteriota > Methanosarcinia > Methanotrichales > Methanotrichaceae > CAWBKV01. The sequence continues at coordinate 20,711 of JBHGAU010000024.1, read as the reverse complement.
TGGGATTTAAGTTTGGAGGAAGAGGTCTGAAGACGCCGGGGTAAAAGTCAAAGCCGACATAATCCAAGGCATCCTTAAACGAAGGGTTGTTTGAGCCTAATGATGCGATTTCCTTCCAAAAGTCGTCAGCAGGATTAAACGATGGGACTGCATTGAAGCCAACCTGGACCTGGTAGCACGATTTTTGTATCTCATCTTTAGCTGCAATGATCCCCTCGATTATGGCTCTTCTAACATCCTTAAAACCGCCATCGCCACCCGCCGCTGCATTAGGATTATTTGGCTCCTCGGCCACCTGAAGTTTTGCAAGGGAAGAGCCATACTCCCATATAATGCTGCGCAGGAAATTCGTCCAGTCTCCCACGTTGCTCTCGTTGGTGCGATAGCAGACAGCCAGATCGAGCATTCTCTGTTCGGATTCCGAAACGTATTGGGTCATGTCTGCAGGGGTAATGTTTGCTTTTTTTCCTGAGCCGATGTAGTGAAGGTAGCCTCGCACCAAAAATGGATGACCCTTTAGCTGTAGCCTATCCAATGCCTCTTTTATGCGTGTGGGATCATCGGCTGGACCTGAGATTACACTTGAGCCCATGGCGCCCTCGACTGATGAGGGATCGACTCCAACGCCGCTGCCTGGATATATTCCAAAAACTAAACCATCTTCACTACGAGCGCCTGATAAGCTCATCATATAACCTCTCTATTATCATTAAGCATCCTTCAAACTATAATAATTCTTCCAAGAATTATAAAGTTAAAAGAATTTTTTTATATATAGCACAGCTCTCGATATCTCCAAGGGCAATGAGAGCTGCTATTTTCGGATGAAATTACCTGATGAATCAGCAAGTTCTCAGTAGCGGCAGCGCAGTCGGCATCGAGAGGCATGGGAACTTTCTCATCGCCGGAGACTATGATCAATGTAGGTGCGCCGTACAAGCAATTGAACTTCTCGTTATTCCCTATCCATGTTCTGAACCACTGTAAAATGCCACGCCTGATCTCCTGCATTGGGAGCGTACATCCCAGCTTCCAGCACTACCTGTAGCTCGTCATCCTTAATCTGCTCATCCTTATAGCTTCTGATGCTCCTGCGTTGCTTTATGATTTTAAGGTTTCATTTGTAATCATCGAACCACGCTTTCCGTATAATTCGTCTTTTTCATAAACATACTTTAGTTTTCTAACGATAACTGCCTTAGCATTTTCTATTAGCGTTATGCGTTGAGCTCTATGCCTACCTGTTCTCGCAATAATCCTTGGCCCATCTACCTTCCTGGCCTCGGCATAGATTTTAAATCCATGAAGGGAATCGCCAATCCTGTAGCAATCGGATTCTTTGGCTTTAATGTTTTGCCCAACTCTCGAAAAAGCGGGGATCGTGTATGCTCTGATCGGCGGGCTTGAATGCGCAACACACTCTATTTTATTCGCTATATTTCAAAAGGCCATCAACGTACTTTTGGGGATACCGCGCGACCGTGTACTCGTGCGCTAGGGGCTAGCGGGGCACGTTCAATCGCCGTGCGAGCTGCCCACGACCCCACAAGCGGGGAACATGTCATGAAACGTAATCAAAGGCTTTTCGACTTATGTTATTTGGTTCAACTGCTGATGGTCTGTTCGTTGAAGACCTCCCCCGGAGAGGGGAGTGGGTGATATTTTCTCAAGCCGCTATCCGCAGGCGGAATCCGTAAGCAACGAGTAATCTGGCTAAAAACAGTATAATTAAAATTCAAACAGCGACTTCTGCCTTTTGCCAGCATTATCAGCCACCGTCATAACTGAAGGATCATTATCCGGCTTCGTATCATCATTTAGCTTCCTGGATTTCGGTGGTCTTCCTCTTCTGGGCTTTTGAGGCGGTTCCTCCGATTTAGGTACAGCAGTTGCAGCAGGCTTTGCCTTCTCCATTGCTTCGGCCTCTGTATCCCTCAAGGTCTCCGGTGTCTTCTCCTCCACTTTCTGCCCAGATCCCCGCCACGAAAACTCTATATCCGCGACGCGCTCCTCTTCGCGCAGCCTTTGGGCCTCCTCAAAGATCGTCTGAACCTTCTTGGTCGTCGAGGTGCTTCCGATCAGTAGAGCAATCTCCTCGGCATCAAGTCCAAGCTCGGCTGCAACCTTTGGCGCGAGCCTCTTATCCTTCAGCAGTTGACCCACGAAATCCATCAGCTCAACCCTGGCGTATGCAATGGAAACATGGACCTTTGCGGCGATCTTCTTTGCAGCAGAATCACGTATGCCCCGAGCCCTGCGGCTCTGGCCCATTCTTCGCCACAGCCCGGGAGGCCTGAACGCAATATAGCCATGCCTTCGCTTCTCTCTGGCAGCCTGAACTCCTCCCGTCATCAGGAATGTGGCGTATCGCCAGAGGCCATAGCTCTGTCTTTTGCGCACTCTGCCGAGGAAGACATCGGCCCTTGAGAGGCGGTCGTATCCCATGAAAAGATCCCTGCCTTCGTAGACGAGCGGCATGTTCTCATCTATCCAGTGGATAAGATCTTCAGGGCTCTCATCTAAATTGTATGATGCCTGCATGGCCTCGACTGCATCGCTTCCTTTGAAAATGATCTCCAGAACCTTGAAAATGGAGGCTTTGACATCCCGCTCCGCAGTTGCGACATCCTCAAGCTTCAGCTCCGATTGGCCCTCTGCTCCTGCCTGAAGGTCATTGATCGCGCTCCTGAGATCTCCTCCAGCCCGCTCAGCGATGAGCTGCAGTGCATCTGGGTCACAGGAGATCTCCTCACTCCTGCAAATCTCTCGAAGCGCAGCCGCTACTGTGTTCGTATGTATGGATCTAAACTGGATGCCCTTTGCGGCATCACGAAGCGGCTTCTCAATTTCATAGTATTCGTTTGCGATCAGGATAACAGGCTGTCCGGTACTGCGCACCAATCGCAGCATTGCAGCGGCACCGCCTCTATCTGCTGTTCCGTGGAGATTATCCGCCTCATCCAGCACTACCAGCCTTCTTCGACCTGAAAAGGTGCCGCTCTTGGATGCTGGGCCTGCGATGCTGTCTATTGATCCTGCGGTACGGATATCGCTCGCATTCATCTCGACATAATCCCAATCCATCTCGCGAGCCAATGCGAGAGCGGCCGAGGTTTTCCCGACGCCTGCAGAACCATAGAGGATGACTGCCCTTGTGATCGGAGATCCGGCTTCCCAGGACCGCGCCCATTCGCGCAGCTCAGATATGGCTTTGTTGTTTCCCAATATCCCCTTTAGCGATTTGGGCCTGTATTTCTCAGTCCATTTTATCGCTCTGTGCTCTGTTTCTGCAGGCATTCGCCAATTCACCAGATCACCAGATGCCCTCTCTTCCGGTCATCTCCTTGACCTCGATCTCCCAGACTGTCATCTCCATCTTCTCGAGGTCTTCCTTCTTGAACTGCTTGCCAGCATGCCCGCCCATGTCTTTATTGGTAAAGGCATGAAACATCCTTGCCTTGGCTTCGATATCTGATGAAAGGCTGACATTTCCATAAGCAATGACGCTTGACCATCGGTTCTTATCCAGGAGATCCACCTCGAAGCATACAGACGGATTTTCCAATGCGATCTCAACCTTCTTTCCTCTACCCTTCGAGTGAAGGTAAATCCTGCCGTTTGAATAAACATAGGACATAGGAATAATGTAAGGCATATTATTCTGGGATAGGCCCAGCCTACCGTATCTGCCTGCGGACAGCAGAGCAGCGCACTCCTCAGATGATAGCTCCCTAGGCTTCATGCCTCAGACTCTGGTTCTTATGGATTAAATCTATATCCATTTTCTTTGGCTATTTAATTTATCCACTGCCGCGTGACGCAATTGCGCCTATGATAAGGAGGAACATTCCCAGTGCTATCAAAGGCATCCCGAGAAAGCCGGTCTCCACCTGGATCTTGGAGGATCCGGCCTCAGCGCTTATGAGCGTGAAGTCATGCTCCTGGATATCTTTGCCGTTGTTCTCCATTACCTGAACGCCCAATAGCGCAATGCCTGCAATAACGATGAGAACGCCCGCCATGACGGCAATAGTGCCCCCGTTCATTCAGACCTCCCTGTAAAGATAGAATGCCATCAGGCGTATAATCTTTTGCCTACTACTATGGAATATCTCGTTCGTTGTAGCAAAAACCAAATTCACCCAGAGGAATCCAGGTATTTCAGCATGAAACTGAGAAAAATCTAGACCAATGCTTCTCGTATACCAAAAGCTCCATCAACCCCTCGAACTATCCTTTATTACATGGCTATTCACCCGATTGATTTCAGGTACGGCACTCCAGAGATGAAACAGATCTGGGAGGAAGATTTCAGACTAAAGTGCCTTTTCAAAGTGGAAGCTGCTCTGGCTAAGGCCGAGGAGGAGGTAGGATTGATACCTAAAGGCGCGAGCAGTGCAATTGCGTGCGCAGCTGATGCCGCAAGCCCTCAGCGCGCCAAACAGATCGAGGACGAGATCGGCCACGACATGATGGCAGTTGTCCTGGCAATGGCGGAGGTCTGCCCTGATTTCGGCGAATGGATTCATCTCGGCGCCACATCAAACGATATTCTGGATACGGCCACCGGCCTACAGATCAAGGCATCCCTTGATATTCTTGAGCCCAAACTGAAGAGGCTTCTCTCCATACTTCTGGATTTAGCGATGAAGAACAAAAACCTCGTCTGCGCAGGCAGGACTCACGGCCAGATCGCTGTTCCGACGACCTATGGTCTCCGGTTCGCGATATGGGCATCAGAGGTCGCCAGACATATCGATAGGCTGCAGCAGCTTCGCCCGCGCGTTGAGGTGGGCAAGATGAGCGGAGCCGTTGGAACTCAGGCCGCCTACGGCCCGCGCGGTATGGAGATCCAAAAGAAGGCCATGGAATTCCTTGGCCTCAACGAGGTTGATGTCTCCAATCAGGTCATCCAGAGGGATAGGCACGCAGAGATGATCTGCTGGATGGCGCTGGTTGCCTCTACGTTTGAGAAAATCTTCGTCGAGATCAGGACTCTGCAGAGGACTGAAATTGCTGAGGTCGAGGAGGGCTTCGGCAAAAAGCAGGTCGGCTCAAGCACAATGCCTCATAAACGAAATCCCATAAAGTCTGAGCAGATATGCGGGCTGTCGCGTATCGTCCGGGCACAGGTGCTCCCGGCTTTCGAAAACATTCCTCTCTGGGACGAGCGGGATCTCACGAACTCGAGCTGCGAGAGAGTTGAGTTTCCGGAGGCGTTTGTCCTGACGGACCACTTGATCACCCTCGCGTCCCGCGTCCTTTCCAACCTGAGACTGCGGCCAGAGAACATAGAGAGGAACCTGAACCTACTTCACGGATTGAACATGGCCGAGAATGTGATGGTCGAGCTTGCGAAGAAGGGCGTGGGCCGCCAGCAGGCACACGAGATCATGCGAAGAGCATCTATGAAGGCATTTGAGGAGAAAAGAGAGCTTGCTGATGTCCTGCTTGAGCAGAAGGTCGTCACTGACAATCTCTCGCCTGAGGAGATAAAGAGCCTTCTCGATCCTCATAAGTACATCGGCACTGTCGTCGAGCAGGTTGAGAGGCTGAACTCGAAGCTGCAGCGCTATATCCAGTAGCATTATATTACGATAGCAATAACGATGCAGCAACAGCGATGATTGCGGCGACAGTAACGGCGATAGCAACAGTAATATCCGGCTACATCCTTCTTTTGTCCAATGCCCAACGTATTTCTTCTAAAACCGGGGTCGATCATCAGGGATGAATCAGGCTCTATTTTAGATGCTAGATCATCAGTAACACTTGTAGTTTCCGGATCTAAAAAAATAATAGTAGATACCGGTCTTATAGGCGAAGAAGGACAAATCATTGAAGCCCTCGAAAAAAAATGTATGAAGTCAGAGGATATCGATATCCTGATAAATACTCATTCTCATCCAGATCACTGCGGCAACAATTATCTTTTCTCCAGGGCAAAGCTTTTGCATCCTAAGGAAGGCGAGATCATAGCTCCGGGGGTCAGTGTGATTGAGACGCCCGGCCATACATATGATAGCATATCGGTGATCGTAGATGCTGCCGATAGCATTGTGGGCTATGTACAGGACGGCAGGTCAATGGATGAAAAGCGCATGCCGATAAAGAAACTGGCAATAGCGGGCGATGCATTGCCTACATTCAACAACTTCATTAAAAGCATTCCTCCAGCCTTTCATGTGGACAGAAGGCTGGCGATCTTGAGCATGGCCAGGATCATCAGCATCGTGGGTGGCGTTATTCCGGGACATGACCTCCCCTTCTCTATACCGGAACGGAAATATATAAAGTTATCAGATTGAATCCAAAATGCTGCATCGCAGTTATCAAATTGAAATTCGACAAAACTACTACTCCTTATCAGTCATATCTTCGGAAATGTTCTATATAGAAATCTAAGAAAAAGCAATCTATAAATACGTTGAAAAGTATATCTCTTCTTGATGCAGCTAAAATTAACATCAAAGGAGAGATTAGTTCTTTACGGTCTTGCCAGATATCCTGGTTTCAGCGACATAGATCTCGCTTCAAACATAGGAGTGGATAGATCTACAATATTCAAGAGCAAACGAAAATTTAGAGACTGGCAACTGATCAAGCTTCTGAACGTGCCATCAGGAGAAGCTGTAGGCGCAGAAATTTTAACGGCAGTCTTCGTCAAATATAAGCCTACTGCCCCCTTCGAAACAAGACAGGGAACGGATGCTTTTCAAAAGTGGATAAACTATCCAAACTGCGTCTCACATACTGCAACTGATACGGATTCCGTCTCTTTATTCTACTCAAAGAGCCTCACTGACTTCAAGGTCAACTTCGATCCGCTTATAGATGAATACTACCTGAAGAACTTCGTTGATGATATCGAATACATTCATTATCCTTTCCAGACATCAAACTACTCATCCGATGCTGCACTGGCAGTAAACGGAATCTTCGATCTGGGCAGGGCAGATCTGCCGGAGGAGATCACATCTTCTGTGCATCCAACAGCAGAGGACTCGAAGCTTACTGAGAAGGATAAGCTTACGCTCTATGCATTCGTGAAGTATCCTATGCTCTCAGATCTTGAGCTTTCTCGCAGGACAGGCATATCCAGGCCGACTATTTCCGGCAAAAGGACAAAGTTCTTCCAGAGCGGCCTTCTTATGCGCGAGGCGTACATCGATTGGAAGAAGATCTGCTGCGAGCTTATGTCCTTCTACCGAGTCAAGATCCGCCACGGCCATGACAAAGAGGATCTTGCTAAGGTCCACAATTCATTCCGCAGAATCGGTGCTCCGCTGTTCAGCTATCTCCAGCCGGGGGAGATATTCGGCGCGTTTCTCTCGACGGGCTATCCTGAGCTGAAGAGTCATATGGATAAGGAGATAAGGGCGCTATCATCTGAGGACCTGATAAGAGGCAGTCCAATTCTTACAATTATGCCGCTCGGCGAGATCAAGTATACAAACGTCGATTATGCGTCCATGGTTGCCAAGATGCTCGGCATAGGCAAGGAGATATGAACGATGAGGCTGCCATAATTGCCATAATCTGCTCCACTGCAGATCTGGCCAGCCTCAATATATTGCAGCATCTCCAGAAACTGGCTTCTTGGGAGAGGTGTGGGGATTACGATTCTTCAGGCCTCTTCAGACTTATCGTCCATAGCAAGCGGCAGATCACACTCCGTGGCCTTGATGGCCAGCTCGCGGCAATGGGCTTGCATCCAAAGCTGGTTGTATTTGCAAGCAGGCATAAATCCGAAAGCGGCAAGCCATGGATTGGAGGACATTTTACAGGTGAGAAGGTGGACGAAAGGCTTGAGCTGTCAACGGCAGCACCATCCGGCCTTAGATCTTTTCTTCGGAATATTTCGGCAGCCGCGCCTGTTGGCTTCGATATATCAGCTGAGGCCACCCACCACGGTCCGACTGACCTGACAACTCCGTCATTCTTTGCAGAGATTGGAAGCAGTGAGCCACAGTGGCAGGACCCGCAGGCGGGGGAGGCAGTGGCAAGGGCAATACTCGGCATCGAACTATATGATCTTCCGGTTTTCCTTGGATTTGGAGGAGGACATTATGTCCCGCGCCAGACTAGCCTCATGTTTGAAGCGGATATTTCCTTTGGCCATCTGTTCTCAAGCTACCAGCTCGGCAACCTGGACAGGGACATGATCATTGACGCTCAGCGCAAATCAGAGGCTGAGTATGCCTATATCGATAGAAAATCGATGCGGTCAGGCGAAAGGGGCTGGATTTCAGGGATGCTGGACAGCATCGGCATTCCGGTCCTCAGGGGCAAAGAAATTCGCACAAAGTTCCCTGCTGCGAAGAAGGATATGCCTGTGGATATTTCAAAGTAAATGGTGAAAAGCGGGGCTGCACGCTATTTTTCTTGAATAATGATAATATTCGCAGATGCAGACGCCGTCCGCACTCCGCACATAATGGAATCCTTCGCGTTGCTTGGCGGCGTGCAGAGGGATGCATGCCCCGACGGCTCTTTTTCATGAAGCCTTTGCCTTTATCTCAGCGATTTCACGGGAAAGCTCGAAGTACTTTTCCAGGATTGTATCTATGGCATCTTTCTTAAGTTCAGTTATTCCATTTTTGATGGACGAGGTATCCTCTTTGGTCTCCTTCAATACACCGATGGTTATATCCTGCTTATCGAGCATTTGGTCCTGCTTATCGAGCATTGCATCAGTATTCGCTTTTATCAATGGCAGCTCATCCAGGCGTTTGATGCACTTTGCCAGCTGCGCGTTCATATTTGTGATCGCTGTTCTCTCAATAGAGGGTACACGCCCATCGAAAGGCTCACTTCTCACGCCCGAAACAACAGCTTCTTCCGGTCGTCTTGTCTTAACTGCCTCCTCAAATTCTAGAACGCTCTCTCTCTCTCAGCCTTAATCTGGACCGCCTGTTTGCCTTCTATCTCGATATTCCTCACTCCGATCCCATCAAGCTCGAACTCGTCAGCTATTGCTATAAGAAATGGTCTATAGCCAACATCATGGACTTTGGGCCCAATGATTATGATTTTAGTTTTCACTCTTTGTCCTCCTCAGGCATCACACTCATTAAAATTTCTCTATCCTTTCATCAAGGCGCCCCAGATTTCATCAGTAATCAGATAGTCTACCATAATTGAGTTGATGTACTTCAATTTATTCTGCATAATCCTTAGAAAAAATTAACTTCCTGCGATATAGTTAGTACAATATATCATTATAAAATAGGCTAAAGCCTCACAAAAGATATATACCTGTAATTTTGATTACTCTATATTAAAATAAATCCAGTTCTCCTTTTAAGGCACTGGGCACCTAGAGGCAATGATGTCAGGATCGGTTAAAAGTATACCTCCAAGGAGTTCCATGGAGGAGAAGGCCATAGAGCTTATAAGCTCCAAATCGGGCGGCCTATACCAGTCAGAGCTGAGAAAGCTTCTGGGCATCAACAGCAATCGCTGTTCAAAGATCGTATTGAATCTTGAGCGCTCAGGAAAAATAAGCCGGGAGAAACCAACTATAGGCGACCGTCGCACCTATCGGATTATGCTATGCAATCCGGCTGACAATAGCCAAATTAGTGTTGGTAAAATTAGTGAAAGAAAAATCAGCGATAGCCAAATCAGCGATGTTGAAATCAAGAATTTCGGCAGAATATCTCCTCCTCATAACATCGATACATACTTAACTGAAATATATCTGCTATACCTCATGCGCAGCAGCGAGGGTGGCTGCCACAAAGAGGACTTGCATGAGGGTTTTTCTGGAGATACTCCGACCGATGAATTGCCTGATGGCAGGAGCAGCGGCGATAATTGGGCTTTTGATTGCAGGAGTGTGGAAGATCGATATTGCGGTGCCGATCTTTCTTACAGTGTTCCTGATAACGGGCGCAGGAAACTCAGTGAACGATTACTTCGACAGGGAGATAGACGCGGTCAACCGGCCGAAGAGACCAATCCCCAGCGGACGGATCAGCTCAGACGCTGCTCTCAAATGGTCATTGGTGCTATTCGTAAGCGGCTGCGTTCTCGCTGGCCTAGTAAATCGATTCTGCCTGGGCTTGGCAGTAGTTAGCGCAAGTTTGCTCTTCTTCTATGCGAGAAACCTCAAGGCAATGCCGCTGGCGGGCAACTTATGCGTTGCCTATCTGACGGGTTCTACGTTCGTTTTTGGTGGGGCAGCGTTCGGCTATACGGGGATGGAGGCAAACATCATACCCTTCTTTCTATCTTTCCTTGCAACAATGAGCAGAGAGATTGTCAAGGCAATAGAGGATATCGAGGGGGATCGCCAGGGCAATGCAAAGACTTTGCCTATTTTAGCGGGCGAGAAAGCATCAGGCGTTCTGGCTATCATATTTGCTGCTGCCGCTGTCTGTCTAAGCTACTTAGCTCCCTTTGGGAATGCATATATCGTAGTAGTAAGCTTGGCAGACATCCTCTTCGTTGTATCAATAATAAAAATAGTAAAAGGCGATGCTTCAGGCGCTCAGCATGCATTAAAACTGGGAATGGCCGTTGCGCTTGTATCATTTTTGGCAGCGGCTCTAATGCAAAATGCATATTTGTGGGCTAGGTGAAGCGTGATGTCTTTAAAAAGAAATTGGGCAGGCAGCTGTAACATAAACGCGATTATTTATGGGTGAAGTAAGCCACCACAGGCACGCCCAGGCAGTTTATGCGCACAAAGCCATAGCGCTCGAATTGGACTACGTTGTCCAGCTCTTTAGCAATGCCCGTCTCGCCAATCCCAGAGTCCTCTCCATCCGGCCTGAGCACTTTTATGGCAATACCGCTCGCAGGAGCCCAATGGATGATTTTCATCTTCTTTGAGACTTCAGTGCCGATAAAGCGAGCCTTTGCAGGCTCCAGGCTTATGATCTCGATGTTGCAGAAATCCTTCAGCCTGATCTTATCGCCGGATGCGAGACCATCAAGGTCGCTCTTGCAGATGAGGACGCTATTTCCGGCTGGAATCTCTCTATAGCCTCGATCAACGGTCGGATGTAAGGGCGCATGTGCAACTGCAGGCGCACTGCCTTCGATCTCAAGCGGGACAGGATCCCAGACAAAGAAGTACCTATTTGCCTCGGGATCGATTAGCTTACGGTTCTCGGCATAGATGGAATCCATGCTGATGCTGATGTCCGTCTGCCCGACTCCCAGATCTATCATAAACTTTCGCAGGGCCTCAGGCCGTATGCCTCGACAGCGCATAGCTCTGACTGTCGGCACCCTGGGATCATCCCAGCCGCTGTACTCTCCTGCCTCTATCGCCCTTCTGAGCTTGCTGGTGCTGAATGAGCCAAACTGATGAATCTTGATCCTTCCCCAATGGATGACTCTGGGATATGTCCAGCCCATATACCTATACAGGTACATCTGCCTGGTCTCGCTATCAGCCAGATCCTTTCCGCGCAGAATATGGGTTGTTCCGAGAAGATGGTCCTCTACCGCAGATTCGAAGTCGAGGAGAGGCCAGACGCGATACTTTGCACCGATGATGGGATGTGGAGTTGTTACGATCCTGAATGCAGGCCAATCGCGTATTGCCGGATCTTTGTAGGACATATCGGTCTTGATCCTAAGGACCGCCTGGCCCTCATGCAGCTCCCCGTTCAGCATCCGCTTCCATAGGACCATGTTCATCTCGGGCGATTGGTCTCTGTGGATGCATGGTATTCCCTTTTCCTTATGATTCCGGAAAACCTCCTGAGGACACTGGCATACATAAGCTCCACCTCTTCGGATCAGTTCCTCAGCAACGTCATAATAGTACGGAACGCGCTCGCTCGCAGTAATCACTTTATCGGGCTTTGCGCCCAGCCACTCGCAGTCTTCAAGGTACCAGCCATATGCCTCAGGCATAGGCCGCTTCTTGACGGGATCGGTATCATCAAAGCGGATTATGAACTCGCCGCCATATTTTTTCACATACTCTGAGTTTATGATAATCCCGCGGGCACTTCCAAGCGTCGGCGGACCATTCGGATTGGGCGCAAAACGCATGATCACTCCATTTTCTGCTCCTTCCAGTGGCGGAAGACCTCTTTCGGGTTCCTTATGGACTGAGAGCTCGGCAATCAGTTCTGGAGCAATGGCCTCAAGCCTCTTCTGCCACTCAACAGGCGTCATCTTTTCAACCTCGGCCAGAACCTCCGTTATCTGAGGCCTGATCTCCTTGGCCTTTGAGCGAAGCTCCGGGTGGCCGCCCATGAGCTTGCCCATGACAGCTCCAGCATTCGGAGCAGCATTATATTTCACAGCATTCTGCAGCGCATACTTCTCAATGAGCTCTCTGATATCAGCCATGCATCATCTCCTAATCCAAATGATGAGCTTGATTGCAATTATACTTTAAGCTGTTTATTGATAGTCCTTCGCCAATCTCAGGGCATCGCTTATGATCTTTTCATGATCAAATGCCAGTGGCGGCAGATTATCGGGTCTGAAGACTTCGGCTGATTTTGCATCTGACCCATATCTGAGCTCGCCAGCGCCCTGTGCCAAATAGCATATGGAAACAACATGCCCTCTGGGATCGCGGCGAGGTTCTGAATAAACGCCTACGAGGCATAGGAGCTCTATATCTAAGCCTGTCTCCTCCTTTGCCTCTCTTCTTACGGCATCTTCGACAGTCTCTCCGACCTCGACAAATCCGCCTGGAAGAGCATACCTGCCCTCATAGGGCGGATTTTTCCTTTGAATAAGCATTATCCCATCTCTGTAAAATATGACAGAATCAACTGCCAGAAAAGGGGTTCTTATGGAAAATGGCATATTAAATGACCTCTATAATTATATTCTATGTAGGCGAAAGGGTTATATGAGACAAACGCCGATGGAATGTACGGCGAAGGTCGATTTGATATATATCTCCCTCCTTACCCTACATCCAATCGACCTTTTGCTAACCTTTCTTCAAGTGCTAGGCCCTAGAACATAATACTTTCGATCTAATACTTTCGATCAACCTCAAATAGGGATTCGGGCATTTCCTAGCCTATGCCGTTCTACGTGCTCAAGCTTGGAGGCAGCCTCATCACTTCTGCAAAGGATCTTATGCTCAGGCTTTTGGATCTTACAGACGAAGGCTACGGCTTCCTCGTCATTCCGGGAGGCGGTCCGATGGCGGATTTAGTGAGAGACATTTTTGCAAGGATGAATATTTCCGATGAGGCCGCACACTGGATGGCGATACTTGCTATGGAACAGTATGCATACATTCTCGCAGATGGCACAGGTGCAAGGCTTACCCGGGAGATCAGAAGATCCAGCAGCTTGGAGGTCTTGCTTCCGTATCACGCCCTTCTCGAAAATGATGTTGGACTCTGTCATTCCTGGGATTATACATCCGACTCTGTTGCAGCGATTGCAGCTGCCCGGCTTGATGCTGATATCATCAAGGCGACTGATGTTGATGGCATAATTCTTGATGGCAAATTGATCGGAGATATATGCGCGAATGACCTCATGGGCCGTAGAACCTGCATCGATCAGGGAACGCTGCAGCAACTAAAGGGTCGAAGATGCTGGATCCTGAACGGCTCAGATCCTGAAAAGTTTGTTTCCATGCTGAAGACGGGGACTGGAGGAACGGTTATTAGAGGTTGAAGCAGAGTTCTTATAGAATCGATCTATGGGAAGGTTTATACCAGGTAATACACGAACCTTGATGGAGATAATATGAAGGAAGAAATACCGGAGCGATGCATATCGTGTGGTGTGACGCTGACTGGCGTGGGCGGAACAAGATTCCCTTGCCCAAGCTGCGGCACTGTGATCGCCAGATGCAATAGGTGCAAAAAGCAAAGTAATGTCTACACTTGTAAAAGCTGCGGGTTCACGGGTCCCTGAGGTGATGGTAAATGGGTGAGGTAGTAGCAGTGATAAAGGTCATGCCTGAGAGCGCTGATGTGGATATGTCTAAGATCATGGATAGCGTTAAGGGTGCAATACCGTCTTACGCCAGGCTCCATGGCATGCAGGTCATGGATATTGCTTTTGGGCTCAAGGCTTTGAAGATCGCCGTTATCATGGGCGATAAAAGTGGTGGAACCGAGGAGATAGAGGCCAATCTGGCCAAGATCCCTAAAGTGGAATCCGTTGAGGTTGAAGAGGTAGGGCTCCTCTAAACCTCTCCCTAGTTTTAGCAGGAATACACAGGGCTTGTAGATCAGTGGTAGATCGCCGCCTTCGCAAGGCGGAGGCCGCGGGTTCAAATCCCGCCAAGTCCACTCATGCGGTTTTTAAGACTTCTTTTCTTATCATTTTATATTTCATTATATTTTTGCCAGCTGAAGATCCTCTACCATCAGCATAGACTCTTCGTTCCCTGAAATCGACTTCGCCCCTCTTCACGTCAATTGTCTTAAACCGAAATCCTTATATTCGTTTATTGACGTAATATTTGTTGGCAAAGGTCGTTCTATTTTACTCCCTCCTTTACTCGACTTTTGCCTCCCCCTTCTTTTCTTTATAATTCGCGATTTTGGATTAATGCTTATAGCCGGACTTATCTTTACAGCATAATATATCGGATGTCCAGATTTTGAAAGCAAATGGTGCTGCACCGGGCACACAACTTCACTTCAGATCGAAAAGCCGACGCCTGCTGAGAGAAATGTTGCGGCAGATTGTTTCAAGAAGATCTGCGGCGCTGACCATGGCTTATTCTATACATGCTTATCCAGCCAGGCCAGGATTTTGAATATGATTAATATACAAATTATGAAAACTATCAATAATATGATATCGTCAAAGCTCACAGGCTCACCACCGCATCAATCAGGAAGACCTTTAAGATTCTAGCCATAATCTCACCCCTACTTCTTTTCCTAAGTCTAAGACAGTACATTATATACTATATTAAAGTATCTCCTTTTCAAGGATGCTGGGGCGGAACGACAGGATGAGATTGGTGGTTAACTGAGAAGTTCTTCTGAGACTTCAGCCGAAACATTTTTAAACAGTTATTGTATAGATTATTCTGAGGGGAATGGAGTGGCATATGACATGTTGTTTCTTTCCTCTCAACCCTCCACTGTCTTGGAACCAGGGCAGAGCATTCCCACCGATATTTTTCTTTTTGCCTTAAAAAAGAATTGTTACCCCCTGAAAACATATCATCAGGGGGTAACTTTACTGGTAACTATCTTTGAGGATATGCATCCATCGATGTTGGCTCCGATCCTGAAGGATTTATCCCCGGCTGCACCAAATACTGAACTGAACTGGAATGTTCCCAGAGAAATTCTCTGGAGCTTATCCGTCGGTCGGGCAGAATCCTGCGGCGGGATAAAGCTCAGGTCCATCGGATCGGCTAGCTCACCATAGTTATTATAGAACCTCAAGGTGAGCGTATACGGACTGTTGGCCTTAGCGGAGCTGAAAGATATGGCTATATCACAGGGCTTAAGCTGGCTTGGCATCGCCAGCTTCAAAGGCCCGGCAAAGATGTTCTGGCCTGTTGGGTCTATGGAGGCATATGCCACCCAGTACATATCATCAAAGGTGCTGTAGGCCATGGACGATGACGTCTGGTCTCCGGGCGCTGAAACTGCCACAGTGCTATCGATGGGCGTCCAGTCTCTCAGGTACCTGTCCAAATATACATCATAGGTGCCTGCTCTATTCGAATCGTACAGCAGCAAGAGCTGACCATTGATCCAGTTCAGCGATGGATAATCATGGTCTGAGCTGTCATATGTCATTCTCCTGGTATCGATGAAGTTCAGATTGGGGTCATACCTCTTGACAAAGATATTCTTGTTTCCCGTCTCATTGGATGTATAGGCCACATAGAAGTTGCCATCTACGAATACGATAGACGGATGATCCTGGTACGATATCAAGTTGGTCACTTGAACGTTCGCTATTGGGTTCCAATTCTGGTCAAACCTTGTGATGAATATATCCCCGCCACTCTGAGTGCCTGTATCCCATGACTGGTATGCCATGAAGAACTGATCGCCAACCCTTAGAAGCGATGGAGAGTCTTGGTTTGTGATAGAATCCGTGAGCTGCTTGGTTTCGATGTAATTCAGATTAGCATCAAACACTTTGAGGAATATGTTCATTACACCGGTTTGACTTGAGGCATATGCAACATAGTAATAGCCATTGGCGAAGATCGCTGAAGGATTGCCCTCGTATGCAGTATCATTTGCTGCCCATATGCTTCCGAGCTTATTCCATATAGGATCATATCTTTCCAGATTAATATCTCCCTGGTATGCCGGCCCAAGTGCAAAGGACTGGTAAGCCAGGAGATATCCGTCGCCGGTGAAGACCAGCGACGGATTATTCTTCTGTGCTGTTCCTGATGTGAGCTTTCTTACAGCCAGGGGATTCTGCAGTGTATAACGCTGGCCGAGGGCACTGTCATATCCTCCTGGACCTGCATGGTATCCATCTCTTGCGTATACATAGACTGAATAGTCGCCGGCATCACCGGGCGCAGAAGCCCATGTCCAAGTGCTGCTGTATGACCAGTCCTGAACGATCTTCCAGGCATTGCCGGTTGATGGTCCTTTCAGCCAGAACCTGTAAAGGACTGGATCGTTATCCGGATCGACTGCCAGAGCAGTCCATATTACAGGCATACCAGCATATTGCGGGCTGGGCTTATCCGGCACGAGGCCGGTGAGCTGTGGCTGCTGGTTGGGCTTGAGTATTGTGAACAATGTACTGGCATCATCGTCCCATCCCTGAGGTCCGGCATGCAGTCCGTCTCTGACCTGAACATCGATTAACGTTATGCCGACATCTGCTGGCGTTGTCGCCCAGGTCCATGTGCTATCGGTGGACCAATCGCGAGCCAGCTTCCAGAGTCCTCCTGTCGAGGGTCCTTTTATCCAGTACCTGTAGAACAGCTGATCTCCATCAGTATCGAATGCCGTTGCCTTCCATGAGATGGCAGCTCCCACAGGCTCAGGGCTTGGCATGCTGGAAGCCAGGCTTGTTATCACTGGCGGCGTGTTGACTGCCAGTATGTTATAGCCTGCAACATCGTATTCATCCCATCCGTTTGGTCCTGCATGGTGTCCATCCCTTACGAGAACCAGAACCTCGCTCGGACCAACATCAAAGCCTGTTGTTCTCCAGATCCATCTATTGTTTGGCGTCCAGCCGGTCTGATCCTCCCAGAAGCCGAAGGTTGAGGGTCCTCTGAGCAGATACCTGTACTGTATTTGGTCGCCATCCGGATCATGGGCTACCGTCGTCCACTTGACCCAGGTTCCTGCGAACTGAGGGCTATGGGGGCTTGCGAACAGGAAGTCAACTACAGGCGGCCGATTGCCTTGAGTCAAGGTAAAGCTTGCAGTCGCGCGGATATCATAGCTGTTCGGCCCTGCATGATATCCATCCCTTATCCAGACCTCAGCCTGGTATGTTCCCGGGAGCAAGCCTGCTGTATTCCAGATCCATGTATTGCTGGATATGTAGTTTGTATCCCTCAACAGCATGCCGCCCGGCGATCTGATGAAGAACCTGTACTGAAGTGGATCTCCATTTGGATCGGTTGCAGTAGCCGTCCAGGTGATCGGCGTTCCTGACGGTCGCGGGCTTGATGGGCTGGATACAAGCGTCGGATTTACAGGCGGGGGGTTGTAGTTGCCGAAATCGATTCCAATCCTGCTCTCGCCTGAGTGAAGGAGTACGGAGTAGCTGCCGCCAGCTGGTGCTGTCTGTGTCCATCCCGTCTTTGTAACTTCACTCACAACATAGTTGCCGGGCTGCAGATTGAGGAAGGTGTATCCTCCATATGTATCAGTGATCGCGGTTCTGACCACTGTGTTATTCGTGGCGTTCTTGAGCTGGATCGTCCAGCCTGCCAGGCCCGGGTCTCCGTTGTTAATTCCATTTCCATTTAGGTCATTGAACTTAACACCTGCAATAGAGGCAGTTCCCGGCGGCGCCAGAAGTCTGTTGCCGAAGTCCTTGCCTGCAATTGTTGAGGGCGGGGCTCCGAAGTTGAATGTCACAGAGTAAGATCCGCCAGCCGGTGCTGTCTGTGTCCATCCCGTTCTTGATACTTCGCTGACTGTATATGTTCCGGGTATGAGACCGCTGAATGCATACGATCCGTCTGCGGCGGTGTTGACTGTCTGGGGCGGGAGCGGATAATGGAACCATGTGGATCCTGTCAGCACAATGCCCCAGCCGGCTATTCCCGGCTCTCCTGCATCTTTAACGCCGTTTCCGTTCAGGTCGTTGAACTTCACGCCGGATATGGCGTTTGATCCGATTATGCCGAAGTTGGCGTTGGATATTACCGTTGTGGTGCTTGTGACAGTCACAGTCACTGTTTGGGATGTTGTCACAACGAATCCGCTCGGCACTGGATCGATCACTGTGTAGGTCCCAGGGAGAAGCCCTGTGAATGTGTACGATCCATTATTATCGGTTGTAGTTGTGGCGATATCAGCCCCGTTCTCCTGCAGATGGACTGTAAGTCCGGGTATTCCGGGCTCACCCTGATCCTGTATTCCGTTCTTATTGATATCGAAGAACTTCTTGCTCGTTATCGTCACATTGCCTTTGTTTCCGAAGTCCATGCCTGTTGCATTCTTGTCGGCCAGGTTCACTGAGTACGATCCGCTCAACGGCCTCGTCTGCGCCCAGCCGGACTGAAGCTCCTCGCTCACTGTATAAGATCCGGGTGCGAGGCCGCTGAACCTGTACGATCCGTCTGCAGCAGTGCTGGTGCCGTTGATAACGCTGCCGCCCTGAGTGAGCTGGATCTTCCAGCCGGCAAGGGCAGGTTCATTCGCATCCTTGGCACCGTTTCCATTCAGATCATTGAACTTCGTGCCGGATATGGAATAAGTGGCGCTGATCTTGTTTCCGAAGTCGATACCGGTCACATCTTTATCCTGCACTGTGATGGATTGCGATCCGCCTTTAGGGGCAGTCTGTGTCCAGCCTGTCTGCAGTACTTCACTAACTGTGTAGGCACCGTTGGTCAGGCCATCGAATGTATACGATCCGTCTGCTCCTGTTGTGGTCGTGTTGATCACGTTGCCATTCTGGGCAAGCTGGATCTTCCAGCCAGCAAGGCCAGGCTCGCCGTCATTCACTCCGTTTCCGTTCAGATCGTTGAACTTCCGGCCGGATATCGAGAAGGCACTGAGTTTGTTTCCGAAGTTGGCATTGGTTATGTCGGAACTGCCGAGCATTATCTTCTGTGATCCTCCTGCAGGGGCAGTTGCGCTCCAGCCTGTCTGGGCTGTTTCGCCAATTGTATAGCTGCTAGGTGTCAGGCCTTCGAACTTATACGAGCCATCAGCTCCTGTGAGAGTGCCGACCTGCGATCCATCAGGCTTTGTCAGAGTAATCCTCCAGTCTGCTAGGCCGGGCTCGTTTCCATCCTTCGCTCCATTGCCGTTCAGATCGTTGAACTTCACGCCGGAGATATTCCCGGTAGGCGCTGCTATTGTGAAGTATGCGATCTGCTCGCTGTCGAAGCTGTTTGTATTTGCATGCTTGCCGTCTCTGACCCAGACTCTGACTTGGTTCTGGCCGACGTCCGCCGAAGAGGTCTTCCAGGTCCAGGTATTGCTTGCGGCCCAGTCGGTCTCAGGCTTCCAGGATCCGCTTGTGGATGTCCCGTTGAGGAAGAACCTGTAGAGTATCTGATCTCCATCGGGATCGGTTGCATTGGCGGTCCAGACTATGCTCGTGCCCGAAAGCTGCGGGCTCGGTTTATCTGGGGTCAGACTGCGTAATGCAGGCTGTGTATTGTTCTCAACTGGAGAGACTGCAGGTCTTGTGACATTGGCCTGCGGGGTTATGTTTCTGGGTGGCGTCACATTGACTGGCGGTGTAATATTAGCTGGCGTTGTGACATTTTTAACTGGGGTTACGTTCTTCACAGCTGGAGACGGCGCAGGTCTGGCAGTTATGGTGAATGCAGCGACCTTGTTGCTGTCGAAGCTGTTCTCGTTCGCATGCTTGCCATCTCTTGCCCAGACTTCGATCCTGCTGTTTCCAACATCGGCATCGGTTGTATTCCATGCCCATGTATTATCCGCTATCCAGCCGGTCTTTCCAACCGATTGACCTTTTGTAGATGGCCCATTCAGGAAGAACCTGTAGAGTATCTGATCTCCATCTGGATCGGTCGCATTTGCAGTCCAGTTTATGACGGTTCCCGCTATCTGTGGGCTCTGTTTATCGGATATCAGGCTGTTTACAACTGGCGGTGTATTGATCTTAGCCGGTGGAGTTACGTTTCTTTCGGGCGTAATATTTCTGGTTGGGGTTATATTTTGCGTTGGCGTAATATTTGCTGGCACGATATTTGCTGGCACGATATTTGCTGGCACGACAGCAGGCTTAATCGCAGGCGGCTTTGGTGCTGGAGCAGTTATAACATAGCTCGCAGCCTTGCGGTCGTCAAAGCTCGTTGCACCTGCATGCTTTCCATCCCTTACCCTGACCTCGATCTGATTATTTCCTGTATTTGCGGTTGTATTCCAGGCCCAGGTATTGTCTGCCGTCCAATCGGTCTGCGGCTGGGAGTTCAAGAAGAATCTGTAGAGTATCTGATCTCCATCTGGATCGGTTGCATTTGCAGTCCAGTTCACGATAGTGCCAGCCGCCTGCGGACTCTGCTTATCGGATATCAGGCTGTTTACAACTGGCGGCCTATTCGGCGGCGCAGCTATGGTAAACTGAGCAGTCTTCGAATCATCCCCATT
>JBHGAU010000023.1:0-33243 GCA_041946675.1 Methanotrichaceae archaeon | reverse complement strand
TTTGAACCGGAGTGGTATTGCTCTGCAGGCAATTGCGTGGCCGCTCCGCCACCTTGGCAAACCCATCGGAAATATATTGAGAGCCTCAGGTATTATCAATCGGGCCCCGTAGACCTATATGAAACTCATAGCCTATAAAGATTGGCATTGAGGCAATCCGACCATTGAGCGCATATACTTCGATTTTTCCGAAATATCCTCCAAGGGATTGGCAAGCAAAGGGTCTTCTTTATATCATACGAAAAAAATTTATATAGGATTAGTTGAAAAAAGTCTATCCTTCGCCAGGGATAGCTGTGGATCCAGGCGAAAGGTATTAATCAAGCAATGAAAAATGGTGTTTCCAGTGGGGGAATTTAGTCGTGGTAATAGGATTAACTATGATTAAAGTTAGACCCGGATATGAAAAATCCGCGTATAGAACTTTGCAAAAACGATCAGAAATAAAAGATATTTACCATCTCTTCGGGGAGTTCAGCTTCTTCTTGGTCATGCAGGCAGAAGGTAAGCCCAACCTTGACAAGCTTATGATGGACATTAGAAAGGGAGATATGGTCGTCAAAACAAGTCCTGTTATGGTCGCAATTGGAAGCGATCATGCAGACTCCAGTTTTTTGCCGATCGCTGAGAGGGGCTATAACTAAACCTTTTAGCCTTTTGGGTAACTGATCAGATATATTAACAAGAAAAGCCTCTCTTACTTCCGAGAAGGCTCTTCTAGCGGTGTGAATTTTGTGCCGTAATAAATTATGCCTCTATCCCCTTCTTTTCCCAGAATCCTGAAGACTGGTCTCACGCGCATGCCTATCTTAACTTCACTGGAATTGGGAACTATCTGGCCCGTGAGCCTTGGTCCTTCATCGAGTTCAATGATCGCCAAATGGTAAGGCGTCTGTCTTTCGAAATCCTCTGTGGCGCTATAAATCGTAGTAAAAGTGATAACGGTGCCCGTTCCCTTGAATCTATGCTCCTTCAGCTGTGCAGCCCTTCTGCAGTTGGGGCAAACGTTCCTCGGAGGGAAGAAATATTCATCACAGCTCGCGCAATGTGTTCCAATAAGGCTGTATCTCTGAGGTATACACCTCCAGAACCTGGGCGCATTAGTAGTCATTGATTACCTCAATAGGGTATGAATCGCCATGATTACCTCGTCAGGATATGGACTATTGCAGTTCCTCCGGACCCGCCCACATTATGCGTAAGTCCAATCTCTGCCTCATCTACTTGTCGTTTGCCAGCCTCGCCTCGAAGCTGCAGGGCAATCTCATAGGCTTGCTTTATGCCAGTCGCACCCACCGGATGGCCGCATGCTTTGAGTCCGCCTGATGTGTTCACGGGCATACGACCGCCAAGGGCTGTTATGCCCTCCTCGACGGCTTTGCCGCCCTGGCCCTTCTCTATGAAGCCCAAATCCTCAATTGCCAGGATCTCAGCGATAGTGAAGCAATCGTGCACCTCGGCAATATCTACCTGGGCAGGCTCAATCCTTGCCTGGCTGAATGCCTTTCTGCAAGCATGGACAGTGGCATCGAGAGTTGTCAAATCCCGGCGGTCGTGCAGCGCAAGTGTATCGCTGGCCTGTCCGCTTCCGATAATTTTTATAGGCGTATCTGAGTATTTTTGGGCTATATCGGTGGGAGCTAAGACAACAACGGCGGCGCCATCGGAAATAGGTGAGCAGTCGAGTACGTGCAAAGGATCGGCCACCATCGGAGATCTATTAACATCATCGATGCTGATCTCCACATGGTACTGAGCGATGGGGTTAAGATTTCCATGGTGATGATTCTTTACTGCCACTTCGGCAAGCTGATCATGGGTTGTTCCAAATTTTCGCATATGAAGTCTGGCCATCATGGCATACAATGCCGGAAACGTCGCTCCGAAGAAGCATTCCCATTCTCTATCAGCGGCTGCTGCAAGTGCATCAATGGCCGTGCCTGATGAGACATCAGTCATCTTCTCGACACCTGCAGCTATTACAATATCCTGATAGCCGCTTGCGACTGACAGAACAGCCTGCCTTAGAGCAAGTCCGCCTGATGCACATGCTGCCTCTACGCGAGTGCTCGGGATGTGAAGCCTTGACAGACCTGCGCAGTCCGCTATAAGCGCGCCAATATGTTCCTGCTCAATGAACCTCCCGCCGCTCATGTTGCCGACGTAGAGGGCATCGATCTGTTCGCCCATGATGCTGGCATCATCCATTGCCATGATGCCCGCCTCGGCCACCATGTCGCGCAGCGAGACGTCCCAGCGTTCTCCGAACTTTGTGCAGCCAACGCCGATGATAGATACCGATCTCATATTTTCAGCTTGCCTTTATGCTTGGCATACATGGCATAATCAAGATATTGGACTTTGCCTATGTAATCGCGCACGCTTGGTGCTTTGGAGCGTATGTCCTCTATTCTATCCGATACAACTATGCTGAATGCATCACTGCCTGCGCCAGAACCGAAGCTTGTAACAAATATCCTATCATCTGGTTTTGCCATATCCAGTGTTGCTGCAAGGCCAATCAGGCATGAGCCTGAATATGTATTTCCAATCATCGGGACGATTAGTCCCGGTTCTATCTGCTCTTTTGTGAAGCCCAGCTTCCTGGCAACGCGAACGGGAAACTTGCCGTTGGGCTGGTGAAAAACAGCGTAATCATAATCGTCCGGACTTGCTCCAAGTCGCTCCATCAGACCTGTTGCGGCGGATGTCACATGCTTGAAATAAGCGGGTTCACCGGTGAACCTCCCGCCGTGTTCAGGATATGGCATGCCTTCCCGCCTCCAAAAGTCCGGCGTATCCGTTGTAAAGGAAAAAGTGCCCTCTATCTCGGCGGCCAGATTCTTGCTCCCTATGATATATGCTGCGCCTCCTGCAGCAGCAGTATATTCCAGCATATCGCCCGGAGCTCCCTGGCTTACATCAGACCCTATCGCCAGTCCCAAATCGATCAGATTGGAGCCGACCAGTCCCAGGCAAGCCTGGATGGCAGCTGTGCCGGCTTTGCAGGCGAACTCGAAATCTGCGGCTGTAAATGTCGATGAGGCACATATTGCCTCTCCGACTATTGTGCCTGTAGGCTTGACCGCATAAGGATGGCTCTCTGAGCCCACATAGATCGCGCCAATTCTACATGGATCTATATCAGCGCGCATCAGAGCATTCCTAGCAGCCTCGACTGCAATGGTCACTGCATCTTCATCGAGATCGGGAACCGATTTCTCAAAGACGCGCAAGGATGCAGAGATATCATCTCCATCGCCCCAAACCCTGGCGATCTCATCCGCCCGTATTCTATATCTGGGAATATAGACGCCATAGCTCACAATACCCGAGACCAACAGTTTCACCTTTTGTTCAGAGCGCTGGAGACTTCATCTACAGAAAAAGGAGTCGTTAAGAGGGGTATATTCTCAACCTCGGCAATTTTGACAGCTACAGAATCTACATCTGATGGATCGAGTCCCTGCAGGATTACAGCACCCGGCTTGAGATTGCTTACCCTTACTGCAACCATCGGCGATTTGCCTGAATTGACTCCAGTGAAGATCAGTGCACGGGCAGTGCTTCGCCCATAAATCTTCTGGAACTGATCGGGCAGAAGCTCAACTATTGCTTTCATGCTGTCTATGATTGTATAGCCCCAGATGGAGATGCTAGTATTGCCAAAGATCACAATGGCATCCAGCTTTGTGGCGATATCCGAAAGAAGAACCGGCTCCTGATACTCGCATATGCTGCAGATAGCATCCATTCCGATCATATCACCAAAGATGCTCTCATAAGTTCGGAGGATGTTGCAGCCTCGCAGCTCATCTATTTTCAGCAGTGCATCTATTATTTTGCTGACGATCATTATTCCAGGAGATCTTCTCCTGCCGCTTTCATAATCTGAAATTACCGAAGGAGAAATCCCCAGATGGTTGGATAAATCTGTCTGCGTTATGCCGAAGTTCCTTCGCCACTTCCTAAGCGTTTCGCCGGGGTTTTGAGATAAGGTGATCTCTCCAGCAATCTTCTCTGCGAGAAGTCCTCTCGCATTGGAGATCTCGCCTCCAGGATACATAAAGATTGACTTGTCAAACTAGGATATAAATCTGGCGAAAAGCAATTCGGCATTCAACGTAATGAAAAAATGCGAAAAGAAAAAATCTATGCGTCGACCGGGATTCGAACCCGGGTTGTAGGCTTGCTTCGCAAGATCACTCTCGCATGGAAGGCCCAAGTCATAACCACTAGACCATCGACGCTTTCGCCTGATGAAGCATAGGTTAAACTTAACTCTTTCGATTGAAATTCATAGATAATTTGATATATCGGAGTGTAGGCGAGAGGCTTTTAGAGAGCAAACAAAGGCATTGAAGAGAAATTATATGAACGCCCTGAACGTCCTGATACTCGCATTTTGGCTGATGCTGCCCGCCTATCTGCCCAATAACTGCGCTGTTATCTTCGGCGGCGGTACACCATTGGATTTCGGGAAGACGTTCAAAGACGGCAGGCGAATTATGGGCGACGGCAAGACCATTCGAGGGACGATTGCTGGCATAGCCTGCGGCATACTGGCTGGTCTCCTGCTCAATCATGTAGCTCCGCACTTGGGCCTCCCAGCATTCGGCGTGAGTATTGGGCAGCTTCCGATATTGGTGGGGCTATCCCTTGGATCTATGCTTGGGGATATCGTAGCAAGCTTCTTCAAGCGCAGGCTAGGTCTTAAGCGAGGCGCTCCACTCTTCATCATAGACCAGCTCGACTTCGTCTTCGGTGCCTGGCTTCTCACCTTTCTGCTTGCGCCTGTCTGGTTTGAGAAGAACTTTACGCCCATGATACTATTAGTAGTCCTGATAATAACGCCGATACTGCACCGGCTGACAAATATCATCGGTTATAGGATCGGTGCGAAAAGAGAGCCATGGTAAAGATATCGCGATAGCCTAGAAAGAGCTTATAACCAATGTGTATCTGGCTATGCTGCCTTTTTACTTTATCATCAGTTAAATTACAAAACCGCCATTTATGATTAATAATTATGTGATATTTTTGCAGCTTTCGCTCGAAAAAGGTAATATGCAATGGTAAGATCGACCTAGGATAGTTTAGAATCACTGGACATATTCTTGCGGGATTGATAGTTTTTTGGTTTTATAGAGTGAACCATGGCCAAGAATGAGAACCTCAAAACCCGACAAATAGGCATAATGCTGGCCTCGTATACCACCCGCGAAAGCTTTATAAGTTCGGGTAAATGATACGGACAGCGTTATAGCCGATTTTATATCGAGCAATTATAGAATTGGCGAACATGAAAAGGAGGAAAGGAAAAATGGACGCATTTGGCATGGGAATGGTAGCTGGCATTGGTGCCCTTGCGTTTATTTCGGGTGCTTCTGAAGATATTGATTCTGATATAGGCTCTCAAAGCAATCCGAACTCGCAAGTGCAGCTGGCCGCTCAAGTTGGAAATCCCCACAGGATTTACAACAAGGCCATTGCAGGCGAACCACCATCGAACGCACTATGGTGCGCATGCGCAGGAATTGTTGCGTACATGCTCATTGAGGGTTATCATATGCCTGCCCTCTTTGCAATAGCAGCAGGTGCATCATTTGCCGCTCTGGTTGACGGCGTTATGGCTACGAGCGCTTACTTCGGCAGAAGCGCAAGTCAATCCAGGTTCAACCAGTGGATCTACCTGGATATTGTAAGGTATACGACTACATCAATCATGGCGCACGTATGGATAACAGCATTCTGTCTGACGACAGTTGCATACATCCAGAATTACGTGCTGACGCCTCACCATCCGTTCCCGCTGCCGGTCATCGCTCTGATCTGGGGAATAACAGTCGGAGCAATTGGATCGTCCGTGGGCGATATCCACTACGGCGGCGAGCGTGAGTTCCAGTGGAGGCTGTTCGGTCAGGGCCTCAACACTATGCTTTCAGGACAGATCGTCAGGAAGGCTGAGGCTGGACTTAGAAATACCATAGATAACGCCTGGTTCTGCGCCAAGTTCGGCGGACCGTGCACAGGCCTCGGCATGGGATTGACTGTGTTCCTGGATAACTGGAGAACAACTGTCTTTGACCCAGTCACACAGGCTCCTTATGCAATCGCTATGGGTGTGTTCTTTGTAATAATGATGAACGTGTATAATTTCTATCTCGAACTCTCTGCACGGAAGAAGTATGGGCCATATCCGGGCTATAAGGGGGATATCGCTGCATGATCTTTGATATTAACACAATTGTGTACATGCTTGATATCATAGTCGGAAGCCTCCTGGTGAGCGTGGGCGTTCACTTCGTGCCAGTCGGCGGCGCTCCCGCAGCAATGGCACAGGCTACAGGTATCGGTACAGGTACAGTTACCCTGGCAGCAGGCTCGGGTCTAACAGGCCTTGTTTCAGCTGGCCTGATGATGTCGGTCACAGATAATATATGGCCGATTATTGCAACCGGCGCAGTAGGCTCCATGATCATGATGGATGCTACAATGCTTACTGGCGATTTCATCTACTCCTACGCAGTGGGCTGTCCATATGCCTCTGCAAAGGTAAACTATGATCCGATAACTGGCTGGTCTCAGCCACCTTATGTGGCTCCTGGCACAGTCGGCCAGGGCATTCCGACGGTCTGCTTCGTGACAGGAACCATCGGAGCGCTTCTCGGCGGTGTTGGCGGTGCTATGATCTACTACCCGTGTGTACTTATTAGCGGCAATCCAGCACAAAGCGCCATGTTCGCCATAGGAATATTCTTCGTGAACGCAGTCCTTCCATCCTGGAACATCCAGGGAACAATTGAGGGATTCCATGATCCCAAGTTCAAGAAGTGGCCCAATGCCTTCAAGGCAAGCCTGGTTGCCGGAATACTCCTGGCGTTCATGGCTGTGCTCATTCAGCCCTTAGGAGGCGCCTAAAATGGTACCCGCACCAAGAAGATTTAAGCTTGAACCACAGCAGCTCAGGATCTATGGAATTGTAGGTTCTGTTGTTGGAATATATCTGACCCAGTTCCTTAACCAGGCGCTGAATACAACTGTATTCTCATTCCTTGGATCTCTGGCAGCCATATTCGCAGTGCTATGGGGCGCCAACGCTATCCGCAGGATTTGCGCATATGGTCTCGGCACAGGTGTTCCCTCGATGGGAATGCTGGCCATTGGAATGGCAATGGTAGCAGCTCTATTCGGACTGAACGTTGCAGAGCAGCTCGGGTTTGGACTTGCAGGCGTAATAGTAGCCCTTGTATACTCGCTGATATTCGGCTATATCATCGGCATGATCTGCAACAAGGTCATCAAGTTCAACATCCCCATAATGGAAGAGGGCCTGACCGATATTTCTGGAGCATGCACTATGGCCGTTCTGGCCTGGGGAATCAACATATCAGGATCCTTAGGTTACGATATCCTGGTGAAGGACGTCTTCAACACCGGCTTCCTTGCGATGATCTTCATCCTTGGCGGAATGGCGCTGTTCCATCCGTTCAACGCAAACCTTGGACCTGATGAGAAGCAGGACAGGACGCTTGTTGATGGCATGATGGTCAATGGAGTTGCAATGATTGCCATAGGCATATGCTCAATACTTACGCTTGGCCTGATGCCTGCCATGGTAACAATAGTGGTTGGCTTTGCGCTCTGGTACTATACATACATCTGGTACTTCAGGCTTGCCAAAATGGATGCTGCAAATGTGGTCGGAACAGGGCTTCTGCCGCCGAGCGCACTCTAAAGGAGGTCATGTAAATGGGAATTGTTAGAGTATCACCAGAACTTGGTCTTCTGTTCGATCCCCTCAAGGGCACGATCTCGGAGCAGAGGGCGGATGCCGTCCAGTATGCCCTGGATCCATTGTACCCGCAGGTAGCAAGGCTTGACAGGATTGCAGACGACCTTATGAACCAGCTTGTGCCGGACAACGATCTGATGGAGTCCTATGCCAACAGAGGCAAGGCATCCTACATAGGCGGCCTTTATACCAACGTGTGGATGGGAATCATCATCGGCCTGATGGTATCGTTCGTCTTGCTGATCGGCTCACTGTTCGCCAGCCCTGCTGGAATAGAATTGATAAGGAGTTCACTTAAGCCGATAGGAGGCGCGTAATTTATGGCACTTAAAAAGAAGCCTACAGAGCCATGGCCTCTGATTACAGGCGAGTATGAGGCAGGAAATCCAGAGAGCCCTGTCGCTGTTTGTACATGCGGCTCTCACCTCCATAACTCTGAGCTAGTAGCAGCCGGAGCTGCCCTTGTCGGGCCGTGCAAGACGGAGAACATAGGCATAGAAAAGATGACGGCCAACATAGTCTCCAATCCCAATATCAGATTCTTGATAATAACAGGAATGGAGGTTAAGGGGCACATCACAGGGCAATGTACAGAAGCATTCCTTACAAATGGAATCGATAAAGAAGGAAAGATCATTGGCTCTACAGGCGCTATCCCCTTCATCCAGAACCTGACGGAGGAATCAATAGAGCGGATCAGAGCCCAGGTCAAACCTATCAAGATGATCGATACCGAGGACATGGGTGCCATCAGTGCCAAGATCAAGGAGCTGATCGCTCAGGACCCTGGAGCCCTTGATGTCGAGCCGATGAGGATAGAGATCAAGGAAGGCGGAGCTGAAGAGGAAGAACATGGCCCCAGGGCCCTCGCCGGAGAGGTTGTCGAGATCAGGACAAGGATGCGACTACAGGATTCTGCCGTGACCACATCAGGTCTCCTCAATAAGCTTCAGGCAGGAATCTATGCAGGAAAGATTGAAGGCATAGCTCTCGGCATAACAATCGTCCTTCTGTTCCTTGCATCGCTATTACACTTTGCAGGAGGGAAGTAAAATGGCAGATGAAAAAGAGGTTGTTTATGGCCAAGGCCTGCCAACTGTCGTCGAGCCCAATATGGATATGTTCAACGATGTAGTTGAGGATATCAAGTACAAGTCGCAGCTGCTGGCCAGGGAGACCAAGCTCAGCTCAGGCGTCCTTGCAACCGTCTCAATAGGATTTGCCATAGGATTCATCTTCGCAGTGTTGATGATGCTCGGGCCCTTCTTCGTATTCAAAGGGGGGGTGATTTAAGTTATGGCAGACGAGAAACAGGCAATACCTGTAGCCGTAGTCGACCAGGATCAGTTCAAGGAATTGATGGCAAGGCTGGACAAGATCGATGAAAAGATCGAGTTCTATTCGGCCGAGAAGTTCATGAGGGCCGGCAAATCAATCGGCAGGGACCTCGGAGTAGCCTACGGCGTTGGTGCAGCATTGATATTAATGCTGGCATATATTATTGTCGTATATTCAGGCCATTGGACGAGGGTGATTTAAGATGTTCAAGTTTGACAGGAAGCAGGAAGTCTTCCAGTTCGGTAAGTTCCAAGTTGGGGGGCAGCCCGGCGAGTACCCCACATGTTGCATAGGCACCATGTTCTATGCCAGGCATAAGATCGTATCGGATCCAGAGCACGGAGTCTTCGATGTCGCTGCTGCTGAGAAGCTCTGGAACACACAGGTAGAGATGAGCGATATAACAGGCAACTCCTGTATGAACCAGATAGTGGCAGAGAGCAATGAGGCGATGCAGAAGGAGATTGATTGGTTCGTCGGCATTTCCGATTATCCATTCCTGATCGACTCCTCTGCACCTGCTGTCAGGGCCTTCGGCGTCAAGTACGCAACAGAGATCGGCGTGGCAGACAGAGCCATTCACAACTCCATCAACGCATCCATCACACCAGAGGAACTGGCAGCGGTCAAGGAGAGCGATCTCGATGCAGCAATCGTGCTCGCCTTCAACGCAATGGAGAAGGGAACTGTCGGAAAGATGAACGTCCTCACCAAGCCTGCAGGCGGCGCCAAGAAGGGCATGCTGGAGTACGCCAAGGAATGCGGAATCACCAGGATACTTCTTGATACCGCTGCAATGCCACTCGGAAACGGCTCAGGCGCAACCTATAGGGCATGCATCGCAGTCAAGGCACAGCTCGGCCTGCCTGTTGGCGGCGGATTCCACAACGCGGCTTCTGCATGGGACTGGATGAAGAAGTGGAAGAAGCAACACAAGGAAGCCTTTGCACCCGTCGATATCGGCTCCAATCTGTGCGCTGGAATCCTTGGCGCAGACTTCTACCTCTACGGCCCAATCGAGAATGCCCCGATGGTATTCCCGGCAGCCGCGATGGTCGATATCATGAAGGCCGAGTCCGCCGAGGAGCTTGGCCTGAAGGTTCTGACTGAGGATCACCCCAGGAAGAAGACGCTCTAAGCGCCTTCTTTCCCTTTGAGGATACCCCTTGCCAAATGTGATGATCAGAGCGGATTTCGATGACATCAGATTCCAGTGCCAGAGATGTGGCTCATGCTGCCATCACCGGCGCCCTCAAGAGTTCGATGGCCTGATCCCTGGCAGCAGAATGAAGGAGTTCTGGGAGAAGTCGAACCTGATCTACATGACCAAGAAAGATATCGATAAAATAAGCCGAAGATCAAGGATGGAGCCGGAGGATTTCGTAGATACCCTCTATGAATATGATGGATGCTGCGTGAAGGTCGAGGATTCAGGCAGAAAAGTTATACTTGATCTGCCTGTGATGAGAAGCCGTGAGGACGCTCTCTGCGTCTTCTACAATAACGGCTGCAGAATCTATCCTGTCCGACCGAACGCATGCAGGCTCTTTCCCTTCAGAGTAGAGGAGGAGACGATGCCGAGTGGCGATATGCTGCTCAATATAAGGTATAATCCAAGCTGTCCAGGCATCGGCAAAGGCAGTTCCGTGAATAAGGAAAGGCTGAAAGAGCTTGTGGCGGACCAGTTCATGCAACGCGCTGAATCGGTGGCTACGGAAATCCAGAGGCTTCAGGTAAAAGGGGCAATTTCAAGGGAAGCGCAGGTCTACAGGACGATGCCCGGCAGGAAATGCCTGGCAAGATCCGTTGAGCCGTAAAGAATTTGAGCAATGGAAATAGTATTACCATTGCCTTATAAAAGAGGTGATATTGATGGCAGTTGTAAAGAGCGATGCGATGCTTCAGCACGAGAAATGGATTGCATGGGTGCTAGAGCATAACCCGAAGCGCGGCAAGGAATATAATCCTCTCCCAGAGGTCAAGGATATGATCATAGTTGTTGCTGTGATCGTAGTCATAGCAGCTGCGGCGCTTTCGTTAATGTACTAGGTTTGGAGGAGGTGAAAAGAGAAATGCCCAGCATTACTGATCAGCTGATAGCTGTAGTATTATCGTTAATAGCCACGAGTGCATTGCCCTACTTCATCAACAAGTGGTCTGATAGTAGGTCGCAGCCGAGGTAGATCTATCGAATCTCTTCTATCTGGTCCTGGCTTCTGCCAGGATCAATTTATATTATCGCATTCTGCATTTCCTGTTATAATGAGGGCATTTTGTATTGGTGCAGACATTCTCACGGGATGCCTCTGTGAGCACAAGCAAAAGGCCATCTAGGCGATCAATAATATCTGAATCGGCATTTGCAGCCTCAGCGATATGTAATGCATCCTCGACTTCTTTCTTCAATGCGGCAGCATTTTCGCTTCTGGCTTTTGACTCAAGATCTGATACCAGTTCTTCGAAATTTAAAGCCATAATAATCTAAAACACTTCCGATAGCCCGCTCTCCAATTCTTCCCACTTGGTGCACTTTCTCAGATCACCGGTTTCTTTCTGTGAAGTGGATAGGGCGCCATTTGCTTTGATCTTATTAGGATAATGCTTAGCCATATAACGGCTGACATCTCTATAGCTCATCTTCTGTATATAAAGCCTGAACCAGCTTTCGATTGCTATCTTGCTCCAGCCGATTCCATAATGGACCAGTTTGTTGTCCGGAACTATATTTTCTTCAAATATGCCTGCATTAGCATCCTTTAGCTTGATTCTCGGCTCAAGATAGAAGATCGATAGATCATAAGACGATCGATCCAAGTAAGGGAGCAAGCTGCTATGGATAGCTATCTCAGTTCTCTTATCGTTGCATTGCCAGAGGGAGGAAGAGCAACGTTTCTCTACCAGAGATTTAGCCAGGCTTTCAATTTTATCTGTTGAGCCTGGAATAGTCAACAGGCGGATGTATCCTGCATCAGTGATCTCCTCATATCCCTTCTGTATTGCTCTGGCCTTTCTTGTTCTAATATCGCGGCCCTGAAATCGGTTCTTGTAGACCTGGCAGCAATAGTTGATCGGCAGCTTGATCTGGTGCTGGCGAGCGAAATAAAGCAATTCTAAAGCGCACATTTCAGATTCAAAGACAGGAATCCGGGGGATATGAAGGAAGTGATAATCACGCTTGATAAGCGCCTTATAATTATGCTCAGTTGTTGTCAACTGATGGAGATTGAGGTGATTAACTCCTATCGCCTCCATCTTTGGCATCAAATCCTTTAATCGATCATAATCCTCAGGGAGAGCGGGAATTTCCACTGTCACTGTCGGAATATACTCTTTTGAAAGAGCAACAGGGGATAAATCGTAATCTCGGGCGCTGAGATCAAAGCGGATCTCATCCAGGCCAACGCCTCGCAGCTTTTCCAGGGAATCGCTATATATAAAATCGCCGTTTGTATAGACCCATAAGTATATCGAGCTGCCGAATTCCCTTCTGATGGCCTTGATATGAGACAGCAGCTTATCAAGCACAAGAAGCGGCTCTCCGCCTGAAAATCCTACACCTTTGATCTGGAACGTCTTCAAATAGCTTATATGAGCCATCGGATCCCTGAATGAAAAACCTTCGCTTATCGATCCGCTCTCATCTTTGACATAGCGGTCTTGAGGGCAGTAGAAGCATTTTCTTGAGCATTTCTGGGTAATATAGTTGCAATCCCAGCCTCCGTTTCCGCAGATCGAGCAGCCCGGAGATAGTGGCCCGGAGTGGAGTTTAGTGCCTTGAAAGCTGTAGGTAATCCAGCCTGACAGATCCTTCAGAAGCTCACTCCTCTGCTCTCTGGCACGCTCTGCTTCCTCCTCAGAGAACCATTGAAGATCATTATAGGCCCATCCAACCTCTTTAATTATGGCATTCTTCTGCTGCTCTCTCTCAGCCCTTTTTTGTTGATCTCTATCTGTATTTGCAGTCTTCAAAATGGATTTATTCATGCGCTCTTGCCGCCTTTCCAGGGATATTTCCGAGATCAATCAATATTACGAGCTTCAGTGCATGCCCACACGATCCTTCAGGGCTCTAATATCTGCCTGCATCTGCCTGAGCTGTTCTCCTAACCTCGGTTGGATTTCTTCTCGGAGCCCTTTTACCTCTTCAAGCGTTGCGCTCGTGTTTTGCTTCACCGCTTCGAGATCACCTTTCATCTCCTTTATGTCGACCTTCATATCCTTCAGGTCATTTTGCATCTCAAGCAGAATTGGTACAGCCTTATTCAGTTGCGTAAAGCTGCCCATGGTCGCAGCTTGCCAAACGGGCATGATAGCGCCAGTGTATTCCCCGGATGTTACTTCGCTCACCTCAGCGAGTTGCGGCTGCATTGTCTTAACGGTATTAAGGAACCTCTTGATCCTCTGCTCATCAGCCTCGGCCAGAGCTATTACTGCCTGCTGCCCATTCTCATCATCATTATAGACCTCAAAGCCTCTGAGTGCAGTGTTCATGGCCAACTCTGTAAGCCATGGCCTATAGCCAACATCATGGACCTTCGGGCCGATTATCGCGATCTTAAGTTTCATCTAATTAATGAATTAACACATTTTGTATTTGAACTATGTCTAGCCCTCTCATCCACCTCAATTCCGAGGATGCTTTCAGCTCCCGCAAAGATATCCTGAGCAATCCAGGCGCATCCTTGAGCAGCAGCACACCGATCAAGAGAGCTTATCTCGCTGTCCAAGAACTCAGATACACGCCTTTCGATCAGATTAGCAGGGCTGCCTGCCAGGAACAATCTGGGCGTCTGTTCCCCAAGATCTCGCAGCAGGATAGCCATGGCAGAGATCTCCATGCTTACAAATAAGGCAAGAGATTCAAGGCAATGGTTCCTTTGCTCAATGCTGCAGTCCTCAAGCGATCCTATCCCCATCTTTTGAAGTATCCCGCCGCGGGTGAATGCCTCATTTGCAGTTATCAGTCCAGCATCCACATTTCTGATCGCCTCGACGTCCAGAGGACCCTGTGTCAGACCAGGAGCAAATATTGGCGCATCGATAGCACCGACAATCTTTCCATTGAGAACTCCGAAGGTGACAGTATTAGAACTTGCATCAG
Source organism: Methanotrichaceae archaeon (assembly GCA_041946675.1). GTDB lineage: Archaea > Halobacteriota > Methanosarcinia > Methanotrichales > Methanotrichaceae > CAWBKV01. Next base: position 19,009 of record JBHGAU010000023.1, on the reverse strand, counting down.
ATACAATGAAGCTCTTCACTCCTCTCCGAAATATGCCATAGGCGAGTCCCACCTTTTCAGGGCTCATGCCGTGAGAGAAGACCTTCAGCCTCGGATCGATCTCGCTTCTTCTGTGTATTCCTGGCAAAAGAACCGCAGGCCATCCTGAATTTTTTATGGCATCGAATACCTTTGTGCCGCCGCCGACATGCTGGCCGGCGCCATCCTGCTGTATCAATCCGCGGTTGGAAGCATCCTCAATCTTCACTATTCTCGTGAGACCATCGCCCATGGAGTATGTAAGGGCAACCAGCTCAGCCTTTTCGATATTTAAGTGATGCTTTATCCTCTCGATTATCTCCTCAGAGGATAGGCTGCTCGCCTCAATCCTTCCGAGCTCAAAGCAGTCTTCTTCTGCGCTCGCAAACCTTATAGACGTCGTCCCATGATCTATGCCCAAAAACATCAGATCAGCTCAAGCACTTCTCTGGCAAGTCGAATGCTATCTCCTCGGTTCCTCATAAGTGTATCCAGCCTATTGCACTTTCCCGGATAGCCGCTCATCAGATCAACCACAAATGTATCGATCCTGCCAAGCATTGCAGCAACTCCTTCGTCATTTGTCGAAACGCCTCTTGCCCTCATGAACCTGGCTGCTGGCCCGCTGACTGGCTTATTACCCACAAATGGGCTTATTGCTATTACTTTTTTCCCGAGAAGGGCGTCGCGAACGCCATGCAGTGCAAGGATCGGCCCTATGCTTGTAACTGGATTGCTTGGCCCTATTATGACCGTCTCTTCCTTGCTGAGAAGCTCCAAGAATCCTGGGCTCGGCTGTGCGTCTTCTATCCCTTGAAATCTGATGGATATAACTTCAGGTATGCCTTTATTCCTCACCCAGAACTCCTGGAAATGCATCTCTCCTTCTGGGGTAGTAATAAAGGTAGATACAGGATCATCAGTCATCGGAAGGACTTTTTGCTTTATCCCGAGTGCTTTTGCGAGAACAGCAGTTGAATCGCTTAAAGTCGCCCCATTTCTTAAAATCTCTGAACGAAATATATGAGCTGCTCTATCTTTATCTCCGAGCGCCAGAATTTCATGCCTGCCAAGGGTCCGCAGGAACTCATATGTGTGAAAGCTGTCGCCCTTTATGCCCCACCATTTTGAATCATCGATAATGCCTGCAAGGGTATAAAGAACGGTATCCACGTCAGGAGATACAAAGTTCCCTGATATCCAAAGATCCTCGGCAGTATTTACAACAATAGACAGGTCAGACGGCGCCAGAAGCTCTTTTAAGCCCAAAAGAAGCTTGGGCGTGCCTGTGCCGCCGCTGAGAACAATCATACATCTAGAACTATCATACCAGTCTTGAGGTTTGCGATCTCCTCATCAGTCAGAGCCGATTTAACGGCCTTCTCTGAGGCTATCGCGCTGTTTCCGAGGGGATCCTCAATTATGACAGTCAGCTTGAAGTTGCCGGTTCTTGCGAGCTCAATGTTATTAAGAATCTCCTCGCCCTTCTCTGTGCTCTCGGTGCTTCCGGCATCTCTGGCAGAGTTTGTTGCGAACTGGACTATATCCCTGATTCTATCGAAAACGCCCTCGATATTTGAGACATAGGATTCCGATGCAGGCCCCGGCTCAATGTCAACGCCAAGCTCTGGCACCCTGATGGTCCCGCTGCATGACCGGATTACTCTTGCATCAAGGTCATCAATCTCTGTGATCTCAATGGTATAGCGTACAGGCTCCTTTTGGGTGAGCAATATCGTATCGCTATGCCTGTAGCCGCAATTGCAGACTCCCGCAATTATCATGGCCTCGCCAAAATAGGGAATCTCTCCTGTCTCCCAGTTGAACTCCATAGCAGATGAGCACACGGGACAGAATGCTTCCGTTGTTAACTTCATAACCTTAATCTTTTCCTCCAATTATCTTATCGCGATCTATCATTATGCCGTCAGGCACGACTGCCACAAGATCATCTCCAATGCCAACGATGTCTCCCGAGACATCCTCAACAGTCTTCTTCAGCTCAGCTATTGCCCTTTCTAAAACAGCCATATCTCTTTTCATGCCGGCTATGTCGATCAGCAATATATTGCCGGCATATATCTCCTGCTTTATCTCAGATAATATCTCGATATTATCCAGATCAGCCAATCTCAGCATTATCCTGGGAGAGCCTCGCGCATCGACAAACTGGTCTAGATCGACCTCGGTGTAGCTCTCCTCCCCGGATTTGCCAATGAACTTAAGCCTTTCCAGTAGCCCTGCCATCAGAAAACCTCGATGAAGAAATATGTATTATTATATTTATATCTGACGTTTCTATCTGCTAAGTCACTAAGTATCGATTAGCCTCATCCCCGCATACCCCATCAGGACCATGAAGAGCAGCACAACAAGAGAATACCCCGCAGATTTGAGCCCTGCAGGAGCCGCTATTGATACTATCAATATCAGCACTATCATCATTGCCACAAGCCCAGTGCTAATCCCAATCTCAAGCCTATTTTTCTGCACAATTCCCATTCAATCACCGCTTTGAAGATATACTTTCTCGCTTGAGGCCATCCTCGCCAGCAAGTTCTCTCACCAGGCCTGTCGTTTTGCTTCCTTGCCAGCCCTTCATAACATAGCGCGGATAGATCGGCAATCGCTCCCTCAGATCGTAGCCCTTGAGCTTCCGCCTCAGGTCATCTAGTTTGGGCCAATGTCTATCGGGGTTGATCCAATCTGGGGTGATAGGGCTGATCCCGCCCAGGTCATTTGCTCCAGCCTTGATTGCCGGAGCAGGATCGAAGAGATTGGGTGCAACCTGTATCGCAATATCCTCCGGCAGAACTTCCCTTGCCATATGGACGGCACCACAGATCTCGCTTAAGCTTGGTCGTGGGAAACCAGCCATTGCAGTCTCAGGCTTCGGATCAAAAGGCTGCACTATAACCTCCTGAATATGGCCATATCTCTTGTGAAGATCACCTATCGCCTTAAGAGAGCTTAGCCGATCGCCCGGGCTCTCGCCTATGCCGATAAGTATGCCTGTCGTAAAAGGAATCCTGAGCCTACCTGCATTTGCTATAAAAGAAAGCCTGAGTGAAGGGTTCTTGCCTGGAGACTCTTTATGAGCATCGACAATAGCTGTCGTTTCAAGCATCAATCCCATGGATGCATTATAAGGCGCAAGCATTGCAAGGGCATCCTCTGAGAGAATGCCTGCATTTGTATGCGGCAGAAGGCCGTAATCTAATGCAAGCTCACAAAGCTCAACCAGATAGCCGACTAGGTCCTGCCTTCCGGCTTTGGCCATAAGGGCTTCGAAACCATGTATGATCCAGGGGCTTTCGCCCAGAGAGAAGAGCGCTTCAGTACAGCCGTTCAGAGCGGCCTGCTTCAGAAGCTGTAAGGTCTCCTCAGGAGATATTATCTTTGCCCTTTCTGGCCCTTGCCTAAAAGAGCAGTAACCGCATCTGTTCCTGCACAGATCGGTTACCGGTATGAATACGTTCCTTGAATACGTGATCAGAGGTAGTTTAGCGTCTGAACTCGACAAGTTTGAGAACATTTCCTCGCGGGCACTCCTCAGGTGACTCGCCTACTACCTCGACTACGGTATATCGCTCACCTTCCTTCAGGCCCAAGGGATGACAGATCTCGTACATGGTGCATTCTTTGTTATCGCATTTCACAGGCTCAAAGACTACTTTGGAGCCTGGAAACGCTTTCCTCGCATCGAAGGCCGCAATTATCGGGCTCTCAGTCACTTCGACTGCACGCACGCCAGCCTCATGTATCGGACACTCGTGTATGAGCTCCCCTCTGACTCCCAGAACTCTGTATCTCCTGTTCGGCTCAAGGTTGATGCAGGTGTTCCTGAGCTTACACGTATCGCATTCAGGCGTAGGGCCATTGAATGTAAACTCCATTCCAACTGTTGCAAGCTTTATTCCTATTAGCGTGATCTGTGTAGCTGCTTCTGCCATACTAAATCCTCCATATTTATCAGCTTGAATATATAATTATTATTTTTTATATCTAATTTGGGCTTCATATTATTCCCGTCGCCTCTGCTGCTTTTATTGCGGCCTTCCTGGTCATGCCGGTATCCAAAATTGTATAGCGCTCAGGACGGATCTTGTGGGCGTTAACAATAGCATCGACTACATCTTCCTCGTCTATGCCGACTTGAGACGAAGATACCGGAGCTCCAACGTGAGCGAGTGCCCTCTTTATCATCTCCCAATCCCCTCCATGAAGGTACATCGCGATAATAGTGCCTATGCCGCATAGCTCTCCATGAAGGGCCTTCCCTGGTGCTATACGATTGATTGCATGAGCGAACTTATGCTCGGAACCGCTGGCCGGGCGGGACGAGCCTGCTATGCTCATGGCCACGCCGCTTGAGATGAGAGCCTTTACAACCGTTCTCGCGGACTCCTCGAGGCCTGGGCGGATTGTGGGCGCGAGCTTGACTATCATCTTCGCGGTCATATCGGAAAGGGCTGCTGCGTACTCACTGTACTCTTCATTTCTCAAACGGTGCGCAAGCTGCCAGTCCAGAAGGGCTGTATAATTGGATATTATATCTCCGCATCCTGCAGACAGGAGCCTTGCCGGTGCCCGGGAGATTATATTTGTATCAGCGACTATTGCCAGGGGCGATTGTGCAGGGACGGATGTTGTCTCGCCGTTTATGCTCAGAGATGCCTGTGCAGAGCAGATGCCGTCGTGAGATGCTGCGGTAGGTACACTTAAAAAGGGAACATCAGCCCGGACAGACGCCAATTTGGCGATATCTATCGATCTTCCGCCGCCTGCGCCGATGATAAACCCTGCGCCTATTTTGCGGGCGGCCAGCACGGCATTATCGACTTCATCAAGGCTTGATGAATTTGTAGCATAGATCTCAGGCTCGAAGCCCTCCAGAAGGTCTGAGATATGGTCTCCTGCTACCTTCCGGGTATTCATGCCCGTTATTAATAGTGCCCTTCCCTTCAACCTCAGGCTGGTGCAGACCTCCGCTAGCTCAAATATGGCCCCGCCGTCCACCAAAACCTTTCGCGGAAGCTCCATCCACCTGGCTTTCAAGGACCCGACCTCATAAAACAGATTCTTAATTGAGATGTACTCCACGGTATAAAAGATATATCCTTATCCTCAGCATCTGATAATCTCAGATCGAAGATCGCATAGTATGCGATCACGGATGCTGTTCACCTCAGGGCTGGTTCTATTCCTGGGCCTAGGGATGTTTATCTCAATTACATCTTTAATGCGGCCTGGCCTCGCGGACATTATCATTATTCTATCCGCAAGATAAATCGCTTCGTCCACGCTGTGTGTGACGAAGATCACAGTCATCCTCTCTTCCTGCCAGATTTTCAGAAGCTCAGATTGCATTATATTTCTCGTTTGGGCATCAAGTGCTCCAAAAGGCTCATCCATGAGAAGCGCCAGAGGATTATTCACAAGGGCGCGAGCAATTGCAACGCGCTGCTTCATGCCTCCGGAAAGCTCGTGAGGATAGCGCTCTTCGAAGCGTTCCAACTCCACCATTTTTAGGTACTGCCTGGCTGCAGCGTATCGTATATCTTTAGGCTTCCCTTTCAGCTCCAGGCCGAAGGCAACATTATCCAGGACGGTCCGCCAGGGAAAGAGGGAGTATTCCTGAAAAACCATGCCTCTCTCGGGCCCAGGTCCTTTTATCTGTTTGCCGTCGATATAGACAGCGCCCGATGTGGGGTCCTCAAGGCCGGCTATTATTCTAAGGAGTGTTGTCTTGCCGCAGCCTGAAGGGCCTATGAAGCATACGAACTCGTTCTCTCTGATGCCCAAGTTGATATCGTGCAGGGCCTCCATCTCCCTACCGTCTGCGCTGAAGAACTTGAAAACATTCTTTATCTCGAGCAATGCCATATAAATCGAATACTGGCATTGGTAGGTATAGATCTTTCCATTATTCGAAGTGATTTTGAGGTATAACAAAATAGGATCGCACGCTCGCCCAGAAGCGTGTAGGGCCTGTGCGATCTTACTACTAAGAACAGATACTGGACCGGCTTTTGTGAACTACCCCTGGACTGAAGGTCTGGGCTTCCTGCTTCGTCGATCTGACTTGCTCAGGACGTCCGTTCTGAGTAACAGTCGAATCTCCACAGGCATTAATTCGGCTGATATCAAGTCCTCAGTAGCCCGGCAGGCCAGGTTAGGCTTGACCCGTTCCGTGCCTACTATAGCGTATCAGTCATGTCTAAATATATGACTAATCTATGCGGAGCGAAAGTATTCATGCCCTCTCAGGCTTTTCAAACAGCTTGGTCTTCTTCAATATCTCGCCTGATCTGGCGTGCGGTTTTCTGGAGACTGAATCTCCTGCTTTCTCAAGCTCCCTTGCTTCATCAGCAAGACTTGCTGCGGCACGCATTACCTCATGTCCTGCTGCAGCAGCCAAGGAGATTGGAATTAGTTCCTTGAGCCTGAAGCATGCCTGGGAGTCGATGGTAGCAACTGTCTGGGCCATATAGAGTGCACCGACAGCCTTTGCCTGAGCATATGGACTCCCAAAATTCATTCTTTCAGCACACTTCTCAGGGGTTGCCAATATCTGCGGCAGCTTGCTACCACCCGATGACATTGCCGAATCGAGCTCTTCCTGCACCAGCCTGACTCCGCCGCATATGGAGAGAACCTTCAGAGCATCCGAGTTAAAGATGGCCATCTCCGCAGGATCGAGGAACTCACGCTTTGCACCAATCAGCGGATCTACAGGCAATATGATATAACCGAAGCCCTCGGCCGCGAATGCGTCCCGAGCCTCTTTCTTTGCGGGCCCATCTGAGATTATGATTGTAGGCATGCCTTTGTAAATTTCGCGCGCAGCAGTCTGGCCGGGTGTGGCAGCATTAGGCCCAATTATTACTACCAATTGGGGAGCCCAAGCCTTAAGCTCAGCTGATGCTTCTGCTTCCTTCTTGGTCATCTTCGGCCCGGAGCTTAATACCTTTATCTCGAGATCTGTCCGCTCTGCGATCTCATCCAGAGCCAGGTCAACAACAAGCGATGAAGCAATGTTCCCCATCTTGATAATGCCTATCTTGAACATGGAAAACATAAAAGGGAGAGATGAAATAAAAGGGTTCCGATTTTCTATCTTTAATGGAAACTTCTGAGATCACAGAATCTAATAGCCCTTAACCAAAAATTACTTAAATTTGATTGAGGTCGATAAAACCAGATACAGAGAGAAAACCGGACATACGAAGGTTAGGTGAGGCTTCTAAGGCTTCTGCCCATCCTTCCCGTAGGGCAGTGTTGGCCCTATATGTCTCCAACAATAAACGAAGGTGTAATTATGGATGATAAGAAATCATTTCTCACAACCCTCCCGCCTCTTCTTGTAGCAGTCGGAACTTTGATAACAGCGGTCATTGGACTAGGCAATTTTATGTCCACTCCTGCACCATCTATAGCCGGGTTCGATGTGAGCCCGAGCATAATAGATTCTGGCGGAAACGCCACGCTAAAATGGTCCATTTCAGGAGATGCCCAGAGCGTTTCCATAAATCCGGGGATAGGTACCGTAGCTTTATCGGGCTCAAGACAGGTGTCTCCTGTAAATACTACCAACTATACATTGATAGCCAATAACAAAGGGCAGATCAAGACGGCCACTGCCCAGCTTATAGTCAGGACAGTTAAGGCAGCTCAGGGCGGCGACCAGAAAAGCAATAACGGTAGCATACAGAAGCCTATTCCTCCCAGCGCTCCCTTTTCCACCAATAAGGTAGGCGACGAGCCGGTTCATAATAATGTGCCAGTGAGCATTAACGCTGTCAACAGTGCCGGCAGCACTAATAATGTTAAGAGCGCCAGTGATGCCAATAGCGCGACTATTGCTAACAAGGCCAGCAATGCTGACAGCGCCGGCAATGCCAATACAATCGATACTGCAAGCACCCTTGCGGCAAATGGAAAGGATAAATTGGCAATATCCAGTGAGCGTAAGCCGTCCGGGTCATACGGCGTAGTCAGCAAAGATACAGGCGATGAGCCTATTCAAGCGAGCAATATAGAGCTCACGTCAAAGAGCAAAGAGCCCAATGAAAGCATAAATGCATCAAGTAATAGCGCTACCGGTGATGAGCCAATTCAAATGATGAACTCAAAGAATCCCTCCATTAATCCGACTGAGCAAACAAAAGCTGCAGCAGGCGCAGCCAAGACACAGTCTAATGTAGGCGATTTCGCTTGAGCGATTAATTCGCTTAGTTTGTGAGGATAGGATGGCTTAGAGGTCTGAACTCTGCGAAGCGAGTTCAGGCCTATTATTTATGATCCGATTACTTTTAACTTTAACTTTAACTTTAGGAGCCCAAGGTGCCTTTGGGCCTCTGAGCTTCAAGCTCCATCCAATAGATCGCATACCATGTAAGAGTCACATCGGGCAGATGTTCCATTGTGAGCGTCAGATTGTTCATGCCTGCCCTGGTGTATTTGGACGATATGCTGTAAAGGAATGTTTTATTGCCGTAATACTGGCTTCCCGAATATGGGTCCCACAGACCTACAGGTACGTCGTTCATATAGATCTTGAAGTCGTTTGTCAAATTGTTATCGTCCTTCCATGCCCAACAGTTCATTCTCACGAGCATATCCGAAGGTTTCGTCATATTGAACTTTATATTTACCCCATGCACCTGGCCGCTATATCCTGGGCTGAGTATTCTCTCCGGGAACCTATCCGATGGCTCTCCGATGGTATAGGTAGGAACGCAGGTTCCATAAGTCGAGCAGAAGGCCGAGCCCAATGTTGGCTCATCCATGCCGAGAACTGCCCTACCCATGCTGTTCTCGAGCGTCACAGTTGAGAAGCCATAGAAGATATTGGCATCACTCGGCAGATGCTCCATGCTCAGGAGAACTTTATTCATGCCCTGCTTTGTGAACCTTGAAGGTATCTCGTAAAGGAAGCCCCTGTCTTCGGACGACTCCTTTCCGTTATATGGGTTCCAATCGCCCACAAATTGATCGTTTACAAAGACTCTGATATCGTCTGTCCTGTTGGCCAGATCGATATAGTCAAGCCGCCCGCCCAGCTTTATCGTTAAATCCGACGGATCGGGAAGGTTGAAAACTATAGTCAATCCATGTATAAAACTACCATAGCAAGGGCCGTATATGCCCTTTGGCACAGCATCATCTGTGCCAGCTATGACCACAGGAGTGGATGTTCCATAATCTGCGATCTCCCTGGAGCCGCAATGATCTCCGTCTTCACCGATCATCATTGTAGTAGTATTATCGCTTGACTGTTCCTGGGCTATTGCTACTATCACATTCGCGCCAAGGATAAGCAGCATCAAAAAGGATATGAATATAATTGCTCTCATACTTTCCTCCTGCACCAGTACCTGATATGTATGATAACTAAAAGATTTCCTTCGATTTTCAAATTAGGTCTCCCTGGATTTCTATGAGTCCTTTATCCGCATTGACTATCACATGGATGCCGTCCTTCAGATGGAGAAGATCTTCGGCGACTCCATCTACCAGTGGGATTCCGCTAATTACTGCACCTATTGCTACAATCGGCTCTGATTTAAGATTTATCATGGCCGCGGGAGCCTTGCCCCTCTTCTTGAGCTGGTAAATGATATATGATCCAACTGTAGAGCCTTTGCCCATGGGGAAGATAAGTATCTTGCCTGCAATGCATCTTCCATAAAGCTCATGCTCTGGATCTACAACTTCGCCGGTCTCGGGATTCACATTTCCGAGGAAAGAGAGAGCATCCCTTGTCGCTAATGCATCGCCTTCTGCACAGCCTGATGATACTTTATGACATTTGATCTCCAAGTTCATCGCCCTTCAGTTGCTATGCGGATACAATTCTGAGTGCTCCCGAAGCATGCCTTTATGCCGCATAGTCCTGGAATATAGGCCAGAGCTTTTCCCGAGTCAGTCATCATCTCTTCATAGCGCTCGCTTGCGGGAGATACGACCATGCATGTATCGCAGATTACCTTTGCGCCGCTCGTTTCAATCCTGGCAATAAGGTCGGGACACGCTTCCGCGATCTTTCTGGCAGTGCAGATCCACAGTTCTCTTTTAACCTTTTTGCCGTCAAGCAGGTTTGCGATCTTTAACAGCTCTCCTCTGGAGCAATGCGGGCATCCAAGAGCCACTATCTCGACATCATCGGGGGAATATTTCTCGTAGATATCATCGATATCCTTTCGCTCCAGAACAAGCTCCTCGGAAGGGCATATCTTCGAAGGAGGCTGCGGTGTAACATCTTCGACATAATAAAGAGCTACCGAACCGCTTGCTGCCATCGCCGCGCCAAGGGATTTCAGATCATCAACGCCTGGGCGACTTTTCAGCCGGAAGATAGGCACACCGTCAGATACGGCTTTGCCGACAATAAAGCCGAGCGCGCCCCAGTCAGAGCCCTTCAAATCCGTATCTACTTCGACTAAATGCGTGGGAGCTCTGTTCTCATCTAGGTGGTATCCATAAAGCGGCGTTTTGCCAACAAGCGCCGCTGCAAGTGCAGACGGTCCGCCCTCGCGGTTTGTTCTCGCACCTATGACTGAGTTTGCATAGGATACCGCGGACGATTCGCTCCAGGCCAGGTGGTCGCCTTTGCGAGCTGCATCAGGATAAATCCTGTAGGGAACACAGGTGCAGTCATCTGCTATTCCAAGCCGCCGATATGCGTTGATTGTGGCCTTTTGCTTAGTCGCGAAATCCTCGCCAATTCCCATATCACGCCAGCGTGAAAGATCCATGCCTGCAGGATTTAGAATGCTTGGTACAGCAACACGACCATGAAGATCCGATATCCACTCAAGGCCGGCATCTCCTATGTTCTTGAAGGAGACTCCTGCAATCTGGACGCTTCTGATTGGTATCAGACGCTCTGCGTTATAGATATCTCCCAGAGCAACAAGGATATCCATTGCCCTTTGGAGAGTCTCTCCTCTTTCTCCGCTGCAGATTTGTTCCTCTTCGGAGGAAAGATACATAGCTGATGCCTTCAAACGTGCTGGTATAAATCACTTCAGGCAAGCATGTTCAGAGGATGCTCGGGCACAGGCAAGATATCCAGATCACGGACGGCCTCAGCGACCAGAATATCTGCCATGGCGGCCACTGGAAAGATGAAATCGGCGTTCTCTATAGGTCCATAAAGCAGGAAATCGCCTGCCGCCAGAAGCTGCATTGCGGCAGCAGCAGCATCACAGCATTTTCTTTCCTGGATGCTTCTGCCTTTAAGCCACTGCCAGGCGCTCACGGCATTATGTATGCCTGAACCTACCGGCAAGCCCAGCTTAGCTTTGGCAACAACTGAAAATCGTAAGCCTGAGCCGGCACCGCTTCCCAGTGGCACGACTCCTGGATCAATCAGCAGGTTCGTCATCCCCAGTTCCTTTGCCAGGGATAATAGCCCCTGCTTCTTTACAGATCCTCCATTCTCTATGGCATCCATGCAGCCGTCAACGCTTGAATCTGATGGATTATAGGCCAGGATGATTGCAGAATCGATCTCCGATCTCCGCAGAAGATCGATCTCATCCTCAGAAGTTCCAAGGCTGATGCTGTTATAAACTGCCTTATCTGCGAATCCGAGTTCAGAGACAAGGCTTGCCATGCTCGCACGCACAGCCGGATCAGCAGAGTCTATTATCAAAGGACCTGGCCAGATTTCATCGGCAAAGTTGAGATATCTGTTAAAGGCTTTGGCGGTCCTTGCATAGATATGAAGCATAGCGGGGATGTGAGTATCCTCTGAGAGTTCGGCCTGTCTGCCGATTAGTGTCTCTGCTTTCTCTTTGTGGAAGATGCCGTTATCTTCATCATTGATTATTTTATGACCCTGGTAGAAGATGGTGCCACATAGGACTGAAGGATATTCCCCCGGCTGTCCTCCCAGCCTCACGCCAGCGATGTTTACAACCGATTGTTTGCGCTTAAATCTATACAATCTTTATTCCTCCAGGGTAGTCCATGTAGATGAATCCACTGCGACTCCAGATCCCAGGAAGAGATCGCCTTTTTCAGCCTTTGTATCCATTTCCGTTCGTCTCGCCTTCTTCTTTAAAACCAAAAAAGGCCTCTCTGGATAGGGTACAGAGCATGAGCTGTACTCTCTGATCAATTCCTCTATCTTCTGCACATCAACAAGACCAATTTTGTCGATTATAGTGATCTGATCCTGGAACCTCTTAATGGCATCAGGGGATAGGTTCTGGATGAACGGTATCGCCCCTTTGGAGCCTATAATCCTGCCGGTGCCGTCTATGCCGTTCTTATGCAACGCTTGAAGCGTATTTCCTGGCAGATGACCTTTTGATTCGTTGCCGCATATCAGGAGAAAACGTATATTGGAATTGGAGATCACATTTGCAATGATCTTTTCGATGCCGAGGTTCTCCGTCTTGCATGGGCCGATAAGGCTCGCGCCTTCTGCGCGAAGCGAGCTTGCCAGAGTGACAACTGCTACGGATCTCTCCGGATCGCCCACTACGTAGTCCCCCCTGATCGGCGGCCAGGGTTCCTCATATCCCTTCGGAGCCCGATCTGCGGTCATAATCTCCAGTATATTTTGATCTTCATACGGTATTATAGAAAGCCCTTCCGAAGATTAAATTAGCTTTCGGCTAATTCGCAGGAGAAATGAAGATGGCTGTAATATGAAAAATAGAAATATGAGAATGAGAAATTAGGGTATGCTCATGAGACAATGCTGTTTGGGAAATCGCGGTGACTTTCAATGACTTCATACAAAGATAGAATCCTGGATGTTATCCGGTCGTCCGATGTAGGGCTTACCACAGTGGATGTAGCAAAGCGATCGGACGTAAGCAAAACAACTGTAATAAAGTATCTCTCTGTGCTCAGATCTGAAGATCAGGTGGAGTTCGTAGAGATCGGTCCCTCAAAGCTCTGGAGGATGAAAAGCCATACTGAGAAACCGCCGGATGAGCAAATGCATGAAGAGAAGACGACAAGGCTGGAGATTGAGCCATTTCCTGTGGTTGATATTGACCTATGTGACGGCGATGATAAGACGGTCTATTTTTCGTTCAAAGTAAATCCCGAGCAGATCTGCTCCCTGATGAAGCGCGCGAAGAAATGCATATGCAAAGTTGCGGACTCTTATTGATGTTATTGCTGGCAAACCTGGGGCATGTAGATGCATATACCAAATGAAATCAGAGACTTCTTCAATATTGAAAGAGGTCAGACGCTTCTTATAAAAGGGTTGCCTGGAACTGGCAAGACCACTCTGGCTTTGGAGATCATGAATGCCCTCTGTGAGAGGAACAATGGACTGTATATCTCAACGAGGGTGGACCCCGAACGCCTCTATACGACACATCCATGGGTAAAGGGCGTGCTGCCGCCCAAGAATGTTATCAATGCGACGCAGGCAAAGCTGCTCGAAAGCCTGAAAAGTCTGAGCAGAGATATTTCGGATTACTATGCTGTTCTCGACTTCTTTAAAGTATTCTTTGATGAGGCAGAGGAGATGGATAATCCTCTGATCGCGATAGATAGCTGGGATGCCGTTCTAAATTATACCGCGCAGTTCATTGGCGCCTCGCAGCATAGCTTTGAGCAGAACATCTGCGAATTTGCACGCGATCTGGATACGCACCTCATATTTGTGAGCGAGTTTGCAAATGTGATGCCTCTGGATTACATTGTGGATGGAGTGGCAACAATGGAGCAGATCAAGCTCCAGGGAGGCTCCGGCAGGGACAGCCCCAGCGACATGAGGATGCGATACGCCCGCCAGATAAGGCTCGATAAGCTCAGGGGTGTGGAGATTAAGCAGAAAACATACACCTCCACCCTTCATGGAGGCAGATTCAGATGTTTCAAGCTCTATGGGGGACATCAGGATGCGAGGATTGCAAGCGATGGAACCAGGATTCCGGACCCGGGCGAGGATAGAATATCAACTGGAATACCGGATCTGGATAAAGCCATTGGAGGTCTCAGGTACGGCTCATGTAATGTGATAGAGATCGATTACGGCGTAGGAAAAAGATACTATCAGATGCTGACTGCTCTCGCATCAAATGCCCTGAAGAACGGCCGAGGCGTGTTCATACTTCCGAGCATCGGCTACCAGCTGAGCTCTCGCGATATCTTCGTCCCGACAAATGTAGTAGTTTCGCAACCTAAGGATATGGACCCCGAGGAATGGTCCAAGGATATGCTTAAAAAATGGGATGAGCTGCGTGAAAGGACCGGCAGGCCGATATTGAACATAATCGGCCTTGATACTATGGAGTTTGCCTTTGGCTATAAAGAGGTCCTTAATATGGCAAACCTCATGATCCAAAAATGGAAGGAAACTAACGACATAAACGTATTAGTGGTAAAGACTGGCCAAGAGAGCCTCAATATGACCGTACATACTGCGGACACTTACTTCCTTGTGAACGAGCTAAACGGCGGGCTGTGCCTTTACGGTGTAATTCCCAGAACTGAGCCGTATAATATGCTTCTGGAGGAGAGGAACAGGATAAGCCTGACTCCTATCGTCTAACCTTTTTAGATCTTGCTCGGCTTCGCATCTCATGGGATTTGAAATTAAGATACGAAGAGTGTAAGGCAAATAGCTGAGAGAAGCGCTATAAATGATGACAAAGAGGCATTGGCTGATTGGGTGCTCAGCCATATGACCTTTATGCATATTCAAGCTATGCTGCGGTAACCTTTGGCTATCTTCGCTGCAGCCTCTTTACGCAGCATTTGCGCGAACTCCTCCTCCTCAGAGAAGATCAGAGTATGGGTTGGACAGGCTTCGACGCAGGCAGGCTGAGCTCTATTGCCACAGCGATCGCATTTCACAGCTACGCGTCCTTCTTTTTGCCTGCTTATGACTCCATATGGACATACCATAGCACACATCCAGCAGCCGATGCACCTCTCTGCATCTCTGTCCACAGCGCCCGTTGATAGATTCTGTCTCATTGCCCCTGTGCGGCAGACGGCCACACAGGGCGCGTCCTCACAGTGCCTGCAGACCAGAGGCATTTTTTTCCCTTCAGCCTGCTCGACATACAACCTTCGCACGGGAAGTGGCCTCTCAGAGATGGCTCCAAAGAGGTTCTTGTCTAACGAGTGCTCCACGACGCATGCCATCTCACATGATCTGCAGCCCATGCATCTGTCCAGGCGAACAAATATCTCCTTCATCTCTACAGCCCCAAATTCTTGCGCTGGCTCTCGATATGATCGATCATGAGTTTCGATGCCTTTATGGGATCTGGCTCAACGGCGAAAGAGCCACCAACGACGTCCTTGGCACCTTTCGTGAGCAATGCAGCGACATTCTGGCTTCCGAGGACCGGAGGAACCGTTCCAAGAACAGTGTAGACTCCTGAGGCAACAACATAGGCGCCGATGGAGACAGCCTTCTCGCTCATCCATTCGGGGGCTGCACCTGCGGCAGGAAGATCGCTTATATCCACGCCGAGCGCATTTGCTATAGCTGCAGCAGCGACCAGAATTCTGCTGATATCCACACAAGATCCCATATGCAGAACCGGCGGAACACCTAGAGCCTTGCAAACTCCTTTCAGGCCGTCTCCAGCAAGGTCTGCAGCTTCCGGCAGAAGCAGGCCGGCTTTGGCGCACGCCAGCGCATTGCATCCTGTGGTTACTACCAATACATTGTTCTTTATCAGCTCCTTAACAAGGTTTACGTGGCCATAATCCTGCTTAACCTTCGGATTGTTGCAGCCAACAACTGCGCCCAAACCCCGTATTGCGCCGCTCTTTATTGCGCCCAGCAGCGGATCGAGTGAGCCGCCAAGCGCATTAACAATTGCCTCAACGCTGAAGCCGACCATTGCCTTGGATTTGATATCTGGAATGTGAACTTTGGCTGGATCACGGTTCTTATAGTTCATGACGGCAGTTCGAACGATTGCTATGGAAGTTTCATAGGCATTTTCCGGATGGACCTCCATATGAGTCGCTCCAGGGAACTTGGCCTTTGGCGATGTGGATATGAACTTCGTGTGGAAGCATCCGGCGAGGTTTCCCAGCGCGGGCATTACGCACTGCACATCCACAACCATTGCATCAACAGCGCCTGTGGCGACGGCGAGCTCCTGCTGAAGGAAGTTGCCTGCTGCAGGGACACCATATCGTATAAGGATCTCGTTACCTGTGCAGCACATTCCAGCGACATTTATGCCTTTTGCACCCTGACCGTTGGCCAGGTCGACCATTCCTGGATCCGATGCTGCTGCCACAATCATCTCCGATAAAAGCGGCTCATGTCCGTGGACGATGATGTTCACCTTATCCTTCTCTAGGACGCCCAGATTCGCTTGAGTGAATGTCGGAACAGGTGTGCCGAAGATAATATCCTGAAGCTCGGTTGCAATCATCGATCCGCCCCAGCCGTCTGCCAGGCTCGCTCTTAAGCCCTGAAGTATCAGGTTGACATAATCGCTGTCAACGCCCATGTGAGTGCGATGCATGATCTCAACAATCTCGCGGTCTATTCCGCGCGGAACAATGCCGAGGCTCTTCCAGAGGTTCTGGCGCTTTAGAGGAGCACGGCTGATGAATTGAATAGGTCCCTCTTGGCTGCCGAACTCTGCAAGAATGGCATTTGCAAGAGCGATCTGGCTGGATACGCCATACTCATTCATCAGTCGTTCCATCTTTGCCCTATCGGTTACGTTATAGCCAGGTGCTCTGCCCTCCGCCATAAGCTTGAAGGTATGGCTTACGTCCCTTGCATGATCTGAATGAGCAGATGCACCTGCTGCTATGTTTCTGAGCAAATTTCGTGCAACGATTGTATCAGCCGTCGCCCCACAAGCCCCCTTGGTCGCGCCCTCGCCAAATGGATCGATTCGGCAGGGTCCCATGTTGCAATTTCTGCAGCACAGTCCAAGTTCTCCAAAGCCACAGTGGGGCTCTTGCTTCTCAAAGCGGTCCCATGCAGTCTCTATACCAGCCCGCCGCGCTACAGTGAGCATCTCCTGGCTCGCAGGATCGATTGATATATCACGAATATCCTTGGCCATATCTATCCTATCTCCCTTAATGATAATAGTGAAACGAGGTCTCTCCGGTCTGATACTACTTAGCTTTTGGCCTTTTATTCTGAGGTTCTTTTTCAGGATATTCCAAGGCAAAGCCTATGAGATCTCAAAGTCATTAATAAATAATTTATAGTCATAAATGCATCTATTGTAAAGGAGATTGTTTTGTATTCTGGGCTGAAATATTGGTCGCTGGCAGTTCTGATGATTATTATCTGCCTAAATGCAAGATGCGATTATTATCAGGTTTCAGTTGGCGATATCGGTTGGACTACGGGCGTCAGACAGAGTACCACAGCCTCTCTGGATATGTCGGGCTCAACCATTGGCGAGGGAAAATATCAGAGATTCACTGAAATTAAGCTCAACGATGTCCGTATGCGGGAGAGAATTGCAGCAGACAACGGCAGCTTGGACACGAGCGAGCGTATACATGCGATGGCAGAGACGATAAACCCTGTCGTGATCTCGCTTGTAAAGTATCCTGGGAGCCAGAACTATGCACTTGCAGTAATGGAGAAATGGCCTGCAGCAATAGCGGCCGGAAGAAGCATCGATTATATAGGCAAGAGCATATCCGATCGTGATATTTTAGGGAATAACCTGGATTATGTCGGCGCATCTTACCTCAGGAATAAGGATCTCCGAATGGACAGGACTGCATACCTTGTTCTCGCAAATGCAACATTCGCGCTTTCAGCAAATGATACTACCAAGACCATTTATGAAGACAGGTTCCTTCCCGCAAAATCCATAGACTACAGGATCAGCTCGCTTTCTAAGGGCACTGCAACCCTCCGGTATAGGCAGACATCAGATCATTCTATTGCAAATGAAGGGCTTGAAAGCTATGTGGGGAACTTTTTGATCTCCAGACATATTACCATGAGGGCAATACCCTGGAATTCAAGCGACAATGAGACTGACTGGCTTGACGGCTGTCCAATTTGTTATCCTTCCGACAGTATTTATAATCCCGATAGCCAAATCTCCGGAGTAAAGGTTTATGGCCTGCATCAGTAGGCGTTGTATAACTCTTATCGCCATCTACGCAGCGGTATTCTTTGCTTCTGGCCTATCTCCGAATATAGAGCTGGCTGTACTGCCGAGCAGCAGCAATGCTACTAATGTTGCCATAAATGCTCATATCACAGACTCCGAAGGCGATCTTACCAATGCCACAATATATGTTATTGATGCTGAAACGCATGATGTGCTCTGGGAAGAAAGAAAGACTATGGAAGGGTCAGAGGCCAACCTGAGCTTCATTTGGCAGCATCAGGCTTGGAGGGTCACAAATGGAACCAATTTTGTAGAGCCTGTGCTGGCCCTGAATACCATAGGTATGCCGGCAAACGAGACACCTTACCTCTACTTTTCAGCTCCTTGTATTCTCAGGCTTACACCTAATTCGGAGGAGATAACAGCGCTGGCATTTTTTGGACAAAATGGAGAGTTCAATTCTCTAACTGACCTTTCGGGGAAAAGCTACTATAATTCGATAGAGTTGATGAGGGTCATCAGCCCCAATACATCTTATGGCAGATATATCCTGAGAAATATATCTCTTATCGTGGGCGAGACTGCCCTTACGTTCCTTGACCGCAATATTGATGCTGGTCTGATAGCCTATCCGCCGATGATTTTAAGCAGATCCCCGATTCAGCATTATACGCTCTCGCTGGAGAAGGTTGATGCATCCTCTCGCAGGGCAATATTTGAGCTTGATGCAGAGGATTCTAATGGAAACATAGCAAGGAAATTTTGGAATGAGAGCATCGACAATATACCTTAATTAACATTCTAAATTATTTTTTTAATACATAGTTGATATATCCTTCACGATAAAGCTCATCAAGTTATGTCTCAATATTCTATCTCTGGATATATAATTCAAAAAATTACTGGGCTTAATTTACCGATAGACTTATAGTTAT
>JBHGAU010000022.1:0-35335 GCA_041946675.1 Methanotrichaceae archaeon | reverse complement strand
TACGGGCTGTATCCCGCCATTGAAATGGCGGGGATTAGCCCTGATTTCTTCCTAAAATAAGGGCATAATCAATTTTACCCTTTCCGGCTATTTGGATGTAATAAACCTATATCTAAGTCCCAATTAAATTAACCAAAAGAATGATGTCTTAGTTAGAGTAGATTGAGGTAACGAATGAGAATCTCAGTGATAGGCTGCGGATATGTTGGTACTGTGACTGGAACATGCCTCGCCGATTTAGGCCATGAGGTAGTACTCGTTGATATCGATAAGAAAAAAACAAGAGCAATAATCTCTTCACAGTCACCTGTTTTCGAGCCTGGGCTGGATGATTTAATCAGAAAAAATATGGGTAAGTTATCAGCGATAAATGATGCAGACGAGCTACCAAGCGATATAGAGCTGGCCTTCCTGTCTGTAGGCACTCCAGCAGATGGTAATGGTCCTATTAATTTAGATTATATAAAATCTGCCAGTATATCTCTAGGCCGATGGTTGAGCTCACAGGACGATTTTAAGCTCATAGTAGTTAAAAGCACAGTTTTACCAGGGACGACTGAAGAATTCATAAAGACTGAATTAGAAATGAATTCGGGAAAAAAGGCTTTTAAAGACTTTGGGCTGGCTTCAAACCCCGAATTCCTGCGAGAGGGCAATGCCGTCTTCGATTTTTTCCATCCCGATAGAATAGTTGTAGGTGTGAGCGATAAAAAATCTAGAGAGATCATGGAGCAAATTTACGAGCCCTTCACCAGTCCAAAACTTTTTACTGATATCAAGACCGCAGAAGCTATTAAGTACGCAAGCAATGCTTTTCTAGCTACAAAGATTAGCTTTGCTAATGAAATAGGCAATCTTTGTAAAAAATTGGGTATAGATACATCTGAAGTTTTTAGAGGGGTAGGTTTGGATAGCAGAATCAATCCTGCTTTCTTCAGGTCGGGAATAGGCTTTGGAGGTTCATGTTTTCCCAAAGACATTCGTGCTTTGGTCTCAAAGATGGAAGAAATCGATTTGAATCCCCGTGTTTTAAGGGCAGTAATTGAAACCAATGATGTCCAACCGCTTCAAATAATAAAGATTCTTAAGAAATATTATCCCTGCCTTGATAGTAAGAAGATCGGCATTCTTGGTTTGGCATTTAAACCCAATACTGATGATATTCGAGATAGCAGAGCGATTATAGTGATTGAAAAGCTCCTTGATGAGGGTGCCTGCATAATCGCCTACGATCCCAAAGCTATGGATAATACCAGGGCTTTATTCCCACAAATAACATATGCCAAATCCCCAGGAGAAGCGCTGAATGCTGATGCAGTGCTATTGCTTACTGAATGGGATGAATTTGAGAACCTAAATTATGCAGGCAAATTGGTTATCGATGGCAGACGGATCGAGAGCGCAAGAAGAGATGCAGCTATTTATGAAGGTGTATGTTGGTGACGCGGATAAAGAAAGCTGTGGTTCCGGCTGCCGGATTGGGCACGAGATTCCTTCCTTTAACCAGGTCCATTCCCAAAGAAATGCTTCCCGTAGTTCATAAACCAGTTATACAGTATGTGATTGAGAAAGCATTGGATTCAGGTATAGAAGATATTTTGATAATTACAGGCAAAGGGAAGAGATCGATTGAGGATTACTTCGATAAAATAGATGCCAAAATAAATAATAAGTATTCGGACGTTGTAGACGATTTATTGAGCAAAGTAAACATTTTTTATATTCGACAAAAAGAGATCAATGGACTTGGCAATGCGGTGCTAAACGCGGAAGCCTTTGTAGATAACGAGCCATTCGCTTTGCTCTTGGGAGATACAATAACGAAGCCACCTTGCATAAAAGAGCTCAATAGTGTTTATGCCAGATTTAAAACCCCTGTTGTGGCCATAGAAAAAGTTGCGATGAGCAGAGTAATTCATTATGGGGTAATATCAGGCGAGAAAATCGACAGCAACACTTATGCTGTAAAAGATTTTATTGAGAAGCCGACAATAGAAGAAGCTCCTTCAAATCTGGCAATCCTCGGGGAATACATTCTAACACCAGAAATATTTGAGTGTATTAAGCATACGAAACCCGGAAAGAATAATGAGATTCAACTTACTGATGCCCTTAGGATATTGGTTACCCGACAAGAAATTTATGCACATTTATACGAGGGCAGAAGATTCGATATAGGAAATAAGACTGATTGGTTGAAGGCGAATATTGAGCTAGGCTTGAAGGACGCTGAATTGGGCGATGAAATTAGGGAATTTATAAAAGGACTAAAGCTAAATTGAATTTTAGCAGGCTAGCCGGATAACGTATTTCTGGAGATTTATGAAAAAAAGTCGTTTCTATTCACAAAGATATGATAACCATTAACAATATGTGGTGTAGATGGGCACGAATATAGCTATAAAAGTGCAGAATCTAGGCAAACGCTATCGAATCGGTGAGCGCGAATCGTATCGGACATTCAGGGATGCCTTCTCTGGAGCTGTATCCGAGCCATTGCACCGCTTAAGGAAACGGCGAAATGAGGATGAATACTTCTGGGCATTGAAGGATGTCTCCTTTGAGGTAGAGCAGGGCGAGGTAGTTGGAATTATAGGTCGTAACGGCTCAGGCAAGAGTACATTGCTTAAGATTCTATCTAGGATTACGGCACCTACAGAAGGCCAAGTGGAGTTGTATGGCCGAGTCGGATCGCTATTGGAAGTAGGCACAGGCTTTCACTCAGAGCTTACTGGGAGGGAGAATATTTACCTCAGTGGCTCTATTTTGGGGATGAAAAAGCAGGAGATCGATGAGAAGTTCGATGAAATTGTGAGATTTTCAGAGATAGAGGGGTTCTTGGACACTCCAGTAAAACGTTATTCAAGCGGTATGTATGTTCGGCTAGCATTTGCGGTAGCAGCTAACCTGAACCCTGAGATATTATTTATTGATGAGGTACTTGCAGTCGGAGATATTGCCTTCCAGAAAAAATGCCTCGGGAAAATGGGTGATGTAGCAAAGGAAGGACGAACGATATTATTTGTAAGCCATAATATGGCTGCAGTCCAAAATTTATGCAATTATGGGATACTGTTAGATAAAGGCAAGGTTATATGCAGTGGAGAAGTAAAAGATGTAATTGCAGAATACGTTAAAGATGTATTCTTCATCAACCATAGCAGTTTATCTGATAGAAGTGATCGGGTTGGAAACCAATTGCTTAAATTTACTAAAGTGGAAGTATCTGATAGCAATGGAAATAAAATAAATCAAGTTATCTCTGGAGAGTCGATATATTTCCGGATTTACTATGAATCTTTAAAAAGCATTAAAGAGGCGCAAGTAAATATCGCATTTAATGTAAAAACAGAACTTGGATATACGTTAACGAATTTAAACTCGGTTGATAGTGGTTTTGAAACTTTAGATATATTTAAAGAGGGTTTTTTTGAATGCTTCTGGCCGAAGTTTAACTTGAAAGCTGGATCTTATAGTTGTGCTTTATTCTGCTCAATAAATGGACAGATCGCAGATTGGATACAGGATGCATTTACCATAAACGTTGAAAATGGAGATTTCTTTGGCACAGGAAAGATTATCGATAGGTCTCAGGGAGAGCTTCTCATAGAGCATTATTGGAAATGCCATGAGGTAGAGACTTGATTCATCCATATTTCTATTTGCAGGACTTGCGACAAGCGCTTGCTTCCATTAGAGATACTACTACTAGGGCATGTTTAATGAATACTGTTGGCAATCGCAATCAACGTAAACATACGTTCAAATGGATTAAGTCCATTCTTCACGATGACTATTTATTGGTGACACAACAGCCATGGCTTGTCTTTGATGCTATCGATTTTCTGAATTCTTTGGATTTGAGCGGGAAGCATATATTTGAGTATGGCAGTGGCTATTCTACACTCTATTGGCTGAAGAGGGGTGCCCACGTCATATCTATCGAGCATGATCTTACTTGGTATAATAATATTAGTTCGGTTTTAGGAAATAATAAGAGATTGGATTATCGATTAGTCTGTCCTGACAATGAATCTAATACTATAGACCTAGAAATAGATCCATCTGATCCTGATGAATACGTATCATTTGATTCTAAAAATAGAAATTATAAAAAATATGTTTGTCAAATAGATGATTTTCAGGATGGCTTTTTTGACTTAATCAACATTGATGGAAGAGCTCGCCCTTCTTGTATTAAGCATGCAGTAAAAAAAGTAAAAATTAAGGGATTAATAATAGTTGATAATGCCGATAGAGATTATTATTTTATGGGCACAAGATCTTATTTTACTAGCTTTGAGAGGATGATTTTTGAAGGTGTTGGGCCCTATAATTCGAAATGGTGGAGGACAGATATATTCTGTAGAGTTAAATGATTTTAGATATATTGAAATATTTATTTTTTGATATAAAGAATATCATTCGAACGGGCCTAGGATTGGAACCAGATCATTTATATGAAAATATCGATAGATATCATTCTTATCAAGAGAATTTTATTAGGCTATGCCCTGAAAAAGGTATGATAGTAGATATCGGCAGCGGTAATTATCCATTCCCTAAAGCAACAGTTCTTGCCGATAAATTCACAGGAGTAAATGTACATCGAACTAACAAATTAGTCAGGGATGATAGGGATTTCATAATTCTGGATATTGAATATATGCCATTTAAGGATAAATCGATAGACTATCTCTATTGTTCACATATATTAGAGCATGTTAATGATCCAAAGAGAGCATGCCAAGAAATAATCCGTGTAGCAAAAGCTGGGTATATCGAGACGCCGACATTCATGAAAGATGCGCTCTTTGCATGGGCAAAAGGAATGCATAAGTGGTATACAGTAGTGATAGATAATAAAATTGTTTTTTTTGAATATACAAAACGCCAACTCGAAGGAGTCAGATCGGATTATTGGAAATGGTCTATTCTATCACAGCATACACATCTCAACCAGGAAATATTCTTTCCAAATCAAGATATTTTCAATAGCATACTTGAATGGAAAGGCTCGTTCGAAGTTGAAGTATTTCGCTTAAAGGAGTCTATTAAACCTGAAAGGGAGACTGGAAATTAGATATGATAACCCTCTTTGCGGCGCCAAAGCCATTCAAAGGACATATTGGAGTTATTCAGCGCAACGCAATTCATAGTTGGACTCTCCTACAGCCAAAGTTTGAGATCATCCTTTTTGGGGATGAAGAGGGGATAGGGGAAGTTGCCGCTGAATATGGTTTGATTCATATTCCATACGTGGCACGAAATGATTTCGGAACGCCGTTGGTCAGCGATATGTTTAGGCAAGCTCAAGACTACGCATTGCATGATGTAATGTGCTATTCAAACGCCGATGTAATTTATTTATCGGATTTTGTAAATGCTGTCTCATGTATATCGTCAAAAATGCTCAAATTCTTGGCAATCGGACAGCGCTGGGATCTGGATATCGATAAACCTATCGATTTTGACTCCAAATGGGAGGAGAAACTCAAAGGCGCAGCAAAACAGAACGGATGGCTGCACCCTAAAGGTGGGATGGATTATTTTATATTCAGCCGCGGGCTTTTTAAGAACATCCCCCCCTTTGCTATCGGTCGGCCAATTTGGGATAATTGGATGGTTTATAATGCGCTTCATATGGGAGTCAATGTGATTGATGCTACTGAGGCGATAACTGCAATACATCAAAACCATGATTATTCTCATATACCATATGGTGATGGCAGTACCTATGAGGGAAAAGAAGCTGAATTAAATCGGTCAATGTATAATATGAAAAGACACGTATTTACAATGGATGATGCAAGCTATATACTATCAAATAACTATTTCAGGCCAAAAATATTAAACGGGTTTGTTAATCCCATCAGACTTAGACTAATTGATCCGATATTGAGAGATTATTAACGAGTTGTCTAGGGAGCTGTAAATTTATAAATTCGATTGATTAGCATTGCTAATTTTATATGTGATATTTATGGTAGGAACAATTCCAATTGTGTTATTTGCATATGCTCGGCCAGATCATTTGCGCCGTACTCTTGAATGCTTGCGTCTAAATGAAGTGCCTTTGATTTATTCCTTTAGTGATGGCCCTCGGACGAAAAACGATGCAGCTGCGGTAGCAAAAGTTCGCAAGATATTGGAAAAAATAGATTGGTGCAAAATGATAATAACCGAACGCGAGGAGAACCTAGGTCTCGGACGATCAATACTATCAGGCGTAACTGAAGTTATAAATAATCATGAAGCGATTATTGTTTTCGAGGATGACCTCGTTTGTGTTCCTGGGACGTATAATTATCTATGCGCCGCTTTAGGTACCTACCAGAATGAACATAAAGTGATGAGCGTGACTGGGTGGACTCATCCGCGTGCAACTCCAAAAAATATTTCTGGTCAGCCATATTTTGATGGCAGGGCTGAGTGCTGGGTATGGGGCACATGGAGGCGATCTTGGCAAGGAATGGAAAAAAATGCTAAGTCGCTAATGGATGAATGTGCAGCAAAAGGAATAGATATCAGTCGCTATGGCCCCGACTTGCCGGAAATGGCGGAATCGGAGCTTAAGCGCAACATTTGGGCGGTTCGTTGGTCTTACCTCCATATCCTTAAAGGTGGTTTATGCTTACGTCCACCTCATAGTATGGTCGAACATATCGGATTTGACTCTCTCGCTACAAATGCTTCCGATGGGATTCAATGGGCCAATCCACCTCTGAAACCTTGTCCGCCTCTGCCGGAAAGGTGGCCTGAGCCAATTGAAAATCCACAATGTCCAATCCTTTGGCAGCAAGCATTTCCAAAAGATCAAGGCCTAATAGGTAATCTATGCAAACGAGCATCAGATTTGCTTACTAGAATAGGATATATACGGCGATCATAATTACGGGAGATGTTATAGTGGTATTAAGGCGGATTGCTGGATCGGTTGTTAATGGGGCCTTGAGATTGGGCTCAAATTCACGGTCCAAAATCATTGAGATGAAGAATAATCGGGATCTTAAGAATTATTTGGAGTCCGATCGTAGGCCTTGGCGATCTGGATATAGTTTATATAAAGATATGTATCTTAAAAATGTGATTAATGATCCATCTTTCCTGGAGCTATTCCTTCAATCACGAGATCTGCCGCAAAACTATGGATTTCGCCTTGATGCGCGAGTTGTAGAAATCCCGTGGGCCCTTGCCCGCCTAAAAACGAGAGAAGGCTACCTTCTCGATGCAGGTTCATCCCTCAACCATGAAGTTATTTTGGCCTCATCTCCTCTATCCAATAAGAAGATCGCTATCACTACGCTAGGACCTGAAGGAGAATGCCACTGGCAGAGGAGCATATCCTATATTTTCGGGGACTTGCGCAACATGGATTTTAGAGACAACTTGTTCGATATTGTTGTATGTATTTCTACAATTGAGCATATAGGTATGGATAACTCGATGTACGTCAAACAGGGAAATATAGCAAAACGGAGCGGATCTAAGGATTTCTTAATTGCCATTAGAGAATTAAGCAGAGTTCTTAAGCCGGGTGGCGTTTTATATTGTACGTTCCCCTTTGGCAAATATGAGGATCATGGATGGTTCCAGCAATTTGACTCCTCATTAGCTGAAGAACTCATAAAGGAGTTTCATCCGACCTATTATAGGGAGACTGTGTTCAAATATGATCCTGACGGATGGAAGATAAGCGACAGAAAATCTTGCGCTGAATGCGAGTTCTTTGATGTTCACAATAGCAAGTACTTTGATCCAAATAGTACTTTGGAGTATCCTCCCGATTATCCGGCAGGAGAGCGAGCGGTTCTCTGTCTAGAACTATTTAAACAACCATGAAACTGATAGGATTGATCTTTATGGCTATAGAGTCTATTGAGTATAACGGCATTCGCTATGCAGAAATAATTTGGAGCGATACACAAGTTAAACGGACAACCTTTTTTTCTCCGCCTGAATCTTCATTTCAATTTGGTCTGCTTGCGCATGAGGCTGGTTTTAAAGAACCTCCTCATACCCATAGGGCTATAAAAAGAACCATAGAAGATCTTCAACAGATGTTTGTCGTCCAGCGAGGCGTCGTAGCTGTGCAGCTTTATAGCGATGAAGGCAAGCTCCTTCGGGAGGTAGTGCTGCGCAAAGGGGATGCCATTGTATTAATCCATGGAATCCATGCTCTAAAGGTTATAGAGGACATGCAATGCATAAGCGTTAAGCAGGGCCCCTTCATGGGGACTGAAAAGGATAAGGTTTTTGCTGAGGCCAAGTGATGATACCTGTATTCGAGCCAGTCATCGGAGAAGATGAAATTGCTTTTGTAGTGGAAGCTCTTCGTCGTGGAGAGATTTCGGGTACCTTCGGGAAAGCCCTTGATCAATTTGAAAGCGAATTTGCCAATTACTGTGGATGTGAATACGGCATAGCTGTGACCAGTGGAACAACTGCTTTGCATTTGGCTGTTGCAGCAGCTGGCATTGGACATGGTGATGAAGTTTTAGTCAGCGCTTGTACCAATATTGCAACTGCATTGGCAGTTGTTCATAACGGCGCTATACCCGTGCCAGTTGATTCTGAAAATATAACTTGGAACCTCGACCTGGATCTTATTGAGGGCCTTATCAATCACAGGACCAAGGCTATAATCCCCGTTCATCTCTATGGCCATCCAGTAGATATGGACCGCTTGAATGAGATTGTAGAGGGACATAACTTAGTGGTCATAGAAGATTGTGCTGAGGCACATGGAGCGATGTGCAGAGGCAAAAGAGCAGGAAGCTTTGGAGACATGGGGTGTTTTAGCTTTTATGCCAACAAGGTAATAACCACCGGTGAAGGTGGGATGGTTGTAACTAATAATAGGTCTTTGGCAGAGAGATTGCGCTTGCTTCGTAATTTAGCATTTACTAAACCCCGTTTCAGACATGATGTAGCAGGTTACAACTTTCGAATGACTGGATATCAAGCAGCGATGGGTTTAGCCCAGCTTCGTAAAATTGATAAAATAATTACAGAGAAGAGACGTGTAGCCAAGACCTATAATCGCTATTTGAAAGATGTTCCAGGCTTGCATCTGCCGGTTGAGCTGGAATGGGCTTTCAATGTCTATTGGATGTATGCGATTACTATTGGACCGGAATTCGGCATGACCCGTGATCAACTCTCTGAGGCATTATGGGCAAAGGGAATAGATACACGCACCTTTTTTTGTCCCATGAACCAACAGCCGTGTCTGAGATCTAGTCTAGAATTTCGGGAAGTGCCTTGTCCTGTGGCAGATAGCCTATGGGAGAATGGAATTTATTTGCCTTCTACTTATACGATGCAAGAAGATACTATATATTTAATCACAGAAACATTATTAAATGCCTCTTGCAATTCTCGAATTATTTGATGCAGTCGGAGTTTTATGAAATTCAAGGAACTATTACGCCCTTACTTCTCTTGGCTAATGGCCAAAGAGTCTATGGAGCTGTATAGTAACTATAATTCTGCCATCGCAGATTCAGATACTTATGAGGATCCTGATGTCGTTAGAACTGTATCAGATAAAACAGTGAGGCTTAAAGATGCTTTGATAAAGAGCGATGTAGGAACTATTGATAATCGCCAGCTTGCACAGAACTTATTTGTCATATCTTATGTTTGCACAAACAAGCCGCTTCATGTGCTCGAGTTAGGTGGAGCCTGTGGTGCAACCTATTTTGAAGTTAATCGTCTTTTACCTTTAAAAATTGATAAATGGTATATTCTAGAGACTCCATCAATGGCTGCAGAAGGTAAAAGGGCATTTCAATCAGGGAATATAAAATTCTTCGATAACCTTGAACAAGCTGTAGAGGAGCTTGAACATAGAGATCTGCTGATTGCCCAGGGAGCGCTTCAATATACGCCAGATCCTCTTCAAACTTTGAATAGCCTGATTAAACTACAGTTTGATAAAGTTTATCTCACGCGTACCGTTGTTGGTGAAAAGATATCTAGACCTTTGATAACTAAGCAGGTAGCTAACTTATCAGACCATGGCCCTGGATTAGTTCCAGAAGGCTTTAAGAATAGAAAGACATCACAACCCTTGACCATAGTTCCTCTTGACGTTCTTAAGAGCAGCTTCGCGGATGAATACTGTATTAAATTCTATTTTAACGAAAGTAATGTGAACCTAATCAGAATTGCCTCTAAAATTGTTGAGACAAAAATGGTAGGATTGCTTCTTGAACGGAGAACTTAGGTGGAGAACAAAGATGAGTTCCTATATCGGACGTCATGCTGAGCTTTATGATTTATTTTACAAAGATAAGCCCTATGAACAAGAGGCATCCTTTATTGATCAATGTATCAAAAAATATGGTATAGGATCCTCTAAGAGGCTATTGGAGCTAGCGTGCGGGACTGGATCACATGCTTTTGCTCTGGAGAGATTAGGCTATAAGGTTACAGCTACTGATTATTCGGAGGATATGCTGAATTGTGCAAGGCTAAAGGCAGCTAAGATTTCCTCCTCTGTAGATTTTCAGTGCCAGGATATGCGCAAGCTTGATCTTCCCGATAAACGATTCGACGTAGCTATATGTCTATTTGATTCTATAGGTTATGTTGCCACCAATGAAGCGCTGAAGAATGTTTTCGAAGGAGTATACAAACGTCTGCGGGATGGAGGGTTATTCATATTTGAGTTCTGGCATGCGGCAGCGATGTTATGCGGCTACGATCCTCTGAGAATCCGTAGATGGCAGACACCTAACGGAGAAATATTGCGGATATCAGAGACATCTCTAGAATCTGCTAGGCAGTTAGCTATAGTAGCATACACAATTTATGAACTGCGAAAGGATGGAACTTACTCTTGCGTTGAGGAAACGCAGATCAATCGCTATTTTCTAATGCAAGAGATGGCAGGATTTCTATCATTCAGCTCATTCAAGCCTAAGAAGTGGTTTGCCGGTTATACTGAGTGTGAAGATATAAATGAAGATACTTGGCACATTTTGGCTGTAGCCCAACGGCTTTAGTTCCATAACTGTAGTTATTCAATTCATTACAAATCAGAGGTATTTGCATCAATGAAGGTTGGCGTATTTATAGCTGATATCGTTCCAGAAGCAGGAGGTGGCTATACATTCCATTTGGATCTTCTTCAATCATTATCAAAGTTAGCCGGGGATAACCCACACGATTTTGTCCTGTTCACGAATAGCAAGAGTGAAGTGGTCGCCAGCTCTATAATCAAGTTATGCGATTTACACAACATATCCATTTTTCCTATTCACAAAAAGACAATATCTATTTTGGAAAATTTGCCATTTGTGTGGAAAATTCCATTTATCGGAAAGATTCTTAGTTTGCCGTATAGATTGGATCGCATTGCCAAAAGGGAAGGAGTGGAAATCATGTGGTTTATTGGCCCCGCAGTTACAGATATTGACATACCTTATATTACTGTAGTCTGGGACCTGCAGCATAGATTACAACCCTGGTTTCCTGAGGTAAGCATAAACGGGGCCTGGCAAAATCGAGAGGACTATTATTTAAGAGTTCTTAAAAGGGCTTCATTTATCATCACTGGCACAGAGGCAGGTCGCAAAGAGATAGAGTACTTTTATGGGATTCCCACAGAGAATATCAGGGTTCTTCCTCATCCTACACCCAAATATATTCTTGATGCTAACCCAAGCGATTCTGGAGATGTAATCAATAAGTATAGCATACGCAGGAATTATCTTTTTTATCCGGCTCAATTCTGGTCTCATAAAAATCATGTTAACTTATTGTTATCTCTGAAATCCCTTAAAGAAAACCATGGCCTTAGATTCTCCCTTGTTCTCGTAGGATCTGATATGGGAAATGTGAATTATGTAAAAGAAGTCACGAGCAATCTAGGCTTATCTGATCAGGTTTTTTTCCTGGGATTTGTGCCCCAGAACGACTTGATATTGTTATATCGCAATGCTTTTGCACTTACTTATCTATCCTTCTTTGGTCCAGAAAATCTGCCTCCCCTTGAAGCCTTTGCCTTAGGTTGTCCGGTTGTGGCCTCCAAAGTATCTGGAGCAGAGGAGCAACTGGGAGATGCCGCCCTGCTTGTAGACCCGAAAAGCCCTGAAGAAATCGCTTTGGCTATCAAATCACTTTATGATAATCCTGATTTGCGATCAACTCTCATTAAGAGAGGCATAGAAAGGGCTTCAAGCTGGACCGGTGACGATTTTGTGCGAGGAATATTTTCTATTTTAGACGAATTTGAGCGTATAAGGCGTTGCTGGGACCAAAAGTTATTATGAGATGTACCGAGTTTTGACATGCAGCAGCGATGCTACGTAATTACGATCCCCTGAGAGTGCACAGATGGGCGACTCCAGAAGGCGAGATATTGAGGACCTCCGAAACCGAATGAGATCCTGCAAAACAGCTAGCACATGTATCTTATACTATCTATAATATGATGGATGATGGTACTTACTATAGCATACATGAAACTCAAACTAATCGCTATTTCCTTGTGCAAGAGATGGTTGAACTATTATCATCCAATTCCTTTATGCCGCTAAAATGGTTTTCAGGATTCACTGATGGCGAGGTAATTACAGATGAGACCTGGCATATCGTCGCCGTCTCACGCAAAGTTGACTAAGCTCTAATGAAAGTGGTACTATGATGAATGTAGGCGTGCTTATAGAAGATTATTCGCCCGAAATGGGCGGAGGATATACAATCCAAGCGGATATATTACAATCTTTTTTTGAGCTTGCAGAAGAGAGCGAATACAACTTTATATTATTCTTAAGTGGGAAGAAAATACCAGGATATCCTCATAATCCTGTCTCTGACAAGATAAGAATCATCTCATACAGCAGATTGGATAAGATCGAGGCCTTACTGAACCGTATCAGGTCGGATTATCCGCAATTTTACAAGATATGGAGTAAACCTTGCAAATTAGAGAGGATGGCACTGAAAGACAAAATTGATATTATGTGGTTTATTAGTCCTGGACTGATAGATATTGATATACCATATATAACTATAGTATGGGATCTACAGCATCGTCTTCAGCCATGGTTTCCAGAGGTAAGCGAAAAAGGTATTTGGGATAACCGAGAAAGGTTTTATTCAAGATCACTTCAAAAAGCTACATATATTATTACTGGGTCAGAAGTTGGCCAAAAAGAGATAGAACGATTTTACCAAATTCCACCAGAACGAATAAAGATTCTTCCGCATCCCACACCTAGGTATGCATTAAATGCACCACTACTCAATGATAAAAGCATTTTAGAAAAGTATGGCATACCAAAAGGTTATTTGTTTTATCCCGCTCAATTCTGGTCGCATAAGAATCATGCTAATCTGCTAAAATCGGCGAAAATTTTAAGAGATAAGCTGGGAGTAATTCTGCCGGTAGTATTTATAGGCTCCGATCATGGAAATCTGACTTACATAAAACAACTTGTACGAGATCTCGATCTCTCTCCGCAAGTTCATTTCCTGGGATTTGTTCCACAGGAAGATTTAATTTCGCTCTATCGCCAGGCATTTGCGCTTACATATGTTACATTCTTTGGCCCTGAAAATTTGCCGCCACTTGAAGCATTTGCGCTGGGCTGCCCAGTAATTGCATCAAATGTGGCAGGGGCAGAGGAACAGCTGGGAGACGCTGCTATATTAGTAGATCCAAAAAAACCAGATGAGATTGCCCTTGCGATTAAATCTCTTTATGAAAATTCAGATCTTAGAGAGGGGATGATAGCGAAAGGTTTCAAGCGCGCATCTCAATGGACTGGTAAAGATTTCGTTCGAGGAATCTTTTCAATATTGGAAGAGTTTGAGCCGGTAAGAAGTTGTTGGAGTAGAGCAGGATCGAAATAGATGATCTGCGCTAAATTCGGTATATTGAACTGCTCTAAGGAAAAGGACGAGTGCGAGTACTATGGGCAAGCATAAACCATTAGTATCTATAATCACCCCTTCATTCAATCAAGATAAATTCATTGAATATGCTATACTGAGCGTAAAGAATCAATGCTACCCTAATATAGAGCATATAATTATCGATGGTAGATCAACCGATAATACGTTAGATATCATAAGGAAATATGAAGGGGAATATAACCTGCGATGGATCTCCGAACCTGACCAAGGACAGTCCGATGCGATCAATAAAGGCTTCAAAATGGCTAAAGGAGAGATCATAGGCTGGATAAATTCGGATGATGCATACTTCAGTAAGTATACGATTGATAAAGTAGCTAAATTCTTTGAGGACCATGAGAAGGCAACAATCGCATACGGCGACGCGATCTACATCGATTCGAAGAATACTGTAATAAGAATACTGCCTGTATTGCCGGCATTCAAATATAGCGCCTTAAAAACGCAAAACGTTCTTGCTCAGCCGTCTGTATTTTTCAAAAAGTGTATTGTGGATGAATATAAGTTAAACCCTTTTCTGCATCATGCGATGGATTATGACTTTTGGCTGAGGATCGGAGAGCATAATAAGTTTTTTCGTATAAATGAGATTTTAAGCTGCTTTCGTCTTCATGAGGCAAGCAAGACCATGGCCCAATCTAGTTTGTGGAAAGATGAATTAGCCATAATTGCAAAAAATGATACTAAATCCTGGGGAGGACCAACTTTTATGGATAGAGCAACCCATGTGGCCAGAATACTTCTACCTTTATTATCACTACCCGCGGCTTTATGGCTTTATGCCAGACAGGATCTTGCTTTTGATATAAGGCTGCCATCTAAGAAGAATATGATTACGAACACTTTATTAATCCCTGAACTTTGCTATAGATTGAGATATCATAAAGGTATGATAAGATAACTATGAATGATGTTATTCTTGGCCTCTGGTCTAGACAGGGACATTAAGCACGCTGGTACGGAGTTCATCCATCTCTGTCTGGAGGCGGCTCAGTTTATCTTTCAGCTCTTCTCCTTTCTCTGTAGTTTTGAATAGGTGGCTTGATCCGCAGTTGGATTGCTCTATCATGCCGGTTTCTATAAGGCATTCGAGATATCGATTTACTGTCGTGGAATTAAGGTTTGCTTGGTAGACTATCCTGGTTTTACGTGCACCGCTTTCACATATATCCAGTATCTGAGAAATAATGAGATCATCGCTTCTTTTCTTCATCCTCATGCGGTAAATCCTCCGGCCCAGTCAAATATCATCCTTAACCTCATATTAGTCCTAACTGCATATTTAGCATTTTTGCCTAAACTCAGCATTGTTGCCTTCAATTCTTAAGTTTAATAAACCATGTGGAAGCAATAATTAGTAGTATTAATTAGAATTAAATTGCAAATTCCATAACCAGCCGGCAGGTCTGTTCTGTAACTTCTGTACTGAGAAAACAATACCCGACTTTAGGAAATATCTATATATAAAAGGCCTTGAAGAAGTGAAGCCGGAGTCGTTGAATATTATCGGCTCTACGCAATTACAAATCGGTTATGAAATACAAAGAGCCTGGAGGAAGTAAAGCCAAATGCGATGAATATTCGGTGATTACGAGGAAACATGAAGACCGAAGTCGAAGCTGGGGCTAGGCTGTGAAAAAGAATGTGGTAGCTATAGTGGCCATCGCTGTGCTGGTGATGGCAGGATTTGGGGCCTGGTACTTCATGAACCATTCGATAACTGATACAGAAGAGCCCGAACCTGTTATCATCAGAACTACTATCCAGGAGCTGGCTGGACTGATCTTTATCGCCGAAGATAGGGGCTTCTTTGCCCAGAATGGCCTGAATGTGACGGTCGGTTATTGTGATACAGGACTAGCATGTGTTAATAGCATGATAGATGGAGATGCGGAAATAGCGGCTTCATCAGAGTACCCCGTTGTGGGAATAGCGTTAAAACAAGCGAATATTAGCGTGATCAGCAGCATCGATAAATACCAAGGCCAATATATTGTTGGCAGGAAAGATCGAGGCATTGAGCATATCGCAGATCTGCGTGGGAAAAAAATCGGTGTGGCTCGCGGGACAATAACCGAGTTCTATCTCGGCAGATTTCTCTATCTGAATAACATTAACTTGAAAGACATAATATTTGTTGATATCCAGCCTTCTCAATATTCGGCATCAATTGGAAACGGCAGTGTGGATGCGGTCATAATCCCGCAGGTCTATCTCAATAGTGTAGAAGAAAGGCTGGATAGCAGTGCTGTAGTTTGGCAAGCGCAAAGTAACCAGAATGCCTTTGGAGTCCTGACTTGCAGGAACGACTGGATTGCCAGCCATCACGAAACGATAAATAAACTCCTGAAATCCCTTGTCCTGGCTGAGAATTATGCCCTCAGCCATCCGCTGGAATCAAAGGATATCCTTCAAAAAAAGTTGAACTACACTGATGAGTATATGGCGGACGTCTGGCCTAAGAGCCAGTTTTCTCTCTCGCTGGACCAATCGCTCGTGACAGCCATGGAGGACGAGGGCCGGTGGATGATCAATAACAACCTCACGGACGAGAAGACAATACCCAATTTGAGGAATTATATGTACACAAAAGGCCTTGAAGAGGTAAAGCCGGAGTCGGTGAATATCATCGGTTGATGTGGGGCGCCTCTAGGATCAGATCGGATTTAGGAGCAAGATAAAAAAATTGAAATCTCGATAGCCTTGGGTGCTGTAATTGTGCTCATGGCAGTCGGTGCATTGTATTTCCTCAGTTTTTCAAGAACCGATCCAGGAGCGCTCAAACCGGTCATCGTTGGTGGACCGGCGATCCAGATAAAAAACGGAGAACCATGAATAGAAGGGTTGTTGCGATCGCAATCATCGCCGTAATAGCTCTGGCTGGGCTTGGGGGATGGTATTGGTATATCCTGGGCTCTCAGAAAAATACCGTGAAACCTTTGGAGTCGGTCACGGTTGCATATGCACCGTATGAAGCGAGTGCACTGTTCTGGGTGGCCGAAGATCTAGGCTTTTTCGAGGAGAACAGCCTCAATCTGACACTGCGAAAGTACGATTCTGGGGCCGCTTCCCTCGACGGAGTGATAAACGGTGAAGCTGATATCACCGTAGGGGCATCTGAGTTCCCTCTGGTCAGGAAGGCCTTTCAGAATGCAACAATCCGGGCAATAGGCAACATCGACAAAGGCGATTTCATCTATATAGTCGCGCGGAGTGATCAGGGGATTGATGATGCCTCAGATCTTAAAGGTAAAAAGATCGGGACCGCCCTTGGCACGGTAGCAGAATTCCACCTTGGAAGGTTCCTTATGCTGCAGGGCATGACCATGCACGATATAAACCTCATCAATATCAAAACCCCGGAAGGATGGGTAAATGCCGTTGCGGACGGAGACGTTGATGCTATTTCAACTGCCGAGCCATACGCCAGTGCAGCTCGTGACCGGTTGGGTGATAACCATGTTTTCTGGCCTGCACAGAGCAGCCAGCCAGTGTTTTCGCTGATCATCTCTACGGATGACTGGATAGCGGAGCATCCCGAGCTTATCGAAAGGTTCCTTGTATCCCTGATAAAGGCTGATGAATATGCAGCCACTCATCCAGCCGAAGCCCGGGCAATCGTGCAAAGAAGGCTGAACCTCACTCCAGGGTACATGGATAGAGTCTGGCAGCAGAACCAGTTCTCGCTCTCCCTTGACCAGTCGCTCATCACAGCCATGGAGGATGAAGCTCGGTGGATGATTCAAAACAACCTTACTAGTGAGAAGACCATACCCGATTTCAGGAAGTACATTTATATGAAAGGCCTTGAGGACGTAGAGCCGGAGTCGGTGAATATCATCGGTTGAAGTGAGTGACCATGGAGTATGGTACAGGGATAAAAGTGAGACCATGGAAAAAAATCGTTATTGGGACGATAGGAGCCATAGCTGTAGTCCTCCTGGCGGGGCTCGGCGCATGGTACCTATCGAGTCCGGGGACTACGTTTCCGGATACGCTCGAACCGATCACCGTTGGCAGCCCGCCCTTCGAGCTATCCATGTACATCTATATCGCCCAAGATCGGGATCTCTTTAAGAAGAACGGCCTGAACGTGACATTGAGGGATGACTATATGGACGGAGTCGCCCCGCTCAACGATATGGTGAAGGGCGATCTGGACATAGCGGTAACGGCAGAGTACCCGGTAGTGGCGGCTATATTCAACGATAAACGTGTTTGCATCTTCGCCAGCATCGATAAGCATCAGAACGAGAAGATCATCGGCCGGAGAGACCATGGGATCAAAAACACTTCAGACCTGAAGGGGAAAAAGGTCGGCGTTCCCCGGGGAACGATATGTGAGTTCTTCTTGGGGCGTTTCTTAGAGCTCCATGGAATTGGCCTGCAGGACGTCACCCTCGTAGATGTGCCCCCATCCCGGGCGGTAGATGCCATAGCAAATGGTAGCATCGACGCGATAATCTACTATCAGCCATACGTGTATGAGATGGAGAAACGGCTGGGTTATAACGGCATAAGCTGGCAGGCCCAAAGTAACCAGTTGCTGTATGGGGTTCTGGTGAGCAGGGACGCCTGGATAGCGGCACATCCGGAGCTTATTAACAAGTTCCTCAGGTCGCTCGACGAAGCAGAGCAGTATTCGATAGATCATCCTTCCGATGCAGAAGCGATCGTCCAGAAGAGGCTGAATTTCAGCGACGAGTATATGGCAACGGTCTGGCCGAACCACTATTTTTCACTCTCGTTGGACCAGTCGCTCTTAATTGCCATGAGCGATGAAGGACACTGGATGATTAATAATAATTTCACAAGCAGAAAGACATTACCATATTTCCAAGATTACATATATACGAAGGGTATAGAGGAAGTTAAGCCGGAATCTGTGAATATCAGGTGAATTGAGAAATCATGAAGATCAGGACCCAGTTGATCGTAAGCATGGTCTTCTTCGGTATAGCCCTGGCAATTATCTCAGCATCGGTGATCTCCACAAATCAACAAGTAGAACGGCTGAGTAAGCAGGAAAAGCTCGCAAAAAATATCGAACTAAATGTCGGTGAGCTCAGCTATTTATCAAATGATTATCTTCTGTACCATGAAAGCCAGCAGATCGATCGATGGAAATCCAAATACTCTTCCATCTCAGCGGATATCTCAAATCTGACTGTCGAGCAGCCTGAGCAGCAGGTGCTCGCTAATAATATCAGGGCCAATGGGCAGCGTTTGAATGAAATTTTCGATGATATAGTATCGAAAGTCAAGAGCGCACCTCAAACCCAACAAAACACGGCAGATCTGGCGTTTATTCAGGTCTCGGGAAGCAGGATTGGGGTCCAAACCCAGGGTATAGTCTTTGATGCTTCACGTCTAGCACAGATGTTAAGTCAGCAGGCAGACGAGACTAAACAGCGAAATAATCTGCTAATCTTTGCTCTTATGGGCGCCTTTATGGCATTTCTTATTACCGATTATCTCCTGATTTATCGGCGTACGCTAACATCGATATCGAATCTCCAGGCGGGAGCGAGAATTATCGGCTCCGGCAACCTAGATTATTCAATCGTTGAGAAAAAGGATGATGAGATCAGCGATCTTGCCAAGGCCTTTAACCAGATGACGGCAAATCTGAAAACCATCACAGCCTCAAAGGCTGACCTGGAGAGAGAGGTTGCCGAGAGAAAACGGGCAGAAGAGGAGATTCGCCGTAGCGAAAAGCGGTTCCGATCGATCTTCGAATCAACACAGGATGCTATCCTCACAATTGATAACGATATGTACTGTACCAGTGCTAATCCCGGAGCCAGCGCTATCACCGGCATACCTCATGAGCAGCTTATAGGCCAGTTCCTGCCGGATTTTGTAGATCCCAGCTTTGATTTATCTGCAACATGGCATGCTTTTATAAAAACTGGCCGATTTGCAGGAGAAGTGGGAATCCGGCACAAAGAGGGAACATTTCGTACTATCGATGCAATCGGTATCGCTAATATCCTGTCCGGTCAGCATCTGCTAGTTGGCCATGACATCACAGAGCGAAAGGCTATGGAGGAGGCTTTGCGCAAAGCGAAGGACGAGCTTGAGCAAAGGGTCCAGGAAAGGACCGCGGAGCTATCCGACGCTAAAGAGAACCTCGAAGTGATCAACGAAGAACTTCAGGTGGAGATTTCAGAGCACGAAAAGACGGAGAAAGAGCTAATTGCAGCAAAGGAGGAAGCAGAGGCAGCAGTCGAGGCCAAGGCCGCGTTTTTAGCTAACATGTCCCATGAGCTGAGAACACCTCTGAATGCTGTTATAGGCTTCTCAAGCCTTCTCCTGGCAGATAATCTCACCCAAGAGCAGAAGGAGGATATTGAACGGATCAGAAACGGTGGAGAAGCTTTGCTATCAATCATCAGCGACATCCTTGAGTTTTCAAAAGCTGAAAAGGAGAAGGTAAAGCTGGAGCTTCAACCTCTCAGCCTAAAGGCCTGCATTGAGGAATCTTTGGATATGGTAGCTGTGCAGGCCAATGATAAGGGTTTGAACCTTGCCTATACAATCGCTTACGGAACCCCGGATATTATCATTGGCGATCCGGGAAGGCTCAGACAGATTTTGGCCAATCTGCTCAGCAATGCAGTCAAGTTTACCGATGCGGGAGATATATCAGTATCAGTTTCCTCCGAAACCATCGAAGGCGATAAACGCCAAATAACATTTGCAGTCACAGATACAGGCATTGGAATGCCTCAAGACAAGATGGACAGGCTCTTCAAGCCCTTTGCACAGCTTGAGTACACCATCAGCCGCAAACGTGATGGCGCAGGACTCGGACTCGCCATATGCAAGAAGCTTGTGGAGCTAATGGACGGGGAGATATGGGCCGAGAGCGAGGAGGGCATTGGCTCTACTTTTCGATTTACGATCCAGGCTGAAGCCATTCCAGGAAAACAATTGGATTTAGATGAGAAGGATATGGCTACTGAGTATGAAAACCTCTCGGGCCAGAACCCTCTGGCAATTCTTGTTGCCGAAGATAATCCCTCAAATCAAAGGGTTCTTGTTGAAATGCTCAAGCGTCTGGGCTACAGAGCGGATGCTGTAGCAGATGGCGTTGAAGTCCTTCAGGCCCTTCAAATCCGGCAATATGATCTGATCTTCATGGATATAAAAATGCCAGAGATGGACGGCATCACAGCTACAAAAGAGATAAGAAAGCTGTGGCCTGAAAATGGTCCGAAAGTAGTTGCAATCACGGCTTTCGCAATGGACGGCGATCGAGAACTGTGCCTCGAAGCTGGCATGAACGGCTACATCGCAAAGCCGGTGAAGGTGGATGATCTTGCGACGTTGCTGCGCAGTGTTGATTCTGCCAAGGATAAAATCTAAGTGATAAAATATTATTGTATTAGATCTACGGGGAACTGGCCATTGATGACACGAAGATCTTACTTATGGATCACAATCTCAAAGAATAATGGATAGGAAAGCTATTTCCTGCCCAGTCTCTTCTCAACTTCCACAACCTTGAGCGTGATCTTCATCACTGTATCCGGGTTGATGGATATGGAATCAATCCCTTGCTCCACCAGGAACTCCGCAAACTCCGGATAATCGCTCGGAGCCTGGCCGCATAGTCCGCTATGACGGCCGTTTCTTTTTGTTCCCTGGATCGATAACGCCACCATCTTCAGAACAGCCGGATCACGCTCATCGAAATCCGCTGCAAGCAACTCTGAATCGCGATCTATTCCGAGAGTCAGCTGCGTCAGGTCATTCGAACCTATAGACATGCCGTCGATGAGCTTGCAAAATTCATCCACAAGCATGACGTTGCTTGGTATCTCGCACATTACGTAGACCTGAAGATCTTTGGCACTTCGTTTGAGGCCGTTCTTCTCCATCTCTACAAGGACCTTCTTCGCTTCCTCAACCCTTCGGCAGAAAGGTATCATTATAATGATGTTGATAAGCCCCATCTCCTCACGGGCCCGCTTCAGCGCTGCACACTCAAGTGCAAAGCCGTCTCTGTATCGCTCGTTATAGTACCGTGAGGCTCCTCGGAACCCAATCATGGGATTGCTTTCCTGGATTTCGAAGTACTCGCCTGCGATCAGATTGGCATACTCGTTGGACTTGAAATCGCTCAGGCGGACGACCACTGGCCTGGGGTAGAAGGCTGCAGCAATAGTTCCAACGCCCTGAGAGAGCTTCTCAATAAAATATTCTGACTTATTTGGATAGCCATAAGTAAGCTCATCGATCTGCTTTCTTATCGATTCATCCTTTACTTTATCCGGATGGACAAGTGCCATCGGATGGATCTTGATGTAGCTGTTTATAATGAACTCGAGTCGCGCCAGGCCTACGCCGTCATTGGGGATCATGGATGTAGCGAATGCTTCCTCAGGGTTTCCAAGGTTTATCATTATCTCCGTCTTCGGTCTGGTAAGATCCTTCAGGCTTACTCTTTCAATATTGAATGGAAGCAAGCCGTCATAGACCACGCCCATGTCGCCTTCAGCACAGCTCACAGTCACATCCTGGCCGTCTTTGATCTTCTCTGTGGCATTGCCTGTTCCGACTACGGCAGGTATCCCGAACTCTCTGCTGACTATGGCTGCATGGCTGGTCCTTCCGCCTGCGTTTGTGACTATGGCGGAGGCAATCTTCATCACAGGCTCCCAGTCAGGGGTCGTGGTATTGGAAATCAGTACCTCTCCCTTCTTGAAGGAAGAGAGGTGGCTTACATCAGAGATTATGTGCGCCTTCCCGCTTGCGATCTTCTCGCCGACGCCTCTTCCCATAACGACAACAGGCCCACGCTTTTCCAGGTGGTATATTTCCAGAACGTCCCTAGCCTTCTGCGACTGAACAGTCTCCGGCCTTGCCTGGACAATGAACAATTCACCTGTAGTTCCATCCTTTGCCCACTCTATATCCATCGGCCTCTCCTTTCCGGCCTTCGCAGAATAATGATCCTCAATAGTTATCGCATAGCCTGCAAGCGTCAGGACATCCTCGTCTGTTATGCAGAACTTTCTTCTGTCCGTTTCAGGAGTCTCAATATTCTTTGTGAGCGCTTTTTCGCTGCCGCTTCCATAGACCATCTTTATCTTCTTATCGCCAAGCGTCTTTCTGATTATGGGCTTGAAGCCTTTTCTGTATGTTGGCTTGAAGACATAGAACTCATCAGGATTTACAGCTCCCTGCACGACGTTCTCGCCCAGGCCGTAGGAGCCCGTGATAAATACGACATCTCTGAATCCTGTCTCAGTATCAAGAGTGAATATGACGCCGCTTGCTGCAAGGTCCGATCTGACCATCTTCATTATGCCTATTGATAGAGCGACCTTGAACTGGTCGAAGCCCTGATCTATACGATAGGATATCGCCCTGTCTGTGAAGAGAGATGCATAACATTTGACGCATGCCTCCTTCAGCTCATCGTAGCCCCGGACATTCAGATATGTCTCCTGCTGGCCTGCGAATGATGCAGTGGGCAGATCCTCTGCGGTTGCAGAGCTTCGAACCGCCACATCAGTATCCTTTCCGTATTGCTTGCCCAATTTATCATAAGCAGCCTTGATCTGCTCCCAAAGATCGTCAGGCATCTTTGCGCTCCTTATGAGCTCACGTGCCTTCTTGCCGCGTGCAGCTAGATCCTTCACATTGCTCTTGTCCAGGCCCTCCAGCGTCTCCTTGAGCTTGTCCAGGATGCCTGCAGAGCTTAAAAAGTGCCAATACGCATCTGCAGTCGTGGCAAAGCCATTTGGAATCTTTACGCCCTTGGGTGTCAGCTCCCTGTACATCTCTCCTAAGGAGGCATTCTTGCCGCCTACAGATGGTACATCTCCGATGCCAATTTCATCGAACCAGAGCACATATTTTTTATTTTCTGGCAT
Organism: Methanotrichaceae archaeon; assembly: GCA_041946675.1. Classification (GTDB taxonomy): domain Archaea; phylum Halobacteriota; class Methanosarcinia; order Methanotrichales; family Methanotrichaceae; genus CAWBKV01. The sequence continues at coordinate 11,519 of JBHGAU010000022.1, read as the reverse complement.
ATATATCACTTAACCAAAAATAATTTACCCTGTTATCATTAATGGTTTGTAATCGATTCGAGCTTGTCAGCTTCAGGATCTTGAATCGAAGCTCTACTTGATTACAGGACTAGTCCTCTCGATGATTTCTATCCTCTTAAAATAACTATCTATTAGGTTATAACCTTTTTTAGAGATAATGTAAACAGCCAGGCTAGTTCAATGCTGCAAAACTGCTGACCGGCTGCTTTGAAGCTATATTCTACAGGCAATGCATCGGTGCTTCATCCTCCTTTGAAACTGCTTGAAAGATATAAAGCCAACCAAATTTAAAAAGGCGAATTTCAGCCATACATTCCCAATGGAGATGTACTTATGGATTTGAGCATCTCAACCAATTCCTTGCTTGAAATTACCTTAGTCCTGAGGAAGCTAATTCCAAGCACTCCAAAGTTGATTACATTTTGAACGGCCTTATCGAATTTATCTATGCCGAAGTCTTTCTCGAAGGGGAATACCTTTGATATGATATCAAATCCAACTGGAATATCCAAATTTCTAGCGCATTTTTCTCTTCTTAATAGGTAATAAATGTCTTGAGATGTAATAGCTGTGCGCAAATCATATTCAAAATCGGATAGCTCTGTAGTGTTATTCAGGCTGCTTTTCAGCAATTTCTTATCGTTCTCGTTTAGATCAAATCTAAAGCGAATTAGTATATAACTTTTATTAAGATGATGCAGGATATTAACAGTCGATCTGCCTTGCTTTATATCTAAAATCCAGACATCATCTATTGCTCTTTCATTATCACATCTGCGACCTGATTCCGAAACAAGCTTCAATATTCTTGAGTGCATTTCGCTGGTCTCATTTTGAGAGGGCATGTACTAATATATTATCCAAGCGCACTATAATATTTATTGGTTCGGCCAGAGCGTTTATCGATATCTTTCTCAGCAAATTATAAGAATTATTTGGGATGCCTTTCACAAACTATTATGAGGGATATCAGAATCAGGGAGAATTGGTTTTAGAGAGATCTGCCTGCAATCATATCTTCAGCAGCCTCGCGTTTACGGCAACAATCACTGTGCTTGCGCTCATGAGTATCGCACCTGCTGCAGGGCTCAGCAGTATGCCGTAGCTGTAAAGAACTCCTGCAGCAAGCGGGATTGCAAATGCGTTATATCCTGTGGCCCAGACCAGATTTTGGAACATCTTCGAGTATGTCTTCCTCGACAGCATGATGGTATAGGCAACATCTCTTGGATCGTTTCTCACTAATACTATGTCTGCAGACTCAACAGCAACATCGGTTCCTGCACCGATTGCTATTCCCACATCAGCCTGTACGAGCGCAGGTGCATCGTTCACCCCGTCGCCAACCATTGCCGCTATGTAGTCTTTCTGGACCTTCTTTATCGCCTCTGACTTCTCGTGAGGCAGAACCTCGGCAAAGAAATCGTCCAGGCCCAGCTCTTCAGCCACCCATTTGGCGACAAACCTGTTATCTCCTGTAAGCATCATGCACTTTATGTCCATTGCTTTCAGCTTAACAATTGCCTCTCTGGATTCCTTTCTTATGATATCGGCTAGAGCGACTGCTCCAAGCGGTCGATTGTCCTCCAAAAGGATTACAACGGTCTTTCCCTGCTGCTCTAGCTTCTCTATCCTTTCATCCTTCAGGTCGATATTATTTTCACGCAAATATCCAGGACTTGCGACAAGCAGCCTTTTGCCTTCGATCATGCCCTCAACACCCTTTCCAGGCAGCGCCCTGAAATCATGCACCTGTTGAAGCTGGATCTTCCACTCATTGGAGCTGTTCATGATCCCTGCTGCAATCGGGTGCTCTGAGCTTGCCTCAAGCGATGTCGTCAGGCCAAGAACATCGGCCTCGCTCAATTCTGCCAAAGGAATGACATCGGTCACGCCAAAGCGGCCCTCTGTCAGAGTGCCTGTTTTATCGAAGACCACTGCCTGGAGGTCCTTTGCCTTTTCGAATGCCTGTCTATTCCTGATCAGAAGGCCGGATTTTGCAGCTAAGGATGTTGAAACTGCAACTACAAGAGGAACCGCCAGGCCGAGGGCATGGGGACAGGATATGACCATAACAGTTACAGCCCTCTCGATTGCAAAGGCAGAATCCCTGACAAAGAGAAGCCAGGTCACAAGTGTGATGGCTCCGACACTGAGCGATATTATCGTAAGCATACGGGCTGCATTATCAGCAATGTCTTGAGTCCGTGATTTGCTTTCTTGGGCCTGTTTGACCAATGATATTACCTGGGCAAGGTATGTCTCAGAGCCCACCTTTTTTACTTCAACTGTTACTCCACCCTCTTCATTGATTGATCCACCTATCACCATATCTCCTCTCTTTTTGGAGATGGGCTTTGATTCACCTGTAAGCATTGATTCGTTTACACTTGTTCGACCATCAGTAACCTCTCCATCTACAGGCACTTTTTCGCCGGGTTTGATGAGCACTTTATCTCCCGGCCTTAAGTCTTCGACTTTGACATCTTCAGTCTGACCATCTTTTATCATATGGGCCTCAGAAGGCATTATCTTGACCAGCTCCTCCAAAGCACGTGAGGCTCCAAGCACTGAACGCATCTCGATCCAGTGGCCGAGAAGCATGATATCGATCAGCGTTGCAAGCTCCCAGAAGAAGACCTCTCCTTTCAAACCGAAGGCCACTGCAGAGCTGTAAAAATATGCGGCGCTGATGGCAGTGGCGATCAATGTCATCATCCCGATGCTGTTATCCCTGATTTCGCGGAAAAGGCCCTTCAGGAAGGGATAGCCACCGTAGAAATATACGACTGTCGATAGCAGGAAAAGGATGTAGATCGAGCCTGGGACATTCAGCTCAAACTGAAATATGCTCTGGATAAATGGGGATAGAGCCAGGATGGGAATTGTTAGTATTATTGATATTATGAATCTTCTTTTGAAGTCTTCGAGGGTATGGCCTTCATGCCTCCCGCCATGCATCTCATGGGGCATGCCCTGATACTTTGCCGTCTTATGCATCCCATGCTCTTCAGCAGACATTTGATGCTTCATCCTTTGGAGAATTTTATCTATTATGGGCTTCCCATTGGCAGCCGCTCTTTTTCAAAGACATCTAATCCCGCTCCGGCAATCCTCTTCTCTCCATTTTGCATGCTGGATCTACAGCCTTCATCTCATCACCCATATCATATAGCATTTTCCTAAATAGCTATAATTAATTCCTTCACAAATAAATCCATGATACGAGCAGTAGAGATGCTCAGGCTTTCAGTAAGATCAGGTTTAAAAACAATGAGGTAAGTAGCCCTACCTCTAAGATTCATTTAGCTATTGGCTGCACCGCAGCAGGCTGCGCAGTTGGTTCCACAGCAAGCCTGACATCCGCCAGCTGCCATACAGTTTCCAATAGGGCAATGACTTCCACATGCTGATAAAATTGATGCACTCTGACCACTTGAGCCTCCACAGCAAGCAGTGCAGTTAGATCCGCAGCAAGACTGACAGCCACCTGCAGTTCCGCATCCATTGCTTGGGCAGTTGGCTCCACATGGGGATAAAGTATTGGCACCTTGAGGATTTGATGCCAAGCAGTTTCCAGCACAAGGAGTTTGGAGACCTGCTTTACTGCCCGAAAGGCTACAATGTCCGGCTTGGCCGAAAGTCATTCCAATTCCTGCAAACAGCAGGACTATTAATATTAAGGCTAATTTCTTCATATGGTTCCCACCATTTATTTTGGTAGACTGGCGCACAGTTTACAGCTAGAAGGTGAGGCTTATTCCCATATGACGATTTGGGTTTAGGCAAATGCCGGTGGCGTTAAATATGAATTTCTCTGATTATTTGCAACAATTATACAAAATATTTTGCATTTACGTAGTCTAAAATCTGCAATAATCCGATAAGGCCATCCCCGATAGCTGGGATAGCAATTATCCAATGTATTGTTAGGCAATAATGCACTGTCTATCGGATAGCTTTTTATAGATCGATAACAACGTAATTTTACAGTGTTCACGATTGTGAACCTTGTAGGGAATATGGAGGTAAATGAGATGAAGATTATAAAATTGATTGTAATATTATCCACCTTCAGCCTTCTCATAGCTCCTGCTCTCTCAATGCCCACTGGAAAGAGTTGTACTTGCATGTCCGGGCATTGTAGTAGTTCAAATGGGATGAACTGCTGCAGCAAAACCCCGGATGGTTCCTGTGCATCCCAAATATGCGCCTGTCCGAGCCAGATCTCATCATCGTCTGGCATAGATGCCTATGATCCGGGATATTCTTACCTCGGTAAGGGTAGCACCCGTCCTGCAAGCAAGGAAGGCGCCTGGGCAATTTCTCCATATCCTGGCAAAGGAATCGCATATCCCAGTGCGCAATCGGCATATTCCGAAGGTATTGGGCCTCCAGATCTGGATATTGTAGAGTATCTGCCACCTTCTGCAAAGCTTGTCTTCAATGTCTTGGCAACAGAAGGACCTTTGACGCAGAAGGATCTTATAAGCAGGACTGACCTTCCGCCAAGAACTGTCAGATATGCCCTGAGCAGGCTAAAGGATGAAAGTGTGATCAAGGAGTGCTTCTACTTCGCAGATGCGCGCCAGAGTCTATATGGGCTGAATTTGGCAGCCGTTAAGAATAGCCATAATAACCAAGGCTACGAAGATATTCAGATCGATTAAGCCGTAATCCAAAGCAGCAGATGCCAGAGCTATTTCCATTGCCCCTCTGGCATTCAGCCAATGCTTCTTTTCTGGCGCTGCCACTAATTATTACACCAAAGCTGGCTCCAATAGTCTTGCCTGCGCATGCAGCTATGAAAATTAAGATAACAATAATCGGATCTATGTTCGTTACGAAATTTGCTTTGAGCCCAGCTGTGGCGGAATAAATCGGAGATAATGAAGCGGCAAATGTAATGGTTAACAGATATCCTTTCTGTATCAATTTGCCCATATTATTCCTCCTACCGATGTCGAAATATTTATATACATAACAATTGTTATCCGATCTTCACAAGTGTGAATTAAGCCATGCTACATCTAATGATGCCTGTTAGAGCTTTGGAGGTCAGCAAATTGGACTTGAAAAAAAGCTTGCAAATTCAGAAGACCTATGAGGCGCTCTTCGCGCTAGAGGATCTAAGAGAGATCTTCAGGCGATCGCTGCCAACCGGACTGAGCGAAGCCGAGCAGAAGCAGTTTTCGAGCACCATTGCGAGGATAAAAGAAGCGATCAATGGCATTGAGAGCGACGAGGGAAAGCCGTCCTGCAATAAAATCGTCGGCAAGCTTGAGCCAAGGACTCGTGAGGAGGAGTTCATAAATATCCACCCCATCCAGGCAGCAGGCAGGCTCACTCCTGAGGCACGCAAGGCCATCATTTCTTACGGCGATGGCTATTCCACCTGCGATTACTGCAGAAAGCCATTCCGTCTGGATAAGATAACCAGGCCGCCAATTGAAGAGTTTCATCATGAACTGGCCAAGTTCGTCAATATGGATCAAGCGAGGGTTGTGCCAGGTGCTCGCCGGGGCTTTCAGGCAGTCACTCAATCGCTTGTTGAGAAGGGAGACAGCGTGATTGTCTCATCGCTGGCTCATTATACAGAGTTCCTGGCGGTCGAGGTAGCAGGCGGCATCGTTAAGGAAGTCTCTCTGAATAATAGCAATACAATAACAGCTGATGCAGTCGCAAATAAGATCGAGGAGGTGCAGAAGGAGACCGGCCGCTTTCCGAAGCTCATAATGATAGACTATTATGATTACCAGTTTGCGAACGAGCATGACATCTCCGGAATAGCCAGGGTTGCAAAGCAGTATGATGTGCCGTTCCTTTGCAATGGAGCATATGCAGTCGGCATAAGGCCGGTGGATGGCAAAAAAATTGGCGCGGATTTCATTGTAGGCTCTGCTCATAAAAGCATGGCATCAGTTGCGCCTTCGGGAGTGCTCGCGACAACGGATGAGTGGGCCTCGTTGGTCTTCAGAACAACCCAGATGGTCGGCGATCTAACAAAGCGCAAGTTCGGCATCAAGGAGGTGGAGAACATGGGCTGCACACTCATGGGAGGCACATTGATCTCAATGATTGCATCCTTCCCAACAGTCCTTGAGAGGACAAAGCATTGGGATGATGAGGTCAGCAAATCAAACTACTTCCTTAAGCAGTTCACGAGGATTGAGGGCTCCAAGGTCTTGAGCGAATGGCCGAGGAAGCATACACTCACAAAGGTGGATACAACAGGCAGCTTCGATGTAGTTGCTAAAACGCATAGGAGGCGTGGCTTCTTCTTCAGCGATGAGCTGAAGGATCGGGGAATCACAGGCGAATTTGCAGGAGCCACTCGCACCTGGAAGCTGAATACCTACGGCCTCACATGGGATCAGATAAAGTATACTGCAGAATCATTCATCGAGATTGCTGAAAAATATAAGCTAAATGTAAATTAGAGGCAACATGAGCCAGGTAAATCTGAATCGAAAGAAATACGGACTGAGTACTCTAGCGGTCCATGCAGGACAGGAAAATCCCGATCCGGCAACGGGATCGAGGGCAGTTCCAATCTATCAAACCACATCCTATGTCTTCAAGAGCACAGATCATGCAGCCAACCTCTTTGCACTCAAAGAGCTTGGCAACATCTACTCGAGGATAATGAATCCGACCAATGATGCCTTCGAGAGGCGTATCGCCGCTATAGAAGGCGGCACTGGTGCGCTGGCTGTATCTTCAGGCCAATCGGCCATCTCGCTGGCGCTGCTGGGTGTGAGCCAGCTGGGAGATGAGATCGTCTCTGCCAATAACCTCTACGGTGGAACATATGAGCTATTTCATCACACATTCCCGAAGCTAGGGCGAAAGGTAATATTCGTGGATTCGACAAATCCTGAAGAGTTCAGAAGAGCAATCACCGATAGGACAAGAGCCCTCTATGCAGAGACTCTCGGCAACCCAAAACTGGATGTCCCTGATTTCGAAAGGCTGGCCGAAATTGCACATGAAGCTGGAATTCCTCTCATAGTCGATAATACATCGGCAGTAGGATTGGTTAGGCCGCTGGACCATGGTGCGGATATAATTGCGGAATCTGCCACAAAATTCATAGACGGCCACGGAAACTCGATTGGCGGAGTCATAGTAGATTCCGGAAAGTTCGATTGGTCGAGCGGCAAGTTTTCCGAGTTCACTGAACCTGATCCGAGCTATCATGGCCTCAAGTATTGGGATGCCTTCGGCAATTTCCCAGGTCTCGGAAATGTAGCATTCATATTCAAAGTTCGTGTGCAGCTGCTTCGTGACCTGGGACCGTGCCTCAGTCCCTTCAATGCATTTCTCTTCTTGCAGGGATTGGAAACCTTAGGCGTGCGTATGAAAAAGCACTCAGAGAACGCTCTTAGGGTTGCAGAACACCTCAAGGCACATCCCGCTGTAGCCTGGGTGAATTATCCAGGTCTCGAAGACCATCCCAGCCATACTCTGGCAAAGAAGTACATGAAAGGCGGCTATGGCGCTCTCATTGGATTCGGCATAAAGGGAGGCCTTGAATCAGGCAAGAGGTTCATTGAATCGGTGGAACTCTTCTCGCATCTGGCAAACATCGGCGATTCGAAGAGCCTTGTGATCCATCCGGCCTCAACGACGCATCAGCAGCTTACGCCCGAGGAGCAAGCAGCTACAGGCGTCACACCTGATTTCATAAGGCTCTCAATAGGGATCGAGGATGTAGAGGATATCATTGCAGATCTAGATCAGGCGCTGGCCAGGGCAGTGAAATGAGAAGAGAATCTGTCGGTCTTGTTGAGGCTCAATGCTATAACATTCCTGAGGGTATTATCCTTGAGCATGGTCGATTGGAGGATATCAATATCGCCTATGAGACCTATGGCAAGCTGAACAATGAGAATAGCAATGCCATACTGATATGCCATGCCCTCTCAGGAGATGCCCATGCAGCGGGCTGGCACAAGGGAGAGGAGAAGCCCGGCTGGTGGGACATCGCTATCGGTCCTGGAAAGGCATTGGATACAGATAAATATTTTATAATCTGCTCAAATGTCCTCGGAGGATGCAAAGGCACGACGGGACCATCCTCGCTTAATCCAAAGACAGGGAAGCCTTATGGCCTGGATTTCCCTGTAATCACAGTCAAGGATATCGTGGATGTCCAGAAAAGGCTGATCGATTTTCTGGGAATTAGGAAGCTCTTGGCAGTTGTGGGCGGGTCCTTCGGCGGCATGCAGGTCCTTCAATGGTGCGTCTCTTACCCAGATGCCGCCCGGCTGGCGGTGCCGATAGCCACGAGTGCCTATTCGTCCCCTCAGCAGATAGCATTCAATGAGGTGGGCAGAAGGGCGATCACCTCTGATCCCGACTGGCTTGAAGGAGATTACTACGGAAGGGCCACGCCTGCCAGAGGCCTCTCCCTGGCAAGGATGATTGGACATATCACATATCTTAGCGATGAGTCGATGCACCAGAAGTTCGGTCGAAGACTTCAGAATAAGAATGAATACAGCTTCAATTTCGACCTTGACTTCCAGGTGGAGAGCTACTTACGCTACCACGGAGATGCATTTGTAAAGAGGTTCGACGCCAATTCATATCTCTATATTACTAAGGCTATAGACTACTTCGATATGGCGAAGGATGGCACCCTGGCCGAAGCTTTCAGGGATGTGAAGGCAAAGTTCCTGGTGCTGTCAATAAGCTCCGACTGGCTGTATCCGTCATACCAGTCAAGGGAGATCGTAGAGGCATTGACTGCAAACGATGTCGATGTCAGGTACTGCGAGATTAAATCGAACTACGGCCATGATGCCTTCCTGCTGGAATCGGGCCAGATGAACTATAACATAGGCAACTTCCTCTCGCATACAACAGTAGGAGATGTCATGATCAAAGAGGTTGTGATCATAAGGCAGGGCTCAAGCGTTGAGGATGCTGCAAGGATCATGATGAATGAGGGTGTTACTCACCTGCCTGTTATCTCAGAGGACGGACGGCTGGAGGGCATAGTTACCGCCTGGGATGTCTCAAAGGCAGTTGCTCTGAAGTACACTCTCCTCGAGGAAATAATGACACGCAACGTAGTCACCTCCAGATCGGATGAACCCATAGAAGGCGCTGCAAAAAGAATGAATAAGTACAATATATCCGCCCTTCCTGTCGTGGATGACGGCCAGAGGATTATAGGAATGGTCACCAGTGATGGCGTAAGCAGGCTTGTGGGAACTTGCAGATGAGGAGAATTCGTAAGATGGATTAAGTTAGTCATAGTGGATTAATATGCCCCAGCAGCTTAATTTCACTAAATATATTTGAGAATAAACTCCAAAAGCTATTGATAGAATAGTTAGCTGCTAAAGTAGATCAAGAGCTTCTCTGCCTGTGATGCCAACCTTCAATCCAAGCTTCTCTGCAGCTGGGTTTACCTCCTTAACGATTCCATCAAGAAGATCATCAATAGTGGCAATCGAGCTTCCTTGAGAGGGCCTGACCTTGGCTGCAGGATAGCCGAAATTATTCAAAGCTATAACATCAAAGGCACCACATCCAACCATTCCTACGTCTGTAACCACATTGACCAGGTTAACCGGCCCAAGGGGTATTACATATCCATCAGCTTGCTTCCGTTTGAGTTGCAATTTAGAATGGGTCATATCTCCATCGTCTCCAATTATTCTGTTCTGAGGACGGATAAACTAAAAGTATTATCCGATGCTCTGATATAGAGCAATATAAGGCTTTTTATAGCGGCAATATTTGTGTATTTTTAACTTTCTTCGGCTATCAATTGAAACGAGAGGATGAGATACAAAAATATTATAAATATTTTTCATATATTTTGAGCTGCCTAACTGCTTTTGATCTTTGGATCTTCCAGAGAGATCCCCATATCTCTTAGCCTATTACGTATCTCATCTGCCAGTGCCCAATCCTTCTTATCTCGTAGCTTCTGCCTTATCTCAGCGATAAGTTCCATCAGATCGTTTGATAGATCTTCCTTCTCCGATGGCGCGAAAAAGCTCAGACCGAGGATTTCTCCGAACTCCATGAGCACCTTCTTTATGCCCAGAAGCTCTTCAATTGTTATCGTTTTTTCATTTATGCCGCGGTTGGTATCCCTCACCAAATCGAAAATAGCGGACAGAGCCAGGGATGTATTGAAATCGTCATCCATAGCATTAAAAAGCCTATCCTTGACAGCCTTTAGGTTACTGCCGGTATCGCTAATAGTATTCTCATTATCAATACTACTATCGTTCTCAATACTACTACCATTCTCAATCTCCGTAGATTTTGCTCTCAGAATTTCATCTATGGTCTGAGCCAGTGTGCGAATTCTCTCCAAGCTCCTTTTGGATTGCTCTAAAAGCTCTTCACTGAAGTCAATTGATGTCCTGTAATGAGTCGAAAGAACGAAAAATCTGAACGTCTGAGGATCGTGCCTTTCCAGCAGATCCCTTATGGTCATAAAGTTGCCCAGCGATTTGGACATCTTCTCGCCTGATACATTTAGAAATCCTGTATGCATCCAGTACCGCACCATCGGCTTTTTGCCGGAGGCCGATTCCATCTGGGCAATTTCTGCTTCGTGATGTGGGAAAATCAGATCCATAGCTCCGCCATGGATATCGTATTGAGGGCCGAAATAGGTCTCTGTGATTGCTGTGTCCTCTATATGCCAGCCCGGGCGCCCTCTGCCCCAGGGCGAGTCCCAGGTAACATCAACGCCGTCATCTCGCTTTTTCCATAGGGAGAAATCGCCCGGATTTCTCTTTGTGGTATCCGGCTCTATCCTGTGCCTCTCCAGGTCTTGAGCTGTCTGATGCGACAGCTTTCCAAAATCATCCAGCTTGGACTCATCGAAATAAACGCCGGTCTCTGTTTCGTATGCAAATCCCTTTTCTACTAAACGCTTTATCTGATCGATGATCTCGTGTATATGGTCTGTGGCACGGGCATAAAGGTTAACATTCTCTACGCCGAGTGTGTGCATGTCCTCAAGGTATCTTCGCTCATATCTCCGCGCCAGATTTGTGGGAGAGATGCCAAGCTCAGCGGCTCTGTTGATGATCTTATCGTCCACATCTGTTATATTCTGAAGGTAAAAAACGCTGAATCCCCTATATTTGAGATAGCGTGCAGCTATATCAAAGGCGATATAGGTTCTTGCATGTCCTATGTGAGAGTCATCGTAGACTGTAGGGCCGCAGACAAACATATTCACGCGGTTTTTATGGATCGTCTCGAAAGGCTCTTTTCTGCCGCTCATTGTGTTGTAGATCATCATGAGGCCGGGGTCGGGAGTCGAACCCGATTGTTGCGGTCTGCAGCCGCACACCTAGCCGGTCGGTCACCCCGGCACATTAATACGGTGCCATTTATGAGATAAATAATTTTGGAGGTCAGCCATAGTGTTCCGCAATATGATCAAATCATCAAATGCCTTCACCAAGGAAAGATGCAGTCGGATATGCAGCTGCCAGACGCATATCGGCATTTGT
>JBHGAU010000021.1:0-37224 GCA_041946675.1 Methanotrichaceae archaeon | reverse complement strand
TGGATACGGATGCTCTTTATCCCATCCACAGCAAGCTGTGGGGTATTACGTTTAAAAATGAACCGCAAAAATCGCAATAGCTGTAAAAGTAGTAAAAGTCGCAAAAGTAGTAAAAGTCGCAAAAGTAGTAAAAGTCGCAATAGTCATAATAAAATATACCCCCTCTTCGAACTCTTTTTAAAACAATCTTATCATATGAATCTAATTTGAAATTGCTCCGATATTTTTGATTTGATTGGCAAAAAAATTATGGGATCCGTTTTAATTTGATATTGACCTTCTATTAGTTAATTTTAAGTAATTTAGGTGCTTATTATTAGGTTGCACCACCAAAGGATGGATTAATTTACGTTATCGCCTCTGATTCCTAACTTTAAGCACCCAGAATAGATAATAGTGCTCAAAATACTTGGAATTATCGGATCTCAACGATCTAGGAAAATTGCGTCCAAGTTAAAAATATATAATATAGATGATTTCATATTAGCAATAAAAATTATATCCCTATCAAGCTTATTTGAAAGGGGTATTTCCCATATAGTTTCAGAAATAAATCTAAATTTAGAGTTACAAAAGCTATTGGATATTGATTCAACGATAAGCGCACAAAAAATCTATAAATGAGCCTATCCTAAAATTATAAATCATAATATTTTGGTTATACAATTCGTGATATTCAAAGAGATCGATGATAATCTATGGGATCTAGTAAGGCCGTTTCTGCCAGCACAGAAGCCCCGGACAGGTAGGCCAAGATTCGATTTGAGGAAAACATTCAATGGCATACTTTATGTGCAAAAAACAGGCATAAATTGGTCAGATGTTCCTAGAATGTATGGCACTAAATCAACTGTTCATAAACTTCATTTAGAGCTATGCAAAACGGGAGCTTATCAAAAGATAAACGATCTTTTGCTCTCAATGGGCTACTATAAAGATAAAATCGATCTATCCTGCTGTAATATTGATACCAAGGACGTTATCGCAAAAAAAGGGCGATATAGGCTATGACAGCAATAAAAAGGTTAAAGGATCCAAGATTAGCGCTTTGACAGATAAAAACGGGTTGACGCTATCGATACTAATCTCTGCCTTCAAAACTCTATTTACCTACTATTGATAAAATGAATATAAAATTATTAGTAGGTGCTCCGATAACTCGGCCTAAATTGATTAATGCCGACGCCGCTTATGATACAAATGCTATACGGGAATATAATAAGAGGAGAGGAATAAAGACCAATATACCAGTAAACATCAGAAATCGCAAAAACAAAAAGATAGGTAGGCCAAAAAAGCTTGATAAAATTATCTATAAGGGCAGAAGCGCAGTAGAAAGGTATTACCAAGGTACGAAAGATTAGAGGATTCTTACTTAGGCATCATCATCTTATCATCCATCATGATGCTATGGAGAGTTTTAGGATAGGCTCGTAGAATTGTCTGTCTATCTTTCAGTTCCCTTTTTTTCGGGATACTCGCTGCACGCCATTTCGGTCAACTTTTGACCTTAGTATTTAGAATTCAGCTCTCCAAGTTAAATTTTTCTACCAAGCTACGGGATGGTTTAGGATTCGAATAGGAAAAGGAGTAAATAGCTCCCGCTACTACACAGTAGTGCATCTTCAGCTCACGACTGAAGGCGCACGGATTTAAGCGAGAGCAAATTCAGCGGCCCTTAGAGGGTTTCCGCTCTCGCTTTTTACCGATATTATCTTTTCAACTGTTATCCGAACAAGGTCACCGCTTTCTATATTCAAGGCCTCGATAAGGGCTTTTGATAGCTGCACCCTCCCACGAGCGTCTACTTTGGCAACGATGGTTTCTCCCATATATACGCCGTTTGCTGTCATATATATTTAAATATTCTGTATTTCTAGCTTATTTAGGTCCATTATGAACCAAATAGGGGACAAAGTATAAATAGTTATGCAGCCTACATAAGGCTGAAACAAGTAAGATGGCCGCAGCAATTTATATCCTCAATCCAGAAGCCCACACGGCATAACCCGTCCGGCAGCTGGCGAGCATCCTACCAAAAGCAATAGCAATCCACTCAGGCATACTATCTGCCAGGTAAGCCGCCGGGCCGCGAAGGAGCCTGCGATGCCCAGGGCGGCCCGACCTACAAGAGCGATCTGTCGGCCTGAACGCTATTAATGGATGTTGAAAAATGGCTACAAAAGGGGAAGTCATGTGCAGGATCAGGAAGATCGACGAGATCTGTACGATGCTAAATGATATCAGAAGAAGCGAGATAACAGAGCTGGAGAGGCTTGAGGACCTGGAGGGGACAGGCAAAGCCTAAACTTTTTCCTGTGGCAAATAGCGGCCAGTTTAGATAAGTGTCATTGCAGTGCCATGGCTGACGCTGCGCTGAAGATTAGGTGGTAGTGCCGTTGGCCGCATCTCAACGCCGCCAGGCTAAATCACGAATATCATTTGGAGGTTCGAAAATGAATGCAACGAAAGAGGAAGTTGTACACAGGATCGAGACGATAGATGAAATCTATACGATCCTGAACAATATCAGAAGAAGCGAGATGGCCGAGCTAGAGGAGATAGTGGACGCAAAACCGGCCTGAAGCTTTTTCTCACAGATAGTGATGCGTTATGAGAGGTTCCGGAGTACCTAGTACCAGTACCTAGTACCGTCCAGGAGTGAAGTGCCTGATTAGCGGCGTGAGATATGAAGGCGAGATCAGTCATCCAGGGCCTCCGCTGTGTCTATGAGTTCCTGACAGGCGCTCAGCACGTCGTGCGCCTTCAAGAGGGCCTCCTTTGCATCTTCTGGAGTATATAATATAGGCTCTCAAGGGACACACCGCTCTGCTCGTCCCCGTAAAAGCTGATCTCGCGCTCTGCCCTCAGCATGCGGGAGATGGAGGCCAGATGAGGTATCTGCCTTCGAAACGGCTCTGGATAGCGGTCGGCGTATTGCTTCAGAATGGGTTCCACGTCGTGGATGCGCGGAACCTCGATTTACGCCCGGAGGAGAGCAGCTTTTAGCGCCAGCTCCACGACCTCCTGCGAGCGTCTAACCGCCATGTTCCAGGCCTGTTTTCCCTGAAGGTATTCGGCCTCGTCAATGATCAGGGCTCGTGATATCATGCGCTTCGTAGATTCATCGAGATTCACGGTTACACAACCTCTCCTGATAGATCCGGCCTGCTTCAGGTCCCAGTATCGGTAACGGCCCGCTGGGCGGCGCTCTGCACCCGCACTTTGCAGGCGCTCCCTGATCTTTTTCAGTATAGCATACAAGAATTGATCACGATCATAGAGCAGGGTTGCCTCCTGCGATATGTCCAGATAGAGGGAGTGGAACTGGTGGGCCTCGGTCCGGGAGCGGATCGCCTCGATGAAATCGGTGTAGATGCCCTGTTTCCAGAGATCTTCGAGTTCCGGTGTCAGGGAGTCACGAACAGGCTGGAGCAGGCAGCGTCGGGCCAGCATGCCTGAGGGAGCCTCCTGGAGCACGACGAAGAAGGCCGATGTCGGAGCTAGCGGTCGCCTGGCTGCGGGCGATTGAGCCGTGGTGGGCGAGGGAGACGAGCTGGGGGCTGAGGGTTTCTTGGGCGGCGGTGGAGTAGCGGTGGGCGAGGTTCAGCAGGAGGGAGGTTAGGGCGGTGAGGGGAAAGGGCATTTCAGGCCTCCTGCGGAAAATATGCGAAGAAGGCTTCGCTAAGGCTCTCCAGATCGCTAACAAGGAGGGCCTGGTTTATTGTTTGGGAGATAAGGGACTGGTTGGACATGGAAATCGATCTTGTTCAACATCTTTTAGTTCTAGCTTGATCTCTTATTGCCTGAAGATTGAGAATCTCGGCAACTTCATACTGCGGAGGGGAGCTGCCCTTAACTGGTCGAAGGCGCAAATGGGCAGGGAAGTAGCCACAGCGGCCGTGTAATTCTGCTAAAAGGACGACTGCGATGAAATTGAGAGCTGGTGGATTGATAAGAAGCGGTAGAGTCTGCCATTCAGCCTGCGAGAGGCCCGTCTGATCAGCAAGAGCCGAAACCTGTGGCGGTAAAGGCTGCTGTATGTCGACCTGGCTGGACACCTCAATCACCTGCTTCACCTTCTGGCCAGCGATGGTCTCGACTTGCCGCAAGTGGTCAGTGACTAGAGGGTGGGAGAAGTTGAGAAGGATCATTACTCCCTCCGAGTAGATCAACCACAGTTTCAGCCAGTTTCTGGCGGTCTTCGACATTAAGGGAACCCGTCTCACTATAGCTGGTCGCCTCAATTACCTTAATGCCGTAAGCCTGAGCCAAATTACTGTTGTTCCAATCCAAAGGATTGGCGGATACCAAGAACTTCCGCACATAGGTGCCGAGATAACGCTGTTCGGCGACGGCATTGATTTGATCGATCCCGGATTTGGCACCTTTCGTTTTGATCTCACCTACACCTACTTGATTTCCCAAGCGGATTAGACAATCTATTTCTAATGCATCTAGCCCTTGCGGGCATATACTCCACAGTACCTCTAAACCTGGGGTGGCCGCAAGCACTTCCTTAACCTGGCGCTCCAACTCATTTCTAGGCGCTCCAGTTTCATAACTTCCTACGTAAATTCGGAGATAATCGTCCAATGAAATAGTGTCAAGCACATCCTCGACCCGCTCCAAACGGATTTCGTTCCCATAGAATCTATAGTGATGCAACTGGCTACAGTTACCTTCTGTCTGGAAATATAGGAACGAAACACCATACGAGTGAGCCAGACTGAAAGCTGCCAGGACCATCGGCTTGGTCCCTCCAGTCAAATTAAAAGTCAATATATGCTCCGACAGATTCTCGGACAGAAACCGCTGTACTGCGTTTCGGATCTCAGGGATGTTATATGGGTGGACTCGGCAGAGAAGGCAATTACAATCGCACTCCAATATCTTCCTTAAATTCTCAGCCACTCGTTTTGTATAATCAGTGTAGATTAATGTGGCCACATCGGATTTGAGATGACGGAGAGGTAGCAGGTTGGGCGCTGGCTGCTCACCGACAAGTAGGAGCATTGCGGTGTTCATCTGTGCACCTCCGAGAAGTAGCCATATCCCGCCGCCGTCTTGGCCCCGACTCCTAACTCCTGCAATCCTGCCTTAAGCCACCCCACCCCAAGACTCAGGAGCCGTCGGTCATCCGAAGGTCTCCGCCAGCCTACAGCAAAGGCGAAACGAACGCCCGGTTTGAGAGCCAAGAAGTAAATGGGCACCGGGCTTTGCCAGTCGGCCGGAGGCAATCCCTTCTGATAATAGTCAGGGTAGTGAGGGTTCATCACATCTAGGTCCAGATCCGGGGGATTTAAAGGAGTGGCATCGAAAAAAATGGCGCCGCCAACCTGTGCCTGACATATGTCTTCTCCAGAGTTGAGTGCACAGCCAAACACACCGCGAAAGTCTTCATCAGATTCGTCTCGCCCTTCCACTAAATATGCATAAGCCCGTGCCAGACCCTTCAACCCGCTGCCAGGAATAATGGGGAAACCGTATAGTCGGTGGAAGGTAAATCCCACCTCCAGCGGCCCCTTTTGCCCCAAGCCAACGATAAGCCGCCATTCGGTAGTCGCTTCGAAAACTTCGCCTTGCTGGGATGCGACCATGGAGCGCCAGCGCTGGCGGTATGCATCAAGAAGATTTGTGTCCAGTCCAGCGGCTTGAACGACCTCCAGTCCCGCCTTCTTCAACGTAGCATTGGTTTGCCAATCTGGTGCGTAGCGGGAAAAGAGCAAACCAGGATTCCGACACTGATCCAGTTGAAAGCGTTGCAGCACCTGCAGGGTATCGCCAGGTAAAGGATATCGAATGCTCATCTTAGCTCTGCCTCCGCAAAGCGCTTGATCCAGACCAGAAAAGCCATCGCCTCCACCGTAGCCTGACGATATTGTTCGCTACTTGTATTCGCATTCGTAATCCAGCCCAGCAAGTCTTGGCCACCTAATCCCATTTGCCTCATAACCCACCCGGACACGTGGCCGTACAGTGCTTTATGGTGAGACTCCCGCTTAGCCCCCCAGAAAGCAAGCGTCTGAGCTAGGCCATTGTTTTGGATGTCGGCCGGAGCGCTTTGAGCCAGTGGAAGATACTTGTCTTTCCAATCTTTCTCAAGCACCTCCTTAATCTTATTCCAAGCCTCTTCAGCCCGTCGCTGTTCTATAGTCCTTTGCGCGCTCATGACATATCTCCTTCTGATACAAAGCGCAGGGATACCACTCCCCGGCCCACCGTCTCATCGCCGCCTAACACCGTGCGAGTCAGGCCCTGGCTGCATATCTTTTGGAGGATTTCAGTGCCACTTAGTCGCACACTATTCTGCACTCGCGTGGGCGAAGCCATCAACGGGGCATACAGAAGCGTATCCACTGGTAGATGCTCTTCAGTCCATAACGCCTTCTCAGCCACGGTCTTTGTTGCAGACTCTAGCCGTATCCGGGTGACTATCTCAGTGGAGAAAGTGGTGAAATCCCGAAAAGCGTCTCGATGAAGGATAGCCAGCCGTTTTGGAAGGGCATTTCTCCAGTATTCATACTCGCTACCCTGAGGTTGAGGTAGGGCGCACTTGGCCAGCCACTGCCCAATAGCACCGATGGCGTCATCCTTTCTGGGAGTGAAAGTGAACTCCTCTAGTACAACCTTATCTCCAGCTACAAGATCATCGCTAGATATCAGAATCTCATTAGGAGCGGGTTCAGCTGGCAAGCTCCAATCCGGCGGCAAGTTAACGATTTGAGCATCGCGCAAGAAGCGGGCCAGCACATCGGTGCTCGTAGTCCAGGCAAAAACACCACTCAAAGATCGCACTGGAAAGAGCAGAATACGGGCATCTCCAGGTGAAAGAGCACCGGCATGATCTGAAGCATGCTCGATTTCTGGGCCAAATATAGCCTCGAACTCAGCTGTACTTAACCATCCCTGACCCTTCTCCTCGTCTGTTACGGTATCCTTGCTCTTCTTTTTACTCTCCGCCCGCAGGCGTCCTTTCAGGCTGCTTGCCTGTACCAAGGGATAGCCAGTGACCCGCTCGCGCTGAATGGGTAAATCTACCTTTCCCAGACCACGGCCTGTACCAGCATGGAGCGGGGTCTCCACGTATATGAATAACATTTTGGCTGCCTCAAACATCTTACCACTTCCCTATGATAACTTGGCCGAAACCGATCTCGGCTCCCTCGTCGGTAACTGCCCGGTTCACAAGGTCGGCCTTGATGGCCGCCTGACCTTTGCACTTGAAGAAGTATACGCTCCCAGCTGGCACATAGCGCCGGGCGGTCTTATGACTGCTTGTGGCCAGGTCAAAGCCGCCTAGAACTTGGTACCGGCCCACGGCCGCAGCTACTAGTTCTACCTGGTCATCGAAGAAGTGGCTCCAGTCTGCTGCCTGCCATCCTGCCTTGAAGTAAGCCGGCGTCGCCAGGTAAACTTTAAAACGCGGGGGGAGTGGATCAGGCGGGAACGGCCAAGCTGACGCACCTGAAAGTTCATAACGCGCTCCATGGCCTTCGCCACCCGCCCGCATAAAGCCCGCGGCCTTCCAGCCGTCCATACCCTCCACCTCGACTTCCAGCCCTACATCAGAGCACGGGCGCACAAATTCCACTTCGTACAGCGCCCCCTTGCGAGTGGTACGAGTAGCATCATCCAGCCCAATTCCCGGACGATTTTCACGCTGGAAGAGAGTTCCTCCACTGCAAACCAGACCTTCTTGTTGAGCTTGCTTGTCAGATGCCACTTCACCCTGCTCCAGGTAAGTCTGTAAGGCATCTTCCCGAAGCCACCACTGATCTTTGATTTTTACCGGCTCATCTTCATGCCAGAGGAGCATCTGCGCAATCACGCTTGACCAGACGCCTTCAGGCGGTTCACGCGGCACCAATGCCCGGAAAACGTTGTCATCCTGAACAGCATCGGCTGGCAATGGGAAATAACGCACGATTCCCTCGGAAGTGCGACGAGCCAAGAAGGGGCCTCGCACACGAAAGCCGCGAGGGTATTGGGTTGCCGTACCCACAGCCTTTGCAATAGCCTGTTGGTCAGTTAGGTCTATTTCTCTGACCACTAAGTGATGAGAGCGCAAAATGCCTTGCATCACCGTGGGATAGGGTGGAAACAAACTCTGCGCACGGTGATCGCTTCCAGCGTCAAAGGGACGTCCATCCCGGAACAGCCAGACATCTATCGGTTCGATAAAAAGTTTCATTCGCTACCTCCCTGGGCCACAAAGCAAGCCAGCAAAAACCACCCGGCTAACTCCTCTGCACCGCCCGGTAAATTCTTCATCCATGCATCCAGTCGGCTGGAGAGCAAAATAGGATCAGGAGGATTGATCTTAGCTTTATCTCGGTGTCGTTGAATCAAGCGTTTCAGTTCACTTCGTGCCGGTTCGCCTTTCAGTATCGGCAGGTTATTAGCTGCCTCATAGGCGAACCTTGAAGAAATGGCCCCATCTGCAAACCAGCGGCATAGATCCTCGAAGAGAGATGTGCTCAGATCGACCCAGTAGCTTCGCACCTCCATAGGCTCACCGGAGCGTTTCAGAACCCTCACGCACACGGCGTTTTTATCTCTCATATCTTTGGCCCGTTGTTCTGCTTCCCGTGATGCTCGCAATGCGGCGTCCAGCGGATAGAGATGATGCACTATGGCTACGCCTGCTGAGACAGTGCCTCCTGGGACTGTTTTGGCGAAGGTATCAGCCAGGGTTTGTGCAGCAGGTAGCACCAGGCTGAGCGGAAGCAGGGCCAATACATCGTCACCGCCAGCATAGATAGCTTGCCCCATATGTTCCTTGACGATTCGCTGAGCCTCACCGGCAAAGGCTACCAATTGTTGGCTCAACGCAGCATGCTCTTCCTCATTAGCACATGCTGCAACTCGTTTACCCATGTTATCACCGTCCAGAACTAAGAGGGCATAGTATGGGATTGGTTTGCCAACAAGTTTGTATATAGACGTCAATGTTTGATGTGCTATCTTCAGATGAGTAGCATAGCGCCCCAGATCTTCATCATCAAAAGCGTAGCTATCCTTCAAACGTTCTGGTGCCAATGTCTCGATAAAGAGCAGGTCGCCATCATAAGGCCAATTCTTGTCCACTCGAATCTTGTAGATCCTGGGGATCTGTTCCAATATCCGACAGTAAGGTTCAAGCAGATGACCCGCCCGCTCTAGGAAATCTGCCGCAGCGACACTGCTTACAGAAGGGAAATGCTCAGCCTCCTTACTAAAACCAAAACGCTTGGTGGCTCCCAAAGCATCTAGGCGCTCGCGTCCATCAGGCTTAAGCTGAGCCGGAGTGACTTGCCCTGAAGTAGCTACAGCCTGCCAGTACTCTCGTGGCATAAGATTACCGGTACGCAGAGCACTCCGGCGGCCGCTAAGGGAGTCCTTCCAACCATCTTCCTGAACTTGAGCAAATACTCGGGTGCGCTTAGCTGCTTCAAAGGTCCGATTGGCCATCTCATAAGCGGATTCGTAATTTCCATTCTTGATGCGATTAGCACTCCAGAAGAACTCCAAATGATGCTCAATCTGGCGCTGCCAGATTTCCTCCCAGATTGCATCGGTAGGAGCGCCCGCCTTCTGTAAAAACTCTTTGGCCTTTTTGGCATGATCTTCCAGTTCTTGCTGGGCAGCTGTCGTAGCTGCCGCTATAGCCTGCTGAAGGACTGCCTCTGGAAGCCGTGCCACGAACTTGTTGGGTAGGCTAGGCTGTTCGGGATTTGCGGGATAGATCACTTTGGCTCCCACATACTGGCAGGACCGGATAGCTGCCCGTGTCAGATCGGAGAGCCATTTGCTGCTGACCCACAGGTCCTGAGATCGTCTTGCCTCGGCCAGAAAACCTTGCACCGGCCCTAGGCTGAAGAGTAGCAGCACATCAGGCATAGTGTACCTCCAACAAATCCAGACCCTTGTCTTTTAGGGAGCTGTGCTTTATATGGTCACGTTGCATAAGGAACATTTGGAGCAGTCTGCTGTCAGGTACTTCGCCTGTCACAGTCTTATGGTCTAACCTCAACTGTAACTGTAATTGCTCACCTACTGGCAGAAACTCTGATTGAAACCACAAAATCACAACTGCGTAAGAGCCGTTCGCCAGTTTTACGATACGGATCCACATAGGAGAGGCACGTCGATTGTGCTTTCTTGCATCAAGAGTACCCCCTGCCCCGCTAAGCGAACGAAAATAGAAAGGTATAGGAAGGCCAAAAGCGGCACGCTCGACAGGTTTAGATAGAGGTGTCCCTCTGCTCATAGAAGTTCTGACTGTCATATAATCAGGCGACCGTCTAGTGCGAAATCCATGATAAACTCGACCAATCGCATCTAATGCGTCATTCCACTCCTGATAAGTTTTGTTGATTATCCAGATCTTGCACGCTTCTGGATGTATGATGTCAAACACAGGAGGCTTCTGGAGAGAAAACTGAGGCTTTCCTATTCCAAAAAATTGACGAATTGTATTCAGGCCTTGTTGAAGCTCTTCAGACAACTCTTCAGGATTGTTGGCGCAAATGTTCAATGGAGGAAGGTCCTCCAGAGATTGAGAGGTACTTTGCATGGTTACAGCTTGCAGGGCTCCTGCACCTCGTCGAGAACGGCTGCCTACTCCGCCCAGATGGGTTAGGAGCCACAGAGCGATATAGGCTTTTTTAAAATTATCCTCCTCTTGTGCAATTCCTGGGCGCGTTTGCAGATTCATAGTAAAAGTTCCAAACAATGCCTTGCGTTCTTGCTCTTGACGTGTCCCACGTGCGGTAAAGAGGAGATACGCGATGCCAGGCTTGCGATAAGACCCAGACTTTGCATTCCACTCGGCAATCTGAGAATAGGACTTTATGGTTAAGGACGGTCGCCCAGTAATTCGAACCGCAACTACTGAGTCCCCACCAGCGTTCTCCTCAGTACTGCCGAATATGGCGGACTCGGCACTGCGGACTGCCTCTACATCATAGACTACCCCGCCCAGCGCTGCCCGCAGCCAGTAGCGTAGTGCTCCACGGAACGATGGCGCCCGCAACTCAGGCACTCCACGCGGATCTGCTCCTCCCAGAAACAGTGGCGTCACCGTCTCTAATGTTACCGCCAGACGTCCCATTAGCATTCTCTCCTTGGAGTATTGCTTAGAGTGGCCCCTTGCGTGCAAATCTTCATCCTAATTTTACATCCCTCCTCCAACCAACCTCAGCGTCTCCCTCAGCCCATAATCCCTTGCTGCCTCCACCTCGTCAGCCCGCTCGATCAGCCTCTCCACCAGCTCCCCCAGGCTCTCAACCCTCCCAAAGAGCGCCTGATAATCCTTCCCCGTCTCATAACAGTACGATGCCACCAGATCAGATATCATCACCAGCCCTCCCAGCGGATGGTACTCGAATAGCAGATCCACCAGCGTAATCCTCCGCGCCTCATTCGGATAAAAGCTGGTCCACTGGCGGCGGATCAGCGGCCGCAGTACTTGATCTTTGCCCCGCTCATAAGACAAATAAAACAGCCCGTGATGGCTCACAGCAAAGGCCCAGATATGCTCCATTGCTCCATCAAGGCTCGCCAGATCCAGCCTGTACCCCAAAACTTCTTTCAGCTCCTTTGCAATCTCCTCTTTGCTGTCTATTACGAGCTGCGAAATCTCGTAATCAAAGGTGCTGGCCTCGTGCTTCACCTTCTTGGCGGGCAGCTTCTGCCCTCTCGAGACCGCATCGAGCATGGCCTGGAAGTTGGGATCGAGTTTCCCAACATCGCGAATGAATGTGGCAAAGACCAGCCTGTCCAGTTTCAGGCCGGGCTTCTCGCCCGCCATTTCAGCCACCTGCAGAGCGATCTCCATGCTGGAGAGACAGTGATCGTACAGGCTCTGGCGGCCTTTGGACTTGCCTAATGCCTCTTTGAATCTGCTAACCAGCATGTTCCACCAGCCTCCTGTAGACATCAAAGCATGCTCCGCCACTCTTCTCCAGGATCACAGGTCCGAAGGTCCGACTGCCCTGTACCTCCAAAGTCTGTAAATCATAGATCAGCTCTTCCAGATCAAGAGATGATGTAGCACTAAGCAGGCGCTCTGTCTGCTCTCTGTTATGCCCAGAAAAAATTAGCCAGATCTGGTTTTGAAGAACCAGCGGACTTCCCATCCGGTCCTCCACGGGTTGAACAATACCCTCTAGATCCTGCCGCTGAAGATAGACATCCCCCATTCCCAGGACAAACCTAGCATGAGGCGAGAAGAAAATGGGCAGAGCCTCCCACGACCTCAGTATCGGGCGCACTTTGGGATTTGATGCATGGGGCTTGAGCTTTGCCAGCACTCCCATAGGGTCTTTCTCCAAGCTTGGTTCAAGCCCTAACAGGTTGCGCTCTATTTCCGACTGAAAGAGCCGGACATAATCCGCAGCTATTCCGTAACCTGTCTGAATGTGCCATTCTCCATCCTGCCACCAGAACAACGCCTGGCTGGCCTCAAGGGTGGCCGCAGCATCTACTACTATGTTCCATTGGGACTTCTTCCATAGAAGCTCCATATGCCACATATCGGCCTGTGCCATATCGAAAGGCGAATCGCTGGCCACAAGCTGATCATTGTAGACTTTACGCAAAATATAGAATGGGTCGCCCCCACCGGCTCCGCCTTTCAGACTAACGGCAGGCATCGTTGACCTCAGTCCGTAGGCAAAGGGCAGACCAGATCTCTGGATCTTCTGGGCCAGCTCTGCAGCGGCTCCCTCCCCGAACATAGCCTTATTCAGCCATCCGCCAATCTCTCCAATCTGGGCATTGACCAGCCAGTGTGTGGCATCCAGAAAATCTGAGCTTTCGACGTATGTCTTTGAGGGAAAGATTCCCATTTCAGGAGAGGCGATCAGAGCAGAAAATTCCTCTCGGGTCATCTTCAGGCCTTCAGAGCAATCCCTGTATCGATTATAAAGGTCAACGTAGGTCTCACCATCTTTGATCAATACTATCACCCTTCCTTTAACGCCGACCCTGCGCCCGACCCGACCGAACCGCTGCAGGAAGCCATTGCCATCACACTGCTCGGTTATCAAGGTATCAGCAGCGAAATCCACACCAACCTCCACTGCAGGCGTGGATATCAAGATGGCTTTGGACAGCTTTCCAAAGGCCTCAAGGAGACCTCTTCGTTCGTTCCTGGCCATCTTCCCTGTGTAAATGATGACGGGTATCTTCGTGTCCTTCCAGGAGGCAATATTCTTTGTATCCGCATCCAGACGGCCATCCTCCAAGGCTTTGAGAATCCGTCCGGTCAAGTCGTCTCTTTTGGCTTTATCCTTAATCAGCCAGCCCAACCACGAAAATGCCAGGTAACGCCGGGATAGCTCAGAGGGCGACATCCTGAGCCCTCCCACTGCCTCCTCCGGCAGCTCCACAGAGTACTTCAGGTACTCGGTAAATTTGTTTGCAAGCTCTGGCTGCAAGCCCGCCTTTACCAAGCTTGATGATATCTCCTTAAATGCGGGGGCCGTCACATTAAGCGAGTCCTCGGACCATATCCGCTCCAGCCTGCTCTGAACATTGCTGACCCATTGGTCTATGCATCCTATCAGGCTTTCGAGGTCTACTACATCTTTCATGCTGTGTTTAAGGGACGCACAGATTAGCCTGGCCAGCTTGCCCTTGCCGCTCAGCTTGGCCTCAATGGAGGTGAATATGTCGGGGTCTTTCTCTCGATCTGCTGAATATGCCAGACGTTTAATAACCCATGCCTGACTCTCTAGAAGCTTTGCAAATTTAGATGCAAGCTCGTCTGTGTTCACATTCGCCTTGGCTCCATCGGCGAGGTCTTTTAGGTAGAAAGGCTCCTCACGTTTCAGCCATTGCTCAATTTCTTCAGCGATCCCGGACTCTATCTTTTCTTTATCAAGCCATGCCTTGAACTGACCCCAACGAACTCGCCCAAATCGAAGCTTCATCTCTGCCGGAATCTCTGCATTGGGCTTCCCGCGAATTCCCTCGAACACTCGATGAGCCAGATCTGCAGAATTGAATACGAGCAAAACCTTGTTGGCACCTTCCTCAAGCGATGATTCTGCGGCCCTCACCAATTTATCCTGTCTCTCGCTGTAGCTGCCGGCAGGCTCCAAAAAGGTCACTTCGACATCACCGCATTTTGATTGCCCCTGTAATTCAACGCCTGCTGTCATCAGGCCACGCAGTTCTTCCGTGGGCGTTGCCGTGAGAATATGCCACCTCGAACGCTTGCCGATCTTCTCGCCCAATAGCTGGATTCTTCTTTTGAGATGTGCCAGATTGCGCAGCATCAGACCGTTAAACAAGTGCCCTTCGTCCAGAACAAACTCGTCCACCAGGGCAAGCCCGTAAATCAGCAGGCTATTGTACTTCACATTCTTCCTGAAGAACCAATATATTTCATCTGGCGTGGCCAGGATGACTGGCTTATTGAGAGCCTCTATGAGCTTTGTCCTGGACATCCCGCCCTGAAGCTGACCAACTTCTAATCCAGTTATCTCTGCCAGAGTATCCATTACCTTGCGCTGATCTTCTAGCAGGGCAACAGTGGGATACATCAAGAGGACCTTTTTTATGAGGCCCTGTTTCAGCTTCCAGAAAAGCGGAATAGCGATAGCTAAAGTCTTACCCGATGCTGTTCCAGCAACAAGAAATACCTCTTTTTGATCCTGACTGACAAGCTTGAAAACCTCGACCTGATGCATAAAGGGGTAAAGTCTTTGACCATCTCGTTTAAATGTAAAGTCCTGAAAGAGACCTAGAAGAGGTTGAGATGCATCCTCACAGATCTTTGGCTGTCTGTTTGTGACTACCATAGATATTGGCATGGAATTACCCCTTTGAGCCACACATCTTCGGCGCCTTCAGCGCAATTTACAGATACGATCCTTCTGATTTCGTTTAAGGATTTAGAGCCAGATCTAGCTATGACATATTAAACTTTTCCTGTGCCCCGAAAGTAATGTCGCTAAAAACTTAGCTATTATTACTATATCCTACGTCATCCTGATGAGGGAATATAAGAAAGATCGAGCAAGTCATTACTGATCATGGAAAGCCAGTTCTTCTCCAACAAAAAAGATAGCAATCGAGAGTTCCTTTGAAGCATTTCTCAAAGAGTCGGGAATCGGATATATCTCCGTACATTACATTGTATTTGGAGAGATCATTCTGCAATTGAATATATCCTCATATATCTGGATGCAATCATTATGTACAGCACTACCGAAAGCATAGAGAGTCCCCTCGATGTAATCATCCATTTTTCGGATGATGATTGGAGACAGGCAAAGCGGGATATAGACTGGGCAACTTCGCAAGTCATTGCCGAGCTCAGCAAATATAAGAGTCATCCGGACGAGTACTTTTCCATCAAGCCGTCCTGCGTAGTCAAGTTCATTCCGTGGAAGAAAAGGATTAGGCTAGAAATAAAGGGACATTTCCTGACCAATGACAGAGACATAAGATTTAGCGAGTGGTGGATTGTAAGACCTATAAAGCGATGAAAATGAGGCTATATAGGGGGAATGATTTGGCCAGCGGGCTGCATGGAGCCTTAAATAAGCAGAAGATAGCCTACTTCTCAATTGTTTTCGCCGGAAAGGCACATCCAAATGATTCAGGAGGCAAAAAGAGAGCGTCTCCGGCAAGCGGCTGAGCCTAAGAGGGCATAGATGGAAAATATGGCAGATTATGCCTTTGAATATAGATCTTCCATCATGCTTTGAAACTGCCCGAGCTTTTCCTGCAGCTCATATCCTCTGGATGTTGTTCTGTAAATGAACCTTGAACCATCAGGTATTGCCTCAATGAATCCACTTTTTGTCAGATTATTCAGATACTCAGCCCCCGTTACAGAATTCAGATTGGCCTGATATATGACTCTCGTCTTGTTTGCTCCATCCCTGCATATCTTCAAGATCTGAACTGTCACTACATCTGCATTTCTTTTACTTGCCATGCTTTATTACCCTCTATTGAATGCAATTCTCCATATCGCAAAGTTCAGGCTTATCGCCGTTGGGAGTGAGCCTGTAGATCTGGCCATCAAGCCTTAGTTCCACATAGCCCTCTAGCGGCCTGACATCGTAATTATGAGTGGCGAGGAAGAACGCCAGATCCTGAGCATTCATCTTAGGATCGTTGCTGGATGAGATGATCTTCTTGAGATTCGAGATATCATCGCTGGCAGCAGAGGCTGTGCTTAATGACAGCATCATTAAGCTTACTATTAGTGCCAAGTTCAGATATCTCATCGTCCTCACCGTGAAAACCGCTATGGCATTATTAAACCATATAGACGATTATTCCTATTTCCAATCCGTAAATTAGACAAAAGGGTAAAGGGTATCTATTCTAATCGCCCTTCATAATTTCCTGTCCGTACCAATAATAGGTAGGAAATGCAATCGAGGATAATACCTCAAGCGAGAATCAGGCATTTTCTGGAAATGGCTCTTTTCCAATAAACTCCACTGATGCTTTATCACAGGCGCCGCCCTTAGTTGACCTGAACAGCACTTCGCAGATCTCAAGCCTGTACCCCTTATGCATCCGACTAAAGAGCAGACGGACCAGTGGATAGGAAGTACATGGCAGGCTCCTCGCGCATACTTAAGCCCTCAGGTCAAAGCTATGCTTACCGCCTTTTCCGGATCCCATTTCAGCCTATTTTTGAATATCTGCACCTATATATACCGTGTATTTCTCCAGTATAGAAAAGTTAATCGTTAAGTAAATACATTGGCCCTCAAAATGCTTAGGATAAAGGGATATGGCGTTATAAGGTGATTCATGTATGAACGTTCGTAGGGGGATGAATAAGGTTTTATTTGCGGCTCTTATTATCCAAGTTCTCGCCATCTGCGCAGCTTTTTGTATCTTTCCCTGCAGTGGCGAGAGTTCGCGCCCCGAAGATGCAAGTTCGATAGCAAGTCCGATTGGGATTCCTGTTTCAAGCTTGATTGCAGGCTATGCTGCAGTCGATGATCAAGCTTCCTCAGATAGCGCGACCAATGGCCCTGAGAGCACAATCTACATAGTCACTATTCAAGGGCATGTTACATCCGTTTATGAAGGTTGTTATTACGGAATTTATGTAGACAAGATCCTTATGGGATATGGTTTGGAAGGTCTCTCCGGTTTTAGATTAGTCCCTGGCACTACTATTGAAACCACACCTGTAACCCCTTGTCCTGATATCAGTATGGGAGATTGCGTTGAGGTCCGTGGCTATTGGTCCACGACAGATAGTCCCCCGATATATATTGAAAGCCCAGGCGGATATATTAATAAAATCGCCTGCTCAACAACAAATACAAATCATCCACCTATAATCATGGCCAAGCCCTCAGGGCCTAAGACAGGCTATATTGGAACTTCATATATCTATACGGCCTATGCCAGTGATCCTGATGGAGACCACATGGAGTATACTTTTGATTGGGGTGACAGGTCTACTTCAGAGACCGGATTCATAAGATCAGGCACATCGGCGAGCCTATCGCACACATGGAACGATGCAGGAATATATTGGGTCAAAGTGAAAGCAACAGATAACAACGGAGCCTCTTCATCGTGGTCAAAGCCGATGATTGTAACTATAAAACAGAAATCTAAACCAGTTACACCTGCAGCGCCAACCGGGCCTACCTCGGGAAATGTAGGGATAGCCTGCAAGTTCACTATAGCTGCTGCAAGCCCTGACCAAGCCGAGGTGAGATATATCTTCGATTGGGGAGATGGAACTACCTCGGAGACCGGGTTCATAAGATCCGGCCGACTGGCGAGCATATCGCACACATGGAGCGATACAGGAATATATTGGGTCAAGGCTAGAGCCATAGATAGCACTGGAGCAGCCTCTTCCTGGTCAAAACCCCTGATTGTAACCATAAAGCAAAAAGCTAAACCTAATACGCCTACGTCGCCAACCGGGCCTACCTTGGGAGGCATTGGAATGCTGTATAAGTTCGCCATAGCCGGAATGGATTCCAACAAAGGATTCTTGTATAGCTATGCCACATCTGCGGTTGATAATGACAAAGCCCAGATGAAATATATCTTCGATTGGGGAGATGGAACTACCTCGGAGACCGGGTCCGTAATACCCGGCAGATTGGTGAGCATATCGCATGCATGGAGCGATGCAGGGGTATACTGGGTTAAGGCCAGAGCCATAGATGGCAGCGGAGCTTCTTCATCGTGGTCAAAGCCTTTAATCGTAACCATAAAGCAGAACTATAGACCCGCTGCGGCGATTAAACCGACATCGGTGATTATACCGGCCAAGCCAGCTGGATCTACCACAGGGGGCATAGGGAAGAATGATAAGTTCAGTACGTCAGCAATGGATCCAAACAAGATCTTTGTGATTCCATCAATTGATCCTCTATTGCACAGCAATATTTGAACGGGCAGGTATGATGATATGGGCAGAAAAGCAGTCGTTGCCTCAGGTATTCAAGCACATTTGGAATGCAAATAAGAGCGTATAACCCGGCGGCAACAACGTCTGCCCATATCAAGAGTATTGATAGCTGATAGGAAGAGTAGGTTCCTGAGCCGACATACGTAATAAATTCATTGCTTCTGCGGAACATTTATCTTGCTGAATTAGGGACTGGGAAAAAAAGGGTAAAAGGATATAATGGGTTTATGCCGATAGCGGTATGAAACCGTTCTCCTGCGCAATCTTCTGGCCTGCTGCACTCTTTGTGAAGTCTATGTAAGTCTTCGCTCCTGGCTTTGGGTCTCCGAAAGTATAGAGGTAGAGATGGCGGTGCAGCAGATAGGACCCATCCTTTATGCTTTGGATGGTCGGCAGAATACCATCAAGGGCCACGGCTTTAATAGCTCCATCCTGCACATAGCCGTAGCCCACATAGCCGATAGCCTTATCGCTGCCAACAATTGCAGTCTTTACCTCAGCACTTCCCTGAGCCACTGTGCCCTCCTTAGTCTCGGCCTTGGTGCTTCCCATGACAAGCTCGTTGAATGTATCTCTGGTCCCAGATCCCTGCTCCCTTGCAATTGCATAGATCGGCTTATCTGGGCCGCCGATTTGCTTCCAGTTGGTGATGTTTCCTGCGTAAATATCCTTTACCTGATCCTTCGTCAGCTTTGTTACGCCTGCATTATATATTTGCTTGCTTACAGCGATGCAAACCCCATCGTAGCCTATCTCGTTCTGCTGGAATTTATCGCCGTACTTTGTCTTCTCATCTGCTGTTACCTCTCTTGAGGCCATTGCGATATCGGACCTGCCCTCAGCAGCGGCAGTTATGCCTGCGCCGGTGCCTCCACCTGTGACCAAAACCTGGTAATCGGGCGATTGAGCATTGAATGCCTCGGCCAATGCCTCGCCGAGCGGCAGCACTGTAGTCGATCCTGAAACGCTGACGGTAGTCTTGGCTACCGCTGAGATGCTTATCGAGCCCAGGACAAGGGCGATCAATATTGCGGTTATTATTTTGCTTATAGTCTCACCAGCCGTGAGGATGTATGGATAATATGTAAATTTGGCCAAAATAAAATAAATAGGCGTAAGTGGATTGTTTACAGTAAATAATCTATAGTCTTCTCTATGTTCGGGTGTGTGAACTCTTTTGACAATGCTATTTTAGCCTTTATAAAGTATATAGATCCCTTAATGTGCACAAATCCATGAGATCATTGATATACAAGGCCTATGAATGGGATGATGGTAGACCAATCAGCATATTCCCTAATTTATATATCTATAATAGGAGTTAAAATTTTATTATAATAGTTCAAACAATATGAAATATATTGAAATAGCTCATTCTATACGCTCATAAAGCGTTGTCCTCTGAACTGCCTTTTTTCCCTGGCTCTCGATAATCCTGCGGAGGCCGTCTGCTGAAATAAACTGCGCTTCAGTTGCCCCTGCGCTTCTGGAGATATTTTCCTCCATCAGAGTTCCTCCGATATCGTTTACTCCCCAGCTCAGCGTTGCTGCTGCAGTCTCCCTGCCGAGCTTTACCCAGCTCGCCTGGATGTTTGTGATCATTGGATGCAGTGCTACTCTGGCCAGAGCATGCATCTTGAGATGCTCCAGGAGGTCGGGCCTTCTCAGATCCGCGGACCCGAGAGAATTGTTCCCCGGAATAAAGGGCAGAAGAACGAGCTCCGTGAATCCATGGGTCAATTTTTGGATCCGGGCGAGAACTTCAAGATGCCTTATCCTGTCATACATATCTTCGATATGCCCATAGAGCATGGTTGATGTGGTGGGAATGCCAAGCATATGTGCGGACTTGATTACCATGCACCATTCGTCTGTGCTGAGCTTCTCAGGGCATATCTTCTGTCTGATGGAATCCACAAGGATCTCGGCAGCTGTTCCCGGCATTGAGCCGAGGCCGCTTATCTTCAGCTCCTGCAGACAGTCCTCTACTGAGATCCTTGAGTTCCTCGACATATGAAGCACCTCCATCGGAGAATAGGCATGAAGATGCATTTTGGGAAAATCGTTATGTATCGCCTCAAGAATCCCGCAATAATCCTCAATCATCATTCCCGGTGCAAGCCCTCCCTGAAGGCAAATCTCTGTGGCGCCCAGCCGCTCGGCTGCTGCTGCACGCTCCAGTATCTCCTCATGAGAAAGAAGATATCCGATAGATCGCCTAAACGCGCAGAATCTGCATGACCCAATACAGCGGTTGGTAAAGTTGATATTCCTGTTTATAATGAAGGAAACCTCATCGCCGCAGCTTTTTTCCCTCAAGAGGTTGGCCAATCTGAAAAGCTGGAGCGGCTTATGCCAAAGCATCAGGAGTTTGCCAGCATCCGCCGGGCAGAGACTATCATCATCGGATAAATCGGTTATATTTAATGCGGAAGCTATCAGATCTCTTCACCTTCCTCAAGGGTTATCCTGCTTTCTTTTGGAATCTGAGAGATAAGCTTGCCGTTGGAATAAAGGCCGCACCCAAGAACGCTCTCATTATACATCACGATCACATAACCCGAATCCATTTCCGGGGATGGCTGAATTATCTGGCTTCCTCCGGCCATAAAGATCCTCGCCTGCTCCAAAGTTAAGCAAACCGAATTCTTGGTCGCATATCTGCCGAAGATTCGCAGAGCAGCAGTAGTGGGCTTCCAGGGAAGATCCTTCAGCGAGATCAAACGCATCCCAATCGTCTCATAGCTTAGCTCAGGAAGAACGGCATTGCTGCAGATCCAGATGCTTTGCGCCTTCCTGTAAAAGCTGAAGCCTTTGAAGACCTCCTCAGGTATCCCGAATTTGGACTGCCACATAAAAGCGACCTCTTCCTTGCCCATCGGCTCGAAGCCTCCTCTAATTCCTGATGAGCTTTGCGACAAAGAACCCTCCAGTATCGTTGTAGTGGGGGTAATATCTTGCACATAGCAATAAATCATTGCTATGCTCTTCACCATTCCATTCGATTATTCCCGGACAATCCCTTAACCCCGAAAAGGATATCTTTTCCAGGTGCGCTTCGCCAAGCACAGATTCTACCACCGCCTCATTCTCCTCGGGCGCATAGGTGCAGGTAGAATAAACCACGACGCCTCCTGGCTTCACCAGATTTATTGCCCTCTTAAGAAGCCCTTTCTGCAGAGCCTGAAGGCCCAGAGATCTCTTGAGGCTCGATCGTTCACATATCCCCAGATCCTTCCTTGCCCTGCCCTCGCCGGAGCATGGCGCATCTACTAAAACCCTATCAAAGAGGTAAGTCGGAAACCTGCGGCCATCATACCGCGTAATGGCCACGTTAATGGCGCCCAGCCTTTCGCAATTCGATCTTAGCGGCGTTATCCTTGAGAGAGTCGGCTCATTTGCTACGACAAGCCCGCGGTTATCCATCTGCTGGGAGATCTGCGTTGTCTTGCTTCCAGGGGCTGAACAGAGGTCCAGGACGGTTTCTCCAGGCTCTGGCTGAAGCACCAGCGGAGGAATCATCGATACCTCTTCCTGAATATGAATATAGCCCAATGTATGCTCTGCCAGCTTTCCCGGGCTCTTAACATCAAGCCTCAGCCCCAAGGTATACCAGCTGAGAGGTCTACAGCCTATGCCTTTTCTAACAAATCGCTCGAGCAAGATTTGAGAGTTTATCTTCAATGTATTGATGCGAGCGGAGATCGGCAAGGGCTCTGACGAAATGGCCAGGAAACTATCGAAATCCGGTATGATATCTCGATATCTATCGATAAGCAGCATTTCATATCTCCTTTAAACTCTACTGCGAAATAAACATTTCATGAGGTGCATAAGTTTAATAAATGGTGTCTGCAATAGCGCAATCGACTCCACGGGAGATTTACATTGCACTATTCAATATAAAATTAATCGGGAGTTGCTATGGCAGACCATGATAGGGAGAAAATATTAGCAGCTTTAGTTATAGCCCTAATAGTTTCCATAGCAATCACTACCGAAATATTGAACGATTTAGTAGATCCATATCTAAATGCTACAGATAGAGTCGTTAATATCTTTAATTTTTACAGTATGCATGAGGGGCCATCAGACAATGAGGTGTATTTTATCGGAAGCAGCCAGGCTGCAGGCGATATCGATTCCTGTATCCTGGAGAATATCCTAAAACGTCGGAATATAAGCTATCAAGTATATAATATCGGTTATTCCGGAGATACGCCTCTGAGAAGGGTAACGGAATTGCCGCAATTAGTTCAATCAAAGCCTAAGATCGTTTTTATTTGCTTAACCTATTATGGATTAAATAATCCGTCATTCAATATATCCGATGATTCCCTGGCGCTGGTCTCTGATAGGATAATATTGGATTCCTATACAAAATCCCTGCTGACAAAGGAAGAACTTGCTCTGGTGAACATGAATCCATTTTATTTGAAATTTTATAAAAGAGGATTCATACTTCCTAGCCTTCATGCGTGCCTGCTCAGAAGAAATCTCAGTGCAGATGCAGAGGTCGCTGGCAACTTCAAGATACCGCAGACATTCAATGAGAATTTGACAGAAGACCTGATGAGGATAAAGCTGAACAATTCGAGGGATGTTCTGGACAAATATATTGTTTATAAAGGTGACAACAACCAAAAGAGGGCGTTAAACTACACAATAGCCAGGCTCAGGTCTGCAGGGATCGATGTAGCAATAATCAACATGCCTTTAAATCCTATATTAGCGGCAAAGGTCACGAATGAAACCAGAGCGAATTATTTCAACTTCCTGGATAGTATGGGGATTACTTATTATGATTTCGAATCCAAGTTTCCCGTGGAATGCTATAGCGATCTGACCCATCTGAATAGCGCAGGAAGAGAAGCCTTTTCCAAAGATCTGGCGGAAATTGTAGCTGAAAGAGTGAGGCGATGAGCGATGATTCTTATTAGCGCAGAATACCTCATCTTTCTAACTTCCATCATAATCATTGTCTTAGGATTGAAAATACGCCAGCTACAGATTGCTTTTTTGCTTATTGCAAGCTATTATTTCTATCTTGTTTCCAATGATTACAGGATATTATCTCTGGTTTTTTCATCGGCAGTGACATATTATTGCGGAAATGCGATATATAGAACCAGCAGTCAGAATAAAAAGAAGTTCTATCTGGCTTTGGCACTCTTTGGTGCGCTGGGCCAGCTGGCCGTCTTCAAATATTATAATTTTGCAGTAGATCTGCTCAATCAGATATCAAGTCCATTTGGCCACTGGACACCCATACAAGCAACAAGCCTGGTCATACCCATTGGAATCTCTTTTTACACATTTCAGAGCCTGAGCTACGTCTTCGATATTTATAGAGGAGATCTTAAGGCGGCCCGATCTTTTTATGAATACGCACTATTCGTGGCATTCTTTCCGCAGATAACCTCAGGACCGATCATCAGAGCAAGAGTTTTTTTGACACAGCTCTGGCATAAGACTTCCATAAGTATCGAATCCCAAAACCTGAAGTACGGATTGACATTGATCGGCATAGGGCTTGTGAAGAAGATGGTCTTGGCCGACAACATAGGACCATATGTCGACACGGTCTTCTCCCATCCTGCGTATTTCAACTCTCTCAGGATTATTCTTGCGACAATAGCCTTTGGCATCCAGCTCTACTGTGATTTCTCGGGCTACAGCGACATTGCGATCGGAATTGCGAGAATCTTGGGATTTGTTTTTCCTCCCAATTTCAATAATCCCTATCTTGCAACCGATCCGAGCGATTTCTGGACCCGCTGGCATATATCGCTGTCCAGCTTTCTTAGAGATTATCTATATATTCCATTGGGAGGTAACAGAAAAGGGGAGCTGAGGACATATCTTAATCTGATGATTACCATGACCTTATGCGGCTTCTGGCATGGAGCCGCCTGGAACTTCATCATCTGGGGAGCATATCACGGCAGCCTTCTTAGCATTCAAAGGTTGCTCAGCGAGGGATTGCTCATCAGAGGCAGGCTGGGCAATACACTAAAGAACCCTCTGCTGAAAGCTCCTCGAATATTAATAACTCAATATTTTATCTTCTTCGGATGGCTTATTTTCAGAGCAGATAGCCTTGACAATATGATTTATTGCATGAACAAGTTTATCTTTCCTGATTTCTTTTCCAGAATCACCTATCTTAGTCTCGTTTATGGGTTTTTAAATGAGATGAAGATATACATTGTGGCATTATCCCTTTACATTTTACTGCTTGCATTTTACAGAGATCGTTTTTGCAAAGTCGATTGGGTAACTTTTATAAGTTCTCTGAAGCTGAGATACTGGACACTTTTTCTAATAATTGTAATATTGATCATTGCTTGGTTCTCGCCCAGTACCAGCAGCAGGTTTATCTATTCGGCTTTCTGACCATCTTGAAGCAAAAGGATTTAATAGTCGAATGGGAGCTTTCTTTTAAGCGTAAAACTGTTTTATGGTTTTCGCGAAGGATGGTGAAGAATTGTTCAGA
This sequence comes from Methanotrichaceae archaeon, assembly GCA_041946675.1. Lineage (GTDB taxonomy): Archaea > Halobacteriota > Methanosarcinia > Methanotrichales > Methanotrichaceae > CAWBKV01. Next base: position 12,322 of record JBHGAU010000021.1, on the reverse strand, counting down.
CGTGAAGAAGGATCGTCAATTGGCCGATCCGCTCCAGCCGCTCCAGTAGAGGTTGGAAAAGAGTACGATGTTAAGATTGAGGATATAGCGCGTGAAGGCGATGGCATTGCCAGAATCGAGGGATTTGTTATATTTGTGCCTGATGCCAAGGTCGGTGATCAGATCAAGATCAAGATCGATAAGGTTATGCGTCGCTTTGCAATAGGCCATAAAGCTTGAAAATCGCTTGACAATGTAATCAATAAATGAGGCCGCTGGTTCTTGTAACCAGAATGTTAATCTTTGTTTTATTGAGATTTGAGCAATCAATCGTAACTACCGATAATTATTTGTCCTAATAATACAACCCCTAAGATACTGCTAACTTGGATTTTTTTAGCGACAGCAGAGATGATATGCACAGTCGAACAGTAGGAGCACCTGAGCGGGGGATAGCTCAAAGGGGCTAAGGTTGCAAAGGGATTGAGGGGGTAAAATGAATAGAAAGTATTCCATGTTTATAGTGATAGCTATAACACTTCTCTATACAGGACATGCTCTGACAACTGAAGATCTTCAGCTCGCAGAAAATGGAAGAAACAATGTACCGATCACATCAATTTCAAACACAGGCGCTGTCAACCAGCCGCCTTCGGCAAAAAGCCTGACACCTGATATCGAGGGGCCGCAGCCGACAGGCACGACAATAGCATGGACCGGAGTGGCATATGATCCCGATAGCGATAATATGCTGTATCAGTTCTGGCTGAACGGGCCATCTACAGGGAATAAGTGGAAGCCCATGACCGATTGGGGTGAGAGCAATATATGGAATTGGACTACAAGCCCTGTCGATGTCGGCAATAATATCGTGGATTTGCGAATAAGAGATAGTCACCATTCCGGACCCTGGGGATCCGATAGCCATATCAGCGCCGAGTATGTCATAGATAGTCTTGTCGGCGCACAAGGCGGCAGCAAGTTAAATCGCAAGCCATCTATTCTGAGCTTAAAATCGGATAGGCAGAGCCCTCAGGATAAGGGCGTCAAGGTTACATGGACGGCTGCTGCCTCAGATCCCGATGATGATACAATCCTTTATCAGTACTGGCTCAAGGGTCCGTCAACTGAGGATCAGTGGGTGGCTGTAACTGGCTGGACAACGAGCAATTCGTGGCTCTGGAACACCGGACAGACAAAGGCAGGCATATACACAATTGAGGCCAGGATAAGGGATGGATACCACACAAATATTGATAACTCGGATGATTCCAGGAGAGCAGTCTATGTTTTAAAGCAGACAGGAATCATTGAGTAATTGAACCAAACTCGATAAAAAGGGCCCTCCTCGGCCCCATTTTTATCTATAAGATCTCAGAACATCATCAAGATCTTTGAGGAAAAGGTCGATGCTCTTGCGAGTGATATGACTCATGAGGATGAGCCTCAAAGCCCTATGGGGTTCACGGGTCATGGATACGTGCCATCCAAAGTCCATAAGATCCTGTCTGACCTTTGCCGGTTCCGGGACCTTCAGGGCTACAACATTCATGACAGGCTCAATTACCGGCTCAACGCCGATATCATGCGCGCCTGAAACGATATACCTTGTCAGATCCATGCAGTAATTGACGAGCTCTTTAAAGCCCTTCTTCCCTAGGTGCATCATGACTGCATAGGTAGCTGCTGCTGCTGCACCGCTTCTGGTGCCTGTTAGGGAAGCTTGTCTCGCCTTTGTTAGGTAATATGTCTCAGTCTCCAGCACCTCTAAATCACCGGATTCCCTGAAGAGCAGGCCGCCGGCAGGAATAGTGCTTAAGCCCATCTTATGAGGGTCAATGGTGATCGATGACACGCCCTCAACTCTGAAATCCCAACTGAAGTCGCCTTCCAAAAAGGGCAGTACGAAGCCTCCAAATGCTGCGTCTACATGTAGATGGATTCCATTTTCACGCGCTATTTCAGCCAGAGCATCTATTGGATCGACCTGTCCAAATTCCGTTGTTCCTGCGATGCCCACAAGAGCGACCGTTTTTTTATCTATAAGGTCTTCCACTGATGAGATATCAATCCTCAAGCGTTCATCCAGTTCAGCTTTCCGTACCTCCAGGCATAGAAGGTCGCCGATCTTATCAAAGGAGAAGTGGGCTGAGGCAGGAACCACAATATTGCCTTCTATAATTCCAGACTCGTTCCTGGCAGCATGTATTGCCTGGATATTCGACTCAGTGCCGCCTGTAGAGATATATCCATAAGCCTCAGGACAGCCCAGAAGTTCCCCCATCATCCTTACGGCTTCGCGCTCGATCTCGGCGATTCCTGGAAACAGACCTGGATCCCCCAGGTTCGTCTCCAAAAACATATCATGAGCCATTACAGCTATTGGGTGCGGCTGGGTACACATTGTGGAGAAGAAGCGATCGTAAGTGTGATCGCGTTCTCTCATATCCTTGAGGAGCCTCAATACCTCGTCTTCCGTTAAACCCTCTTCTATCACTTAAGCCGCTCCCGCAGAGCCTTCAGCATTATTATCTTCTCAGCTCTGGCAACCGTCTCTCTTACAGTCGCGACTGCATCGATGTTTGCAGAGATGCTTGTTATGCCTATTTGCACCAGACGTTTTGCCATCTCGGGGTTGGAGCCTGCCTGACCGCAGATCGAAGTCTTGATTCCGGCCTCATTACAGCGCTCGACAACGTATTCAATCTGTTTGAGTATCGCTGGATGAAGTTCAGTATAAAGCCCTGCCACATTTTCGTTGTTCCTGTCCACTGCAAGTGTATACTGAGTCAGATCGTTCGTTCCGAAGGATATGAAATCGAGCCCTTCATCGATGAAGTCTTCAATTGTAAGTGCAGCTCCGGGAGTCTCGACCATTATTCCAACATCGATCTTCTCAATATCAAGGCATTCATCGATCATGATAGCCTTTGCCCTTCTAAGCTCGCTTACATGCTGGACCATCGGCAGCATTATGCCGACATTGGTCAGGCCCATCTCATGCAGCTTCTTGAAAGCCCTGACTTCTAATCTGAAGTGCTCTGTCTCAGTCAGATCGCGTCTGATTCCGCGCCAGCCGAGCATTGGGTTATGTTCAATCGGCTCGCCCTCGCCGCCCTCCATTGCCCTGAACTCGTCAGTTGGCGCATCGAGTGTGCGTACCCATACAGGCTTTGGATAGAAAGCATCTGCAACGGTTTTTACGCCCTTAACCAGTTCATCGATATACTCATCAGTCTTGTTGTTCTTGATATACCAGTTCGGCGTCTTTCCGAGGCCGAGGATCATATGTTCGATCCTCAGAAGCCCGACACCATCAGCCAATGTTGCAGCCGCAGCCTGCGCACGTGTCGGTTCGCTGATGTTCACCTTGACCTCTGTTGCAGTAATCGGCTTGGAAGGCATAATGGTAGCAGTTGTAGCTCCTGCAACTGCCGCAGGCTTTGCCTCCATCTTAACACTTCCCTCATAAACCTGGCCTTTGCTGCCGTCAACTGTAACAGTCATCCCCTCTTTCAGCACTTGTGTGGCCTTCTTGGTGCCGACGACTGCAGGACATCCGAGCTCACGGCTCACTATGGCTGCATGGCATGCCATACCGCCTTCATCGGTGATAATAGCACCTGCACGCCTCATCCCTGGAACCATATCAGGCATGGTCATCTTTGTAACCATGATATCGCCCTGCTTGACTCTGTCAAGATCTCGTGCACTGGTGACAAGTCTGGTGACGCCCGTAGCCACGCCAGGCGAGGCTCCAAGGCCTGTTACGATCACTTTGCCAGTCCCTGCTTGCTCAGCCCCTTTCTCGGATTTGGCGATAGTTGTAATTGGTCTCGACTGAAGGATGTAGATCTTGCCCTTTTCAACGCCCCACTCGATATCCTGGGGTATTCCATAGTGCTTCTCCAGGATTTCGGCATATTTTGCGAGCTGGACCACTTCGTCATCCGTTAAAACTCGTGCATTCTTCTTATCGGGAGGCACCGGTAGTGTCACCGTCTTATTAGTCTTGGGATCGCGAATTATCATGATCTCCTTTGTGGCGATATAGGTGCTCAGGATCTTCTTGGTCGCCCTGTCTGCTATATAATTATCAGGCGAAACGCTTCCGCTGACTACAGCCTCGCCCAATCCCCATGCGCCTTCTATTACAACCAATGGCTCGCCTGTGCTGGGCTGAGAGCTGAACATCACTCCCGATTTCTCTGAGTCTACCATCTTCTGGATTATGGCTGAAAGGTTCACCTTTTCATGTTCGAAGCCCTTCTCAACCCTGTAGAATATGGCACGTGCGCCATAGAGGGATGCCCAGCATTTCCGGACTGCATCGAAGACCTCATCGGCGCCGCGCATGTTCAGATAAGTCTCTTGCTGGCCTGCAAAGCTCGCGTCAGGCAGATCTTCGGCCGTTGCGCTCGATCTCACGGCAACAAAGACTTCTTTGCCCTCACGTCTGCAGAGCTCCTCGTAGCGAGATTTGATGGCCCTCTCAATGTCTTCAGGCACCTTTGCATCCATGATCAGGCGCTTCGCGTTCTCCTCAGCTTTGAGGAGCTGGGACTGGTCATTGACATCAACTTTCAGGGCATCAAACAGCTTTCGTGCTATGCCTGATCTGTTGATGAAATCTCTGAATGCCTGTGCCGTCACTGCAAATCCGCCAGGAACAGGCACGCCGATATTTATCATCTCGCCAAGGCTTGCGCCCTTGCCGCCGACTGTGGAGAGATCCTCCTTGCCTACTTCTTCAAGCCAAACAACTGCATCCATTCAATCGCCCACCCAAATAGTAGTTAAGATCTGTTATCTGCCTCACCATCCCGCTACTACAATATATCAAGCTATCACAAGGAATATAGTATATATACAAAATATATCTGCAGGTGCAATTTTGCCGAACATGTTCAAGCGCCTTGTAGGTGCGGATGAGGCGCTAAAGCTCCTTATGGAGAGATGCGGGCCTGTTAACCGTATTGAATCTATGGCATTGGCCGAGTCTACAGGTAGAGTGCTCGCGAAAGATGTGGCTTCGACGGCTGATCTGCCCGAGTTCAACAGAGCGGCAATGGACGGCTTTGCCGTCAGATCAGGCGATACGCGAAGTGCAAGCTCTTTGAATCCGACTTATCTTGACAGTTTCCTCTCGATCAGGACAGGCATGGCGGTTCCAGAAGGATTCGATGCCGTAGTCATGCTGGAAGATTCGAGCTTAAGAGGAAATATATTGGAGGTAAAGGCGGAGGTATATCCTTACAGGAATGTATCCAGAGTCGGTGAGGATATCCGGAAGGGAGATACAGCTTTATTAGAAGAACATAAGCTCAGACCGCCGGATATTGCGTTTCTGTCTGCTTTGGGCGTGGAAAGCGTAAGCGTTTATGCGCGCCCCAAGGTCGCGATAATTCCCACAGGCGGAGAACTTGTGGCAATCGGCTCTCGGCGGCTTTGCCCTGGCGAGGCATATGAGATCAACGGCCTGATGGCAAAGCAATACATCGAGAAATGGGGCGGAATACCCGCGCTTCATGAAATTGTGCCCGATAATCCTGAACTCATCCGCTCTGCAGTTGTTTCCAGTTCTGAAATGGATATGGCAATAATAATAGGCGGGACTTCCGTCGGCGAGAAGGATTATGCGCCCAAAGTTGTTGATGACCTGGGAGAGCTGCTTGTTCACGGCATAAGGATCCAGCCGGGAAAACCCACAGCGCTTGGTATTGTCGGGGATAAGCCTGTTGTATGCCTGCCGGGATATCCTGTGGCGGCTTTGTCTGCCTTATATTTGTTTATCCGGCCGGCCTTGAAGAGGCTTGCGCGTCTAAATGATTTACAACCCAAAATATGTGCCCGGCTTTCACGGAAAATTGCATCAAAGGTTGGATACCTGAGCATTGTGAGAGTTGCCCTTGTCGATAATGAGGCAGTGCCTATCATGTCTACAGGCGCAGGAATTCTGAGCTCAGTGGCCAAAGCTGATGGTTTTGTGACCGTGCCTGAGGAGCGCGAGGGCATTGAGGCAGGGGAGACGGTGGAGGTTATGCTGTTTGAGTAAGCCATTTATTGAAACCGGTTCTGATCTTCCTGCTGCAGAAGCGTATGCTAACAAAGTGGCAGATCTCCGGGCGCTCGGACAAACTGGCAAAGCCAATATAGCCAATATAGCCTTCGCCAAGACCAAGGAATTGAGGTATAAAGGCTGAGGAGATAAATTTAGAGATATACTCATAACCGTGAAAAGTTACTTTATCGTTACTCAAATAAACTTGAATTAAATAATGTAGCGTTGATTTAATATACCCGAGACTCCAGGGCATAAGCCATGCCAAACTGGATATACCCCAATTTCGAGTTTAAGCCTGAAAGACCGCTCTTCCTTTGCATCATTTCCAACACAGACACCGGCAAGATACCTGGCATAAGCGCAGCCGGAACCTCGCCTGAGTTGACCGATTACACTCCTGGAGCCGATGCCGAGCTTGTTGAGACGAACAGGATTATAACAATGCCTGAGCTGCCGGAGGCACCTGGCGGATCGCCGACGCCTGCCATTGTGACAAAGGCCGCTCTCAACTTAACAGGTATACAGTCGATGTTTGTAGCCTCAGGCCTCAGAAAGAAGCCTGCAATTCCATACGTGGAACTGGGCGGCGCAGGAGGAAACGATATACGCAAGCAGCCAGCTGTTCCGGATGCTTTGGCGCTCTATGAAAATGCAATACTTCTGGGAAAGAAGCTGGCACGCCTTTCGGATTGCGTATTCATAGGCGAGTCAATCGCTGGAGGCACCACGACGGCTATGGCTGTTCTCAGAGCCCTGGGCTACAGCGGGAATGTAAGCAGCAGCTTCTGCGATAACCCTACGGACCTGAAGGCGATGGTGGTAGAGGAGGCCATGAAGCGCGCAGGGATTGCTGAAGGCAGCCTTAAGGGCAAACCTCTTTTAGCCATTGCAGAGCTCGGCGATCCCATGATGCCTGCTGCCCTTGGTCTAACGCGCGGACTAAAAGATACTAAAGTTGTTCTGGCAGGAGGAACTCAAATGGCCGCTGTGCTTGCTATGGGGAAGGCAATGCAAATTGAAGGGGATATCTCCATTGCCACAACCAAGTATATCGTGGAGGATAAGAGCGCCAGCTTCAAAGAGATTGTGGAATCGACCGGCCGGCCGTATTACTACTCAGATCCCGGCCTTGAGATGTCCAAGATTCCGCCGGTGCAGATCTATGCCAAGGGTTATGTGAAAGAAGGCGTGGGAATGGGTGGCGCTGCTCTGCTTGCAGGCATTTACGGCGTGAGCCAGCGAAACCTAGTCGAGGAGACGGACCGCGTGCTTATGACGGTCGAGCTGCCGAAGAAGTAAGCCTCAATAATTTTTTAGCAAATCATGAAAGCTGCCGTTCTGAAGGCGCCAGGCGTTCTTGAGCTGGACAGCCTTCCAGATCCCAAGTGCCCGAGGGATGGAGCGCTTGTGAGAGTTGAGGCCTGTTCAGTATGTGGGACAGACATCAAGATGCTCCAGAGAGGCCACAGGGATCTGGTTTATCCTCGCATCCCGGGCCATGAGATAGTTGGAACGGTTCTCGATATCGATCAGGAATGCAGGATCACTGAAGGCGATCTTGTCCAGGTATGGCCGGGCATAGCCTGCGGTAGCTGCAGACCATGCCAGAGAGGCAGGGATAACGAATGTGAGAGGATGAAAATCCTCGGTTTCAGCCGGGACGGCGGCTTTGCGGAGCTGATCGCTTTGCCGAAGGAGAGCGTCTTTCGGGGATTAAGTCCAGTCAAGAAGCATTCAGATTCAGGTATTATCGCACTTGCGGAGCCTCTTGCCTGCTGCATAAACGGGCAGGAGCTGACAAGGGTCTCCGAAGGCGATACCGTTCTCATAATCGGCGGCGGACCTATAGGATGTCTCCATGCTATTCTTGCAGAGCTACGCGGTGCAGAGACGATAATAGTAGTGGAGAAACTGGAGGGCAGAATCCAGAGAATCAAGAGCCATACAGGTTGTGCTGTATGGGACGCGTCTGAGCCGCTGGAGCAGGCAATCGCCGTAGAGACTGATGGGCTGGGCGTAGATGTGATTCTGATTGCCACACCTGAGGTCAAGGTAGATAATTTTCTCTTAAAGCTGCTTGCCCCAGGAGGACGGCTATGCATCTTCTCAGGGCCCAGACCCGAATTCAGCGAGGAGACTATTGACCTCAGATCAATGCACTATCGGGAGCTGACGATGGTCGGAGCTTACGGATGCTCCAGCCGACAGAACAGGATGGCTGTGGAGCTTCTTGCCTCTGGAAGAGCAAAGGCGGATTGGATCATTACCAAGAGGACATCGCTGGATAGAATTCAGGATGCATTGAGCCATTCTTCTGAAAGAAGAGGGTTAAAGCCGGTTATTGTTAGGTGAGGTGTTCAAGATTGGAAGAAAAATTAAGGCATTTCGGGAGCAAGGTTGATGCCCTGATAAAGGGCCGGAACCTTTCCAGATCAGAGGCTAAAAGTACGTTTGCACAGATCCTGAGAAACGAGCAGCCCGACCTTCAGCAGGGCGCCTTCCTGGCTGCAATAACTGCAAAAGGCGCTACACCAGAGGAGATTGCAGGAATCTGGGAGTCGATCTACGAGATAGACACGGTAAAAGTTCATCCGGATATCAGTGGCCCTCTGGTCGATAACTGCGGAACCGGCATGGATGAGATAAAAACCTTCAACATCAGCACTGCGGCATCAATTGTGGCCGCGGCAGACGGTGTAAATATAGCGAGACATGGAGCAAGGGCAATTACCTCCAAGTGCGGAACAGTGGACATTCTCGAATCTCTGGGCGTCGATGTTGAATGCGATGCAAACCTGGTCAAGAGAAGCATCGAAAATGCCGGGATCGGCATCTTCAACGGCATGAGCGGAAAAATACATCCTCAAGCCCTTTATAGAATACTATCTCAAATAAGGTTCGGCACTATTCTCAACATTGCTGCATCTCTGGCGAATCCGGCTCTTCCAGCTTACGGTGTCAGAGGGGTATATTCAAAAGAGATGATCCTGCCGATAGCTGAGGCGATGCGAGAGATCGGCTACAAAAGGGCTTTTATCATTCACGGCAGAAGCGCCGACGGATGCAGGGGCATGGATGAGATGTCAACTCTAGGAGCAACCAATATCGCTGAGCTGGAAGACGGAGAGATAAATGAATACAGCATACTCGCAAAAGAGCTGGGCATAAAGAACAGCGACGAATCAGCTATTCTGCATGATCAGGACCGACCCAAAGAGGCCATAAGATTTTTGCGGGTTCTTTCGGGCGATGATAAGGGCCCCAGAAGAGAAATTGTTTGCCTGAATGCTGCCCCTATATTATATATTACCGGGCATGCCTCTGATATAAGGGAAGGCATGGAGAAGGCGGCAGAGATCATTGATAGCGGTAAACCTATAAAAAAGCTGAGGGCATGGGTGATAGAACAGAGTTCGAGTCCAGAGAAGCATCTCGAAATATTGAATAGTCTTATAGAGAAGGCATCCGTATAGCATTAACTCTCTTCTCGCTTTTGTTTTTCACAGGCATGTGAACGGGTCTTGGCATAGACTTGCGGTCCGTAAAGCATGTATCTGATGCCCACGAAGATCAGAACGTACTCACCGGCAGTAAAGGCAGGCGGAGGAGGGGCCGTGAAGAAGAACACTGCCTGGTCGGCGGGCGTGGTGAGGAAAAGGAGCGCCGCGTCGATTACCGCCAAGATGCCGGCAACTCTCGATCTTCGCAGCAATGGCGAAACCAGCCCGGCAAGCGGAATCAACACCCCCCCCGGTTATGAAGAATCCTGCGAACGCCGGGGTCCGTAGTTTATGCATACGAGTCTCAGCTCCGAGCGGAGTCAATAGAAAGCCCAAAATGATGCCAAACCCAAACAAGACTGCCAATGCGCGCTCTGCACTCGTGAGAGGCGCGCGAGCACGGCGTTTTCCAAGTCCGCCTTGTCTGTGCGCAGGCTGGGCTTTTGTTGATTGAGAGTTGCTTTTTTCATAAATTACCTCTTACTTATTTTGATTTTATATTTATATAAGCTTAAAGATTAATAAATTTACTGGATTAACGATTTTGGGTAGTGCACCTCTATTGAGTTGATGAATCCAGTCTCCTCCATCACGTCATTCGTGGCTTCGCGCCTTCGCGTGAGCTTTCTCATTTTGATACGAAAATGGATTCCACACTGCACATTTTTCATAATCATGGGTGCCCAATTGGGCATGAGGGTTTCACGCGAAGCCGCGAAGGGCGCGAAGAAGCGGGATAAAATCAACTCAATTTGGTATATAACTCGTTTCTTGAAGAATCGTCATCCTTGGGTGCATGTAAGCCACTCTCATGGTGTATATATTCATCAACGTGGAAGAATAGACAACCTGAAAAGCTCAGACCGTAAAAAGCTTGTACTTCTCCAGGATCAAACTTTAACATCTGACCATAAGCCATGTCTAAGTTGACTTTACACCGCTCTAATTCCGGAGTGCCCGCGAGTCGCTTCGCTCCCGCGCTAGCTGTTACGGGGCGTCTCTCAATCGCCGCGGCGGGCTAACGCCCTCCGGGACGGCTCACATGAGGAGTGTTAGGCAGGTTGATTGATTGCATGTCTTATTATACTATAATTTCTGATTTCCGTTATAATCAGAAGTTTCAAGCTTTATTGGGTTTTATGGGGAGATCAATCAGTAAATATTTATATCAGTGAATTACACTGCTTTATATGCAAGATGAAAAAAAGAATGTCACCCTCAGTATAGATGCAAACTTGTTGGATTGGGTAGATGACAACATTAAAGCTATGCGTTTCGCCAGCAAATCGCAAGCTGTGAATTATGCTCTTAACGAGTTAAAAAATGATGATTTGCGATATCTCCAAGATTTTTCTCCACCGATGCCTATGGCAAACTTGGACGGATGGTCTGCTGATTTTGCAAAAGATGGGCGGCATGTTCATAAAAGAGAGATTGGAAACATCTCATTATGCATTGAGACTGACTCGACCGAAAGAATATTCAAAGGCATTATAAGAGATGGAGATTATATTATCCTTGTATCTCGTCGTCCTCTTACTAATCAATGGGTGCGCCAATCCGATATATATCAGGAAACAGAAATACCTCAATCCATTAAAACAAAAAAAGACCTAGCAATCTATTTGGAAGATCTCGCAGATAAAATTCAGATTCTTGGAATAAAGAGAAGAGATCCTTTCCCCGCGTTTAATACATAACAGTTGTTTGCATAACGGTAATAAGTATTAGCGTTATATGAGAAATGGCTATAGATTTAGTAGAATTATATAGCGTTCTTGTTTCGCCAACTCTATAAATAAGCCGTGAACTACAAAGAAAATGATGAAGAATTGGCATTGCTTAACGAGAGATAAAGTCAATCCGAGAGAATTCGTTAATATTGTAATTGATTCTTGTATCCTTTCTATTTTCTTTCTTTTTATATTTCTTTGTTTTATATATACAGTCTATGAATGGCGTGACCAAATTGATAAATCGGCAAATCTGGGAATGCTTCCTGGTCTTCTTGGTATTTTTATTGGACTTTATAGCTTAATATCCACTACAAAACAGCTCAATAACGCTGAAAAGCAACTTGGTGTTATTCAAGCAGATTATTGGATAGCAAGAGGTATCGATCAATATGGTCAAAACAAATTTAATGACGCTGGGCGATCCTATAAAAGAGCATTCGATATAGATTCGAATGATGTTAGAGTTTGGATTAACTTTGCAGACTCACTTCATGGGAAAAACAAGCTTGATGAAGCACTTGATGTAATAAATAAAGCTATTGATTTGAATCCAAGGAGAGCCGATGCGTGGAACAATAAAGGAATAATTTTATTTTTCTTTTTAACGAATACCCTGCAGCTTGCTGCGGCTGGGATGAGCGGATACCGACATAAGGTAGATTGCATATTTAGTGCATAGATGATTGAAGTAAAAAAGGCAAGCCATTGCGTCTATATGTTATGTTGAAACGCAGGGAACACCTGAAGAGAAGGAAGCCTATAAACAGATAAATTTGCTAGATTGAGACTTAAACAGCGCCTTGCATGCCCCGCAGCTTGCAGCGGGGTGCGCCTTCGCCAGTTTGACCTTCAGCATTTATATAAAATTGAGTCTTCTTCAAGAAACTCAACCTACGAAAAAGCGATAACTGGTACTATTATTTAATCACGGGGATCAACGTTCTGCTCTAGGGTGGTAGCATATACAAGTGTGCCTAGGCAGTATCAATAAAAAATATTTTCATAGATGACTACATGTTAACGAGATTTCATGGGAGCGAGGC
>JBHGAU010000020.1:0-81561 GCA_041946675.1 Methanotrichaceae archaeon | reverse complement strand
TAAAATCTCCGCATCTAAATGGCTATCTCTGATCAAGTTATTTGAATTATCCATCTCTGATTGCTATAGTGCTGTCCCTTATCCCATGCTCATGTAAGTAGAGCCGATACCGCCTCAGAGCTTGATCAAAACTTGTCTGTTTGGTGATATTCCAGTTGTACTTCATCTATTGTTTCCTGGAGAACAGACGGAATCTTGTTACATTATACGAGGTTCCAACGAAAAATCGATATATGGTGGGGCCACGGCGATTTGAACGCCGGTCACAAGACCCCCAGTCTTTTGGAACTTTCAGGCTGTGTAAAGCGATTGGTTTTAGCGTCCGATGCTATCGTTTGACTCTTTAGGCTTCTAAGTATCATCGCAGGATTGTACCCCTCCATTGATCGCGCATAGGGTGGGCACATGAGGGGAACTAGGATCAAAATCGATTGGAGCTTGACCACTCCATCAAAAGATAACTTCGATCGAGGAATAGATAAGTTTAGATTATATTTAAAAGAGAGAGGATTCAGGGATGGAACTATTGATGGATATGTGGGGAATACAAAGAGATATCTAAAATTTGCACAAACTGATCATCCCTCAGCTGACGATTATACCAGGTTTAGAGAATCCTTGCATACCTGGAAGCTGAGCAGGAGCACTCTTAACCAGTACGGATATGCTATGAAAGCCTATCATAAGATGCTTGGCGAGGATGTGAAGTTTACAAGAATTGAGCCAAACAACCAGATACCATTCTATTTCACAAATGAGGATGTAGATAAAATATTCTCTGTGATTTATAATTTAAAGCACCTCGCAATATTCCAGACATTATTCTTTGGCTGCCTCCGTGCTACTGAATTATGTAATATCGATGATGAAGATTTGAATTTGAAGGATCTTACTATTCGGATTCGAGAGGGCAAGGGAGGCAGGGATGGCATTGCCTACATAAACAATACTTGTGCCAATACCCTTAAAGAATACCTTCGAGTTAGGCCAGCCCTTCTAATTCAGAACACGCAGCCCTTGTTCTATACCGACTTTGGGCAGAGGTGGAGGAGAGAGGATCTTTTCCACATCTTCAGCACCTACAAGAAAAGGGCTGGGATAACCAAGCATGGAGGAGTTCACGTTTTTGGACGGCATACCCCAGCCACCCTTATGATAGCCAATGGCTGTGATATTAGGATAGTTCAGGAAGTGCTGAGACATAAAGACATTCGAACTACGCTAAGGTATGCCCATGTCTCAGACAAGACTAAGCGTGAGATGTATGAGCAATTTCTGAAGTTATAGCCATTCGAGGATTTGATGGTCAGTCCATATCGCGCATCTAAGAGATGGGTTATAGCCCATATCCTGGATAAGTTAGCGCTTGGCTGGAAACCATCCAGGGTAACAATTGTTAATAAAAAACAGGAGATGGACTAGCCATAGGTCCCATTGAGGACGATAGGTACAATAATCCCTATAATTGCAATGTTTTGTAAAGTTTGCCTATAGGCATTATACCATAGTGTAGGAAACGCTTAAATACGGCTCTTGGAGATCCAGAACTTGGAGGCCTCTAATACTGAATCGAGGGAGAAAAATGAAGAATCAAATAGAGGAGATTATGGCCTTATACACGGCCATTGGACAGAACAGGAAGGATACTGTACTGGTCGAGGGAGGAAATTTTACAGTTTGTTTGGAACAGGGTAGGATCATTCAACACTGCCCTGGAGCTGGCAAAACCTGGAATAATAGAAGAATATCCGCCCAGCGCCTTGCCAGGATAGCGCCAATAAAGAGGGTCATAGAGGTTCTGCAGGAGTGATGGGGTGAACAAGAAATTATCTATTGACTGGAGGAAGCCAACAAAAAAGAGCGAAAAAGCAATTACTACTGGCAGGAAGGTATCAAGCGACTTTGATGCAAGTGCATACGTTGAAGGCTATGTGCGATATCTCAGAGGCATTGGGCTCAAGGAGAATACCGTTAAACTCTATAGGGTATTGATCAGAGGCTACCTCGAAGAAGTGTGCTGTGATAAGCCTACACCTGATGAGGCAACTGATTTCTGTATGTCCCTGGCTCAAAAGGAGCTATCAAAAAGTGCCAGGAATAACTATGCTGCAGCTATTACCAAATACCAGGAAATGATCAGGGACCCAGTAAAATTGCCATTCTTGAAGACAAACAACAAGCTACCGTATTTCTTCGAAGAATCCGATATACAGAAAATATTCAATGCCTGCAGCAATTTTAAACATTTATGCATGCTCAAGGTTTTGTTCTATGGCTGTCTCCGATCTGGCGAGCTCTGCAATCTCGATGTCCAGGACTATGACTCAAGGAACCTAACCCTACGGCTCAATGAAACCAAGAATGGATCTGATGGCATTGCCTGCATCAACAAGGAAACGGCTAGTCTATTAGATAGTTATCTGGAGAGAAGGCCAGCCTTAACTATCAAGAATCGTGATCCCTTGTTCTATACCGATTATGGTAACAGATGGACGCCTGGCCATATTCATAGAATGTTTCTCTATTACAAAGAGGCAGCAGGCGTTACAGGGCGAGGGGCAGTACATTGCTTCAGCAGGCATTCTCCAGCGACCCTGATGGTTGAAAGGGGCTGCGAATTGAGATCGATCCAGAGCATCCTGAGGCATCGAGATATAAACACTACTTTGAGGTATGCCCATTTGAGCGATAAAGTGAAGAGACAGAAATATGATCAGTACCTACAACTGTCTTAAATCGCAGTCTCGTGGAGAGGTTCTCCATCTCCCAGTTCTTTCTCAAATAATAAAGGTGAGACAATGGGATTCATAGATTTAGAAAATGATGGGAAGCAATATCTGGCGAGGGTAAAGGCTGCATTGTCCAGACGTGGCTTAAAGCCGGATCTTTCAGAGGAATGGACAATACATGGACCACACCAAAACATGGATTATCCGGTTCTGATCGGCTGGGCACACGATGGTAAAGACAACTGGCATCTAGTGGCTGTTTATCCAAGGGCTGTCTATGAAATCGAGGATGAGTCAAATTGGTGGGATGTGGGCAGTAAGAATAGATTATGGGTAGACAGTTAAGTCATGCTAAGCGAAAGGGCTAAAAGCTAAAGGCATAATCAGATACTGCAGCCCAAGGAGAGTGACGGTGGACCCTAAACCCTGTGGATATGACATTATCTTGAGAAATGATGAGCGATGGTTTGGTCAAAGAGAGCTGGATAAGTCCACGGCTCTTAAATTTTTGGATGCATTGAAGTGTCATAGCAAAGCCTGGTGGCTAATCCAAGTCAGAACCAATAAGATTCTGGATGCTGGAGGGGAAGGTAAGGGGCACCATCCAAAAGAATATGGCTATGATCGTTATAAAGGCCTGGCATCACTATTTTATAGAAATTGATGTGGTGATAAAATGGTGCCAGATCGCACACTGGCACCAGGCGTCACCTCGTTTTTCTTCACAGTGCAAGACTCATCCCCTGATGGACGGGCAAAGGATGTCAACAGGTTTATTGCTCTACTTATAAGCTTTTCTACGTAAAACGGCTTAGAGATAGCCAGTTTTATTGATTGAATCCTGGATTTTGGCTATTGGATCGCGACTAAACCTTTGATTTAAGCTTATTTCTGGATGCGTTATATGATGCTGCTACCACTGATGCTGATTATGGTAACCACTTCATCAATGAAAATACAAGTCCAAATCGAGTTATCTTCTATCGCTATGGCCTATAGGCCGTTAAAATTCGAAAATAATCGATTTGGAGGCGTATTCTTTGATGTAAAGTTTTACTGGATAAAAGCAGCTATTATGCTTATGGTCCCAGAGAAAGCATTATATACACTCAGGATATCTGGAGATATCATGGCAAAAAGAGGATTCCTGGGTATTAGTGTCCCTTTGGATGAAGATAGGAAAGTTGAGGAGCTTGCTAAATCTCAGAAGTTAGGGAAAGCTTCAATGGCCCGTGCCTTAATGAGGGCAGGCCAGTTAATGTTTAAAGAGAATCCTCAGCTTGTGCTGACTTACGCTTCTTTCACGAGGACAACTGATTAAAAGAAATATGACGGCTTTTGGGGATGGTAAAGATGAAGACGAAAGATTGTATGAAGTGTAAGGAAAATTGTAAGAAGAATTGGACAAAACAGCAGCAAATCATTGAATCAATTGAAGTTGCTTATAAATTTTTAGATCCTACAGCAGGTGATATGGATGGGGCTCTACAGGCATACATAGAAGCACATATTGGGCCACAGCCTGAGGAGGAAGTTTGGCATGACTGGTCTGATGATCTTTGGGAAGCCTGTGAAATGTTAAAAGAGAAGCTGGCTGAGATGAAAGACGAACAGCTAGAACTCTTAGTTACTGATGAAGGTTTGAAGGATCAAATCAGAAATTGTTTCATACTTCATAGGCCAGAGACAGAATATGAAATTAAGACTATAGACCTGCTGGCTCATGAGCTTCATGTAGCAATTCTGAGAGGGTCAGCCTCTGCAAACACATTGGCTAAAATGTATGCAAGTGGCTTGGAGTAGAATCCAGATGCAGTCCTGGCAAAGATGAAAATTTAGAGATTAAAATAAATTTAATGGTCAGAAGCTGGGGCAAGCTTCTGGACCAAAACACATTGGTGATTGTGAGATCGATAATATCTACAAGCATAAAAGGATTTGCACTTATAGGAAGCAGGGAGCCTATTTGTGCTGAGAGGCAGTATAGAAGAATCAGAAACGGTGGAGGCCATGATGAGGATGAAAATATAAGATGCCAGCAGCCAGGGCGCGCTGGCAAAGGAGAAGTTAACCATGACTGAATTATCATTATCTAAAGATAAACTTTGTGTTAGCATTCCACCCCAATTACAGAACGAAGCCTTCAGATTTTGTAAAGTAGCAAAAAGGGATAAAAAACCAATTGAGAAAAAATGGAGTAAAAAGGGTTATACTTGGAATGATCCTGCTTTGCAGTCATGGCTTCAGGCTGGTGGCAATTATGGAGTTATAGGAGGCTTCGGAGATCTAGTTATTTTCGATGCTGACGATCTTGCCAGGCTCCAGGAACTGGGTGTTATGGCCCTCCTGCCAGAGGAGACATTTACTGTAAGGACGCCAGGGAAATGTGGCAAGCATGTCTATATGATCTGTCCTGGAGTGGAGAAGAAAGGACCCCTCTATGATCCTGAGAAGACCTTCATAGATGAAACTGGTAAAGAGAAGTACGTGCATGTAGCTGATTTGATAGCAGCTAAGGCAGCACAGGCAGTAGGCCCTAATAGCATACGAGAATTTGATAAAAATCATAGTCCTGAAATCAGAGCTTATGAGATTATCAAGGATCTACCTATAGTCACCATAAGCCTTGATCAATTACAAGATGCAATAAAAGGCCTCAGAACTACCTCCAAGATTGAGAAAAAGAAGGTTGAGCCTGAGCCAATCCAGGAAGCTCCTGCCCAGGAGGACACCAAGAAGGCAGGCTATAGGCGATGGGCTGATACTCTCCATGTCGAAGATGTGATGATCCCTGATAACGTCATCCATAGTGATCTTGATGGCACTGGTGAGATTCAGGGAGCACATCCAATCCATGGATCAGATAGTGGTAGGAATTTTGCCATTAATATTAAAAAGAATAATTGGGTTTGCTTCAGATGTCATTGTGGAGGAGGACCTTGGGAGCTACTGGGGATAAGGGAAGGCATCCTTAGCTGTGATGACTGCTACAAGGGGTGGAGAAGAGACCATCCAGAGAAGTGGGCCAAAGTCATTGAAAAGGCAAAGGAGCTAGGCTTTGATGTGCCCATACGTCCCCATGGAGATTCGATTTCTGATTACAGGAGAGATCTTATCAGATACTGCGTTGAGATCATCATGGGCTCAGAGCATATCAAGACCACAGAGAGTGGTGAGATATACATCTATGACAATGGTGTTTACAAGCCTAACGGTGACAAGAAGCTGGCAACGCTTATTGAGCAATTGGGAGGGCAGCAGACCACAAACAATACAGTTATCGAAGTCCTTGGCAAGATCAAGAGGCTTACCTCCTGCAGCTTCCTTGAGTTCGACTCGGACCCATACAGAATCTCAGTTCAAAACGGCATTCTGAATCTGAATACTGGCAAGTTGGAGCCTCATAGCCCTGAGTTCTTGACGGTAATCCAGATCCCTGTAGAATATGTTCCTGGAGCTGATTGCCTAAAGATTAAGAAGTTCATGTCAGAGATAGTCGAAGAAAAGAATTTGCCTCTCCTGGAGGAGATGGCAGGATACTGCCTGCTCAGAGACTATCCATTACATAAGGGCTTTGTCCTGCTTGGCGAGGGCAGAAACGGAAAGAGCACATGGATTAACCTCCTGGTTAACCTGGTAAGCCTGGATAACTGTAGCAGCGTAGCCCTGCAGCACCTGGGCAGGAGATTCAAGAAGGCTGAGCTGAAAGGTAAGCTGATCAACTTCTACACTGATCTGCCTGACCTAACCATGAGTTTGGCAGATGACTTCAAGATAGTTACATCTGGAGACCCTACCAGCATTGAAAGGAAATACTTCGATCCTGAAGTAGTTCGGCTCATTGCCAAGCATATTTACAGTGCCAATGCCCTGCCTAAGACGATGGATGAGAGCTATGGATTTTTCTCCAGGATCATCCTGGTAGATTTTCCTAATAGATTCGAAAGTGAAAATGCTGATCCATTCCTTCTACAGAAGCTCACAACGCCAGAGGAGCTGAGTGGATTCCTGAATCTGGCTATATCAGGGCTGAAGAGACTTTTGGCAAGCCAGAGATTCAGCTATGATAAGGAGGTAGAGGATGTGGCTGAAGAATATAAGGTGAGATCCAGCCCAATAGTAGCCATATTGGATTTTATGACTCAGGCCACGATGAGAGATAACAACGGGAAGATCTTAAAAGATGATCTATGGCTTGCGTACAGGGGATGGTGTCTGGATTCTGGCGAGGTGGAGACTATGCACTCTAAAGAAGAGCTTTGCAGAGCAATTTCTCAAGGATACCCTGTCAAGACTACCCATCCCAGAGTGAATGGAATACAAAAATGGGCTTTCCAGGGATTGCAGTTTTCCGATGAAGGCAAGAGGCTCAAGGATTTAGGTGCCACAATTACACCAGACCTTTCAACGCTAGGCTGTGAGGATGGAGTTCCGGCTTATTGATTTTTCTTTTATCCTTTTCTGGTACACCCTATCTAATCGGGATGCCACGGTCTTTTTTTCTCATCTGGTACACCCTGGTACACCCATGGTACACCCTCCAAAACCAGAATGCTGGGGCTTAATGGTACACCTGGTACACCCTTTCTTTCCTAACTAGAGTAATAGGTATAGAATAGGAAAAAAAGAAGAAAGAATAGTAGAGATATAGTAGAGATATAGTGTATATAATAAGGTACGGGCCAAAATGGTGTACCAGGTGTACCAAGTTTTCTAGATGCTGGTTTTTTAGAAAAAACTCAATTTTGTGGGTGTACCAGGGGTGTACCACTTTAGTGGTTAGAATTGAAATGGCAATGTTTCCCGTTCTCCAGCCATAGCTCCCATAGCTGCCATAGTTCCCATAGATCCTATAGATCCTATAGACACTATGGGGCTTATGTGAATCGCATAAACGCCATAAGGGAAGGTTTAAATAGAATACTTGTACTTAATGCCTGTGATGACTACTAGAGACGAACTTCCAAAGGCATTACTAGATATAATGCCTCCGAATGCCTCAAAAGAGGCAGCTTCTGATATCATCGGTTTCTTGAGCCAGAGGAGCCAAGCCAGTATCTCTGAGGTCTCTAGAGGCACTGGCATCAGTTATGCATCTGCCAGATCTCATCTTGAGAGACTGGTAAAGGCGAATCTGGCTCTTGAAGAAGTGCATGGAATGAATAGACTGTTTATTCTGAAGGAGATTGATTAAATGACTACTGAGAGTGCTGAATGGCAAAAGATAATCAGGGCTACTGTTAGAGAGAAATGTGGAGATGACTTTGAGTATGTCATTGAAAATCTCTCTGATGAGATTTTGCTGAAAATGGGCAGAGCTGTGGCCAGCACAGAGGATGCTATAGCATATTTCGATGATGAAGGGCATCCAGAATTTTACCATAACAGACAAGCTCTTTTAAAGGCTATTAAGAAAGCTTGGGCTATTGGAGCCGATGATCATAAGGAGAAATTGGTAAGATATCTGGATATTTATCCTAATGATTTGAGGGAGATGAAGAGAAAAATTCAAATGGGCAATGCTTCGGATATCTGCAAAGATTTGTTTATAATTCGTAATATTTGAATTCGAAAATAAAGCCAAATAATTAATCATTGGAGGAGATATTAAATGTTTGAAAATTTCAAGGATGGATACAGAAGAGGCAAGCAGGAAAGTCAGAACTTAACACCTGCAGGCAAGTCCTGGGCTAACTTCAGGATTCTGGCAGTATTGCTCATACTCCTGAGCCTACCCTTTTTGCTGCTCTTCCCTCCTTTGGGGATCGTAGGCATCATCATAGGCTATTTGAGCTACAAGAAGTTTGACAAGAAAGTCAAGCAGAATATGAAGCCTGGATTTTAACTATGGTGAATAAAATGAGAGAACTTAAAAAGTATCAGGAGGACATTATTCCTGGTCTGATATGTAAACAAAAACTTGGCAAGACTGGCCCCTACATCATATTTTTAGAAGGCAAATTCATAAAATGGTGGATAAAGCCAGGCTGGGGTGAATTCAAACTTTTTCATAGGAGTAAGTATGGCCCCAAAAATAGAAAGCATAGTCAAAAAGAGCATGGAAAACCTCACGAACTAATTGACTATATAGCAAAACATGAAGCATATGAAAAAGGATTGATTCCTCCCTTCGAACCAAGAAATAGGGGTTGTGGCCACTATGCAAAACTGTTGAACGATTACTACCAGAGCCTAAAGATTGAATCTAATGAAGTTTGACTACAAATCCCCAGAGTGGCAACGAATAAGAAGGCGTGTTATCGCAAAATGGCGTGCTAAGACAGGAGGTCTATGTGAACGTTGTGGCAATCCAACAGATCTGCCTCACGTTCATCATAAAAGGGGTACTGATTATGAAGAGTATGAGGTACACTGCCCTGATTGCCATGGAGAGCACCATGGTAATCCCAGGCTGAGTCAAAGGAGCAAATGCAAGTACTGCCATCAGCCCATAAGGTGGAGGAAATTTGAGGGGACATGGGTTGCATGCGATCCAGTCACGATTCAAAAGCATAAATGTCCATTTATTAAAACCAAGGGATGATTACAGGATGATACTACCAGGGTTATTACTTCTCTAAAAAATGGTTCGGCCTCACGTCCTGCCCCATATCCCTATCCCCTCCCTGGCCCAAGAAACGATATCTATAAAAGTAAGAAAATTGCCTTGGATATTTGAAGGATGGTTATAATTATGCCCTCGAAAGTCAGAATTAAAACACCAGAAGACCTCCGACGATACATCCAAAAAACTTTGAGAATTATCGATTCAGATGGTCATAAAACGATCGTCGATAAAGCAGGAGCGATCGCCACACTGTGCAACGCCTGGAGCCGATCCTGGGAGCTGGAGAAGCTTACATCTATTGAAAGGAGGTTGGGTGAGCTTGAGCGTAAGCAGCAGGCTGAGGAATCTAGAGAATTGTATGCTTAAACCTAAAGATGACGATGGTGAGGATGATTTCACCGTTGAGTTGGATAATCATCGATCACAGCTTATCATTGTTCTTAAAAATAGGAAACTAGGGCCTTCAGGCCAGAGGCTCTATCACTGGCTTAAGACAGGTGAGGGCTGGGATACTGAGCTAGAAGCTCTTCTCAGAGGGGTTTGTGCCAAAGTGCCAGCCCAGGTATTCATAAAAGGTCAGGGTGTAATTGAGCAGGGCTGTCTGGACCCTGATCAGATCATTAAGAACTTGCCACAGGATCTGCTGGAGGATGCTAAGAATGAAGCTCTCAATAGATTTGGCTTTGGCATGATTCCCAAAGCAGGCGATGACGAATTGTTAGCAGATCTCCTTGAGCCAGAGGACATGATGGTGTAGGTCGGATACATATTTATAAAATTGTCTTGGCTATGAACCAATATCAGCAAAGCCAGGGCTACCAAATCTGATATTGCTTGCCGCTTTCCTTTTTGTAGAATATGGCTATGTGAATTTATACGAATTATATAAGAGTTTTCACATCGAGGATAATGCCTCAGAATGCCCATGGAGATAGAAATAGCTCCTGCTGCGTTAGTTTGCCTCCGATGAGGGTCCCCTGGATGCTCAGCTTATCGTCACCCTGCATATCGAAGTTATCCACCTGCCCTACCTTTCGGCCATTGAGCTCGATGGGTAAGCCAAATGTCCACCTTGCAGTTTGCTTGAGATCACTTGCACTGATGCCTTGACCAACTTGAGCAACTATACCAGAGATAATTATATAATGACCATCATTTTTTAGAACTTCGCCTTTTTGAGGATCTGTATACTTTATTGCCATTCGATCACCTGAATAATGGCTATTAGAAGCCATTTTACTGTTTTAACGCTTTATGCCGTTCTTTTCATCCAGTAAACTTTAAATACTTTATGCCTAATGATGATGACGATGATAACAGAGATAAACGGCAAAGGAGATTGAAATAAATGGGCATATTTGTAAAGTGTATTAGATGTAGCTATTCATGGGAAACAGAAAGCTTGGCTTGCTCTGTTACCTGTCCACGATGTGGAAAGAGGACTCCGATCAGAGCAGTTCCAGATCAAGAGCCGATTAAGGCTCCTCCAACTTTAAAGGCCAGGAAATCTTTGAAAAGCCAGGAATCTGTCCAATCTGATCGAGTTGAGACCTTGAGGGGCAAAGTCTCAAAGACTCCAACGGGTAAAATCCAAGAAGATTTTGAGGTTGCCAGTCCTGTAAGAAAGCATAGCGTTAGACCCCTAACCTCAAGGGAAGCAATAGGCCGTTGCAAAATTTGTGAGAAAGATTTCAGAGAGAACCTAAAGCTTAACGTTATGGTAGACGAAAAAGTAAAGCTCCATGCTTCTTGCTTCCTAAATAAAATCATTCTCGAAAGCAATGGCGACTTAGGAGCCTTGGCAAACGAATGGCAGGTCCCCCTGGACGCATTGCAGAAGAGAGCACAGAGACTGCTTGAGCTGGGAAAATTGACAGGAGTTCTTGCTTAAGAGGTTATTATTATGGTTCAAGACGAAAATGATGAGATTTTATTCGATGATCCTGAGGGTGAGGAGGCACTGAATCAGCTTCTTGGCCCTGCCTTGGATGAGGAAGGAGAAGATCACGCCAAGGTAGTCAAAGATGTCATGCAAGAAGCAAGAAATGGCCAGCCAGTGAAACAGCCAGAGCCTCCAAAGTGGGTTCCAAGTGGCCCTTGTTTCAGAGCAGAGGTAGTCGATACAGAGAAGATGTTCTCAGTTGATGGTAAAATGATTCCTGAATCAGAGATGAGGGCATTACAGGAAGATCCAGATCTGTACAATTTCTTATTGCTGAAACAAAGAGATGGACTAAAGCCAGCACCTGATACATTTGCAATTGTTGGACAAGATCATAGAAATCCAGACCTTGATGAGCTGGACTCTGTGATAGGTTTGAAGTGTGCTTTCTGTGGTGAGCCTATAGACGAAGGAGAGGCCACAGTTGCTGATCTAGGCAGCCTGGTTTTCTATGGCACTGACAAGGATGGCGAGCCACAGGTATGGCACTGGGAGCATTTGTCGTTAATGTGCCTTCTTTGCTGCAGAGGCGATTATGAGAAGGCCTCCAAAAGATTTGGGCTGCCATTTGACGAGCTCAAAGCAATGCGAAATATGTATTTCAGGAGCTTCGAATGGGGTAGGCTTGGGCAGAAAAAGGAGAAGCTTGTCCTTTCTCCTGGGCCATCAGAGGGAGGTTTTAGAGAGGGAGTTGAGGAGGTGAGGCTGTAATGGCTGGACAAACACCCCTGCCTAGCACATCTCAGATGGGAGGAGATCCCAATGGCCATCAGAAACGAAAGCAAGAGGTAGAGAGACTCCTCGATGAGTTTGATGCCAGGACGGGTAAGACACCAAAACCCAGAGATATCCCTGAGATCAAAAAGAAGGCTCCAGAACCTGAGAAGGAAGGACCTAATTTTTACAAAACCACTCCAGAGATGGAGGCAAAGCAGGAAGAGTATGATAGAGCCTTGAAAGGCGATCGTTCCAAGGGTCCAGGCACATGGCAGACAGCTCCTGTTTCCAAGAAGGAGAGGCTCCTTGCTTGGCACAAATCAATTGGTTCTCCTCAACATGTTATTGATGCTGAACTCAAGCAGCTTGAGGAGCAGGAGGCCAGGAAGAAATGAGTCACCTTGGCCGAAAACCTAACAAAAAAGACCCTGCTGGAGTTACTGATAGTACTCTTGATGAGCTTCGAAATGAACTCAGCTGCCAGCCAAAGAAAAATTCAAGATCCAACCCTCTACCCTGTGAGGAGAGGCGATGGAAGAGACGGCAGGAAACCACTGAGAAGTATTCCAAAATGCGAGAGAGGGGATACTGATGGTCCTTGAAATAAATGTAGATCTAATCGGTGGTATCGTTGCAAATGATCCTGCAGAACAAACTTCTCATGGCTTCGAATCATTTATTGGCCCTAGTGGAGAGCGAATATCAGCCGAAGAATTTTATAGATTATTTTATGGATTAAATAAGGATAAGGAGCCCAGTAGAGTAAAAGTTACTATTGATGGTCATGATTTTAGAGTCAATCCCCAACAAATGAACTGGGCAAAGGCTTACAAGATTGAAGAAAGTGAAATCGTCTATAAAAAAGATATCAGCCAGTGGATGGGCCCTAAATTATGGCAGCTGACCATATCTCTTACCACTTTTACTGCTCTCGAAAAAGATTTTCTATGGTATCTAGGTGATGATGACGGGAATTATCCTGGCCCTCATAATATTGAAGCTGCTATACCCACAGGTAGCATGTGCATGTACTTGAAAAACAAGACTGCTCAACAGGTAGGAGGGGAATCTGATAGTGTTTTCTATTGGCAATTGACCTTCCTTGAAGCACACGATGGTGGAATCTGAGGTGGATTCATGCCAGTAATACCCAAGATCAATGGGGTGGAGTATTCAAATTATTTTATGAAAGTCCATTGCGATCGCAATCTTGAGAACCAGGATGCAGACAGGGCAACAATTCTGCTTGCAAATCCCTACAGTCGTTTAACTGGTCAAATTTCCAGAGGCGATATTGTCAGGATGGAAGTTCAAAACGAAGTCAGAAGCTGCCCCAAGAGTAGCAGTAAAAAGAACTACGTCATGTTTACAGGATGCGTCTATTCAATTCAGGACGGTCCCAAAGAGATTGAAATAGTTGCTACCTGTAGAATCACAAGCTTAAGTAAGAACGTTCCTGATGGTTTTCAGGCTCCTGCTGGTGCTACTATAGCTGAAGATGTCCAATTAATTATCAATAAGTATAACGAAATTGCTGCAGACTGGGAGCAAGTAATTGTAGCTGAAATCTGGCAGTGTGAAATAAAGAAAGATCAATTAGTTAGAGATCTGAACACAACTTTCCTGGACCTGCTTGACCAATGCTGCGAGGCTTCCGGTGGCTTCTATTGGTTCGATGAGGAAGGACTCTTTCATTTCAGTGAACCTGGTAAACAGGTTTCATCTGAGACTATCGATATTACTCCTGTCAACATTAACCCTGTAGCTTGCTATACGCAGCTAGGCTATAAAAACTCTCAAACAGTTATAGGTACCTCAGAGAATGAGCCTGGTACTCATCCAGCTGAACAAGATAGACATGCTCCAGTGATGGCCACTTATGATAGCCCTACTATTGCTGATGAAGGTGAAGCAAAAGTTGTAGCACCTCCTCTCTACCTACCTTACATAACAACAACTGCTGATGCCCAGAGGGTTGCCAAGAACATGGTAGCCAACTATGCTCAGTATAAAAATGCAACTCAGGATCTGGAGCTAATCAACGCTATCGTTAGGCCCCTTGATCGAGTTAAGTATGCAACTGGACTGCAGTATGTCAGAGGAGAGAAGTGTGGCAAAGTCATACCTTCATCTGAGACCTCCCAAACAAAGGGTTTGGTTCGAAGGGCTGTAGTGGACATTTTAGCTAAAGGCTGGAGCCAGAAATTAGAGACATGTGCTCCTCCAACGTCAGGAGGATCTGACTCAGAAGATCAAAGCAGCAGCAGTACATCAACCAAAATGACAAATGTTAAAACCTTCGGCCAGCCACCATATGCCTGGACTAAGGATGGATATAATTTCTACTTTGGAAAGAGCGAGCTGTATAACCAGATGAATGAGGAGCTTAACTCCAGGAACCAGACTGAGACACCCAATTCTTGGATTTTCGTTAATCCTGACACATTTAATCCAAGTGCAGATTCCAGCACCTGGGAAATAGCAAGATTTGGGCAGGATACAACTCCACCATATGGATGGAAGACTGCCATGTCATGGAATGCAAGTGCTGTAGAACCTGGAGATATCGATAGAGCATTGGGGAGTTAATTATTATGGTCACTTTAAAAGAATCGATAAGGAATGAAGCCTTCAAAACCATGGCTCGAATATTGCGTGTGGAAACCTGTGAAGTTCTAGATGTCCAGCTCCACCAGGCTCCAGAAGACAAAAAGATGAATACAGTCACTATTAAGCTTCGAGATTCTGAGAATCCTACTCAATGCACTGAAATCATTAGATACAGGATTCCAGTGCTTCTCAGTCACATAGGCCATCTGTTTGGCTTTACGTGGAATCCAAGAGTAGGAGACCTAGTAAAAGTATTATTTTTGGCCAATGAAAAAGCCTATGTCATTTCTCCCTTCTGGAATCAGGAAGAGAAACCAATATGCAGGCAACATGTAGATGATATAGTTTTCAAATTTTGTCAAACTCCTCCTGCAGAGTATGATACCATCAAATGCAGAAATGGCAATAGCATTAAGCACTTAAAGAGATTCTTAAATCCAGAACATCCAGTTTGCCAGAAGTTCTTTGGCAAAGATAGGGGATTCATCTTCGTCTCTGACTGTCCTCTTGGGCACAGCCACCCAGACTGTGAAATCTGCACTGACCTTGAGGATATCGAGAATCATTCTAATTCAATCAAGTGGTATCCTTCACAGCATCCTAAGCATCCCAATCGAGTGAGATATTCACACAAGAAAGGGCAAAAGGTACAGTTGGAAGACGATGGCTCAATATTAATCGAGGATTCCAGAGGTAATTACATCTGCCTGCTTGGAGAAGGCACCAACGAGCAGCAAGGCATAGTTATCAAAGATAAATCAGGCTCCTTCATTGCGTTAAACGGAGAAGGCAATATAACAGTTCATGCAACTCAAAATGGTTCGCATAATCTCCATAATGTGGCCTGTGAATGTGGTGGAGGCAATTGCACTATGCTTAATCGCAATCCATCAGGATATCATGATCTCGATAAGACACCAAAGCAGCAGGAGGATTAAGCATGCCTGTTCGAAATTTAGAAGTCCTCTTCGATGTGGTTGACAGAGGCAGTAAAATCCTAGATCCTATCCTCGCCAAGCTTGAGAAACTTGAGGGGAAGAAGGTTACAGCTGAGGCATCTGTCGAAGCTGATACAAGTGGAGCAGAAGCCTTAGAAGGTGCTCTCGCCAGCCTAGATGGTGCAGGCAAAAAAGTCTCCCAATCCCTGGATAATGCTAGTGGATCTGCAGAGAAGCAAGGTAAGGCTGCAGAGACCTCTGGCAAAAAGACTAAAGAATCTGGGGATGCAGCAAAATATTCAGCTAACTTTTTTGGTCAGTTCCATAAAGCCCTGGACACGACAGCATCAAAATTCGATAAGTTGGGTGATAAGTTATCTCCCATTAAAGGAAAGCTATTGGCTCTTCAAGCTACTTTTGTTGGGCTTGGGATTGCAGGAATCTACGCATCGGCAAAGAACCAATCTCTAGTTGAGGAGCTTGTATCACTCAAAGGCAACGCTGCTCAGCCTCTGATAGATTGGGCCAGCCAAGGGACAGGGAAGGCCTACACCTCAAAATCCCAGAGGCTTGCTATGGCAGCTGATCTATCAGACCTCGATTATTCAACAGATGAAACCAAGAAATATGGCGAGGAGATAGAGAAGTACTTCTTTACCAAGGCCTCGATGATGAAGAGATTCGGTGTATCTTCTGCTGAGGAGTTGGCCAGAACCCTGGCTTCAGCTGAAAAGAGTGGCAACCTCGAATCAGTTAAGAGACTATTCAGCTCAGGAGCTGTGAGCGAAGAGAAGCTCAACAGGGAGATGGACAGGCTCAGGACCAATTATCAGAAATTTGCCTTTGCCACTGATGAAGTAGTCAAAAAGCAAGCTCTCCATAACCTGACGATGAAAGAGCTGGAGAAGACCAATGAAAGCTTTACAGGGAAGGCAACCACGCTTGAACAGAAACTAGGCGTGCTCTACAATAGATTCTCTAGTCTTGTCAGTGGAGCTGGTGATAAATTAAGACCTGCAGTCGAAATGGTTGTGGATGGCCTTAGTGACCTTCTCAGTATTGTTGAATCGATTCCAGGTCATGATGAGATACTTATCTTTTTAGGAGTCCTTGTCAGTCTCCTGGCTGGAGTCTTAACAACAGCCGTAGCCTTGGCTCCAGTGATTGCTGCTCTTGCTGGTGCAGCAGGAGTTGTAGCAGGCGTTCCATTACTGCCAATAATTGCAGCTATAGCCATCATTGCAGCAGGACTGTATTTGCTGCTCACAAGGACCACACAGCTCAAAGAGCTGGCAGGCAAAGCCCAGGCCTCACTACAAAAAACGTTCTTCACCTCCTCTGGTGGTCTCAAGGATGGAAAGACGTTACTCCTTGACCTTGGAACTTGGATCAGGAATTTCCTGGATGGCTTAATCCCAGGTTGGCTCTCTGATATATTTGCCAAGGGACAGTCAGTATACAGAGAGGCGATGAAGTGGTTTGATAAAATCATGGCGTGGTGGAATGATTTCCTAAAGAAGGTTACATCTGTCTACGATAAGATCAAGGATATGCTGGGGCTAGGCAGTGGCAGTGTTAATAGCAATATGACTGTTGATCAGCTTTTAAAGTCCATGAATGCTGATAAAAGAGGGACTTTTGCTGGACTCAGTGATAATCAAAAGAGAGCCATAGCTTTGGAGGCATTGGGTAAAAATCCCATGGAAGGGCCTAATGGTGAGGTAAAGGCTGAAAGCGAGTTAACAGAAGAAGAAAAAGCCTCCAACCAATGGAAGAATTACGTTCTAAAGGATCATGGTCTTGGTAATAATCTCTTAGAAATAGCAAAACAGATAGCTCAAGCCCAGCCAATCCCAACTCCAGAACCAGTGGTCACTCCAGAGCAGGTAAATACAGTTAGTACTCCTGGAGGAGCAGAGACAAAGAAAGCTTATGCTGATGAGATCAGTGATGTCAGCAATAAAATAAAAAATGGTCAAGCTAACCAGATAGGCCCATTCGATATGTGGGGAGCTATGCTAGGTGGCTTGGGTAGAGATGCCTGGAATCGGATTCAAGGTGGTGCTGAAGGAGCTACAGTTAATCAAGCTGGCTTGATGAATGTCCATGGCCATGAGGAGGTTATCCCTGCCAGAATTACCCAGGGTGTGGGTAAGTTGGGGAGTCTGCTGGGAATTGCCATGGATTACATGAATTCCAGGAATCCTGCTGGTCAGCTGAGTCCAGAAGGAGTGTTTTCTCAGGGAGGCAAGGGAGATATAACGGTTAACCTGACAATTCCAGGAATATCTGTAAACAATTATATTACCAAAGATGTGGACTTAAGGAATCTGGATATAGCAAAAATGATTGACTGGACTAAGATAACTTACCAGATTGAAAAAGCAGTCAAAACTGCATTCAGAACGCAACAGGGGTGAGGGATTATGAAACTTTTTAGCAGGAAGAGCACAGATCAAAAGAAGCGAGCCCAGGCACGTAATGCAATGAAAAAGCTGAAGAAAGGCATTGTGGCAGAGATGGAAGAGTTAAACAAGGAGATGGAATCTGTCAAAGCTGAGTATGAAGAGCTCTTCGGCGAGATCCAGAAGGTAGTAGCCCTGATGGATAAAGAGATCGAGGATGCCAAGGCCGAAGGCCTGGATACATCAGAGATGGAGAAGAATTTGAACGCCGGTCACAAGACCCCCAGTCTTGTAGGATACCAGGCTACCCTATGGCCCCTGGCGCAACTTAGGATGCATATGTGACATATAAGGATTTCCCGTCTACGCCGCAATCCTCAGCAATAAAATTTTAGATCCTGCATCATCTGCCTTTCCCTGCTGGCTTCTTTAGCCCGACAAGCGCCATCCAAGCCCCCACAATGACTGAGCTCCCGAATAGAATTATGCTCTGAGGCTGAAGCCCAACAGGATGGTTTAGGAGAACTTCGATGCCCATTACGATGCTTCCTGCACCTATGCCTATAACGCTCAGCCTGGCGGAGAATGGATACAGGAGCATTCCTAT
The DNA here is from genome assembly GCA_041946675.1 of Methanotrichaceae archaeon. Lineage (GTDB taxonomy): Archaea > Halobacteriota > Methanosarcinia > Methanotrichales > Methanotrichaceae > CAWBKV01. Next base: position 63,045 of record JBHGAU010000020.1, on the reverse strand, counting down.
TGCTACCAGAACAGCAGCAGCGAGCAGTACGGGCGAGAACAGAGGGATGGACAGGATCATAATCAATTCTCGGACTAAAGTATACTTATAGTTTATTACTATTAATTAGCAACCTATAATAATTCAGGCGTTATCCTATTTGCCCTCCGTTGGACTTTGATTCGCTATTTATTTACCTCTTCAACTCCCAGCATTCTCATGATGAAGAGGATTTACATGGATCATTCAGCCACAACACCCGTGGCACCTGAGGTTCTTGAGGCAATGCTGCCCTACTTTTCAGAGAAGTTCGGCAATGCCTCCAGCCTCCACAGCTTCGGGCTTGAGGCTAAAGAGGCGTTAGAGGCCAGCCGTGAAAAGGTTGCAGAGCTCCTGGGCGCGAATACAGAGGAGGTAATCTTCACTTCGGGCGGCACTGAGTCAGATAACATTGCGTTGAAGGGCATAGCCTACAGAAACAGAGAGAAAGGGAAGCATATAATCACGACAACTATTGAGCATCCTGCTATCCTGGAGGTCTGCCACAAGCTCGAGACTCAAGGCTTTGAGGTAACCTATCTACCTGTTACAAACGAGGGCTTTGTCGACCCTACAGCACTCGAATCGGCAATACGCAAAGATACGATTCTCATTTCAGTCATGCATGCAAACAACGAAATAGGCACCATCCAGCCGCTGAAGGAAATAGGGAAGATAGCCGCTGAGAGGGATATTTACTTCCATACTGATGCCGTCCAGAGCACCGGCAAGATCCCGATTGATGTAAACGATATGGGCCTGGATCTTCTTTCACTGGCGGCTCACAAGCTATATGGGCCGAAGGGTGTTGGTGCTCTGTATGTCCGCAAGGGCTCGAGGGTCGAGAGCATCACTCAAGGCGGTGGGCACGAGAGGAACTTGCGCTCAGGAACCGAGAATATCTCGGGAATCGTCGGCCTTGCCAGAGCTGCTGAGATCGCCAGGCTAGGCATGGGCGAGGAGGCTTTACGGCTTGCCAAGCTGCGCGATAGGCTGGCAAAGCTGATCCTGGATAACGTGAATGATTGCTGGATCAACGGATCAATGACGAACAGGCTTCCCTCAAACCTGAACTTCAGCTTCAAATATATCGAGGGCGAATCGCTGCTGCTCTTCCTCGACTCAAAAGGGATCGCAGTCTCAACAGGCTCCGCCTGCTCATCAAAGAAGCTTGAGCCGTCTCATGTGCTCCTGGCACTTGGGCTAAGCCCTGTGGACTGTCACGGCTCGCTGAGAATTACACTAGGGAGATCGAACACAGAGGAGGATATAGATTATACGGCAGGAGCAATCAGAGAGGCAGTCGAGAGGTTCAGAAGCATATCCGCACTGGGGAGGTCTTAACAGTCCATTTTGCTTTTATGGCAATTTTGGTATACCCCATTAAACTAATAGAAGAAGAGCGCAAAGAACTCCATCAGTATCTTCATCAAGGGATAGCATCAGCAAGAAGCTTAAACCGTGCCCGGATGCTTCTGATGGCAGATGAAGGACATTCAGATGATTGTATTGCAGAAGCATTACAGGTTGCCAAGTCCATAGTAGCCCGAATAAGGGGAAGATACTGCCAGAAAGGTCTGGAATCTGCATTGAAAGAAAAACCGCGTAGCGGTGCTCCTCCAAAGATTGATAGAAGAGCAAAAATCCTTAGAATGCTAAAAAAGGAGACCAAGCCATGGCAGAAGCAGCAGTGGTGTATAGGCCAAATAACAAGCGATTTCATTTCGCGTATGGAAAATATATTGGATCTTTATCAGCAGCCATATGGTCCAAAGCATCTGTAATTAGCTTCGATGAAAAACAATTCCTGACGGTTTCTAACGTTGTAAAGGATATCCCTATGAAACCAGGTAGTTCTAGAAAGCAGGATAGTGAACACAAACGTGAGGGAACCGGGCTAGCATTTTAATGCCTTTGAACCTAAAACCTTACTACACATACAGCAGCATCATTCTATGAAGCATTCCCACCACAAGAAGCCTTTGAGCTGATGAAGAAATTCGAGTACCATTATACGCCTATTAAATGCAGCCGGCTTAACATGATTGAACTGAAAATCTCTGCCTTATCAAGATAATGCTTAAACCGCAGGATTGGTGATATCAGGACTCTCGCTCATGAGGTTAGTGCACGGGAACGAGAGCGAAATAAGAATAAAGTCACAATCCAGTGGGAACTCTCTAAAGAGATGGCAAGAGATAAGCTTAGAAGACATTATCTCAAAGCGCAAAACTTATGTTCCTAAGCACTGGGTTTGCCAGGCTTATTTTAACTATTGCATCCTATACGGCCGTCCCAGCTATTGCCATAAAGGCTTATTTAGGTAAGCCCCCGTAATGTCTCATCTAAGATGGAGCCAAAAGACGCATATGATCAGTTATTGAGCATTTCTAAAGAAGTCACCTACATCGAATCGATGATCACCCTTTCAAAATGGGATCAGAATCTTTTGATGCCCGAGAACGGTACAGTATATCGAGCAAAGGCCCAAGCATATCTATCAGATCTGAAGAACAGAAAGCTGACGGATCCCAAGTTCGGCAGGCTTCTATCAATTGCAGAGAAGGATACTGACAAATCTTTAGTAGAGCAAGCCAACCTCCGGCTCTTGAAGCGCGATTATGGCAAGAGAACAAAGATGTCCCCAGATTTCTCAGCTCGCGAATCTAAGCTGACATCGCTTGCACAGGATGCTTGGCAAAAAGCCCGTCAAAGCAATAACTATTCCATCTTCAAGCCTTACTTAAAAGATTTAATCGAATTATACAGCGAGAGGGCACAGCGCCTTGGCTACAAAGATCACCCTTATGATGCGCTTCTCGATGATAATATGCCAGGTATAACTTCAGACGAGTGCGATAGACTATTCGAGAGCATCAAACCTCCGATCATCAACTTGATCAATAGGATAAAGAGGTCAAATGTATCTGCTTCATCTGATCTATTCGATGATTTCAGCTTTCCCGAAGAGAAGCAAAAGGAGTTCTTAAAGGAGGTGACAGAAGCAATAGGTTATGATTACCGGTCGGGCCTCTTATTGAAGACCAGAAGACATCCGGATACGCAACCTATTGGAGAAGGCGATATTCGGATATCGGTGAGATATGATGAAAGTAATCCCTTAGAGCCTGCGACTTTCTCTGCGATTCATGAAGCGGGGCATGGCATATACTACCAAAGGATTCCCAGAGAGCTGTACGGCATGCCTGTCGGCAATCCTCCCGGGCTCGATATTAACGAGGCCGAGTCCAGATTCTTTGAGAACAATATTGGCAGAAGCCTTGTATTCTGGCAGCACTTCACGCCTGTGCTTAAAGAGAAATTCGGCCTCAAGGCTGAAAATATTTCGCCAAACGATCTTTACTTATTCATCAACAGGCTCAAACTAGGACCTATCCGCCTTCAAGCTGATGAGATCTCTTATGTCCTTCATGTGATCATCCGCTATGAGATCGAGAGGGACCTATTCGGGGGACTGATCACAGTTGATGATATCCCTGCAATCTGGAAACAGAAATATATGGATTACCTGGGCGTGGATGTCCCGGATAATATCAGCGGCATATTGCAGGATATTCACTGGGCCACTCCCGGCGGTTTCGGATACTTCCCTGCGTATGTGCTCGGCTCAATCAATGCTGCCCAGATGGATGCTGCGATGAGGAGAGATCACCCGGACATTGATGAACGCATAGCTGCAGGCGATATATCTATTCCCGCAAGCTGGATGTACGAGCATATCTACAAGTACGGCTCGATCTATGAGGTTCACGATCTAATGAGGAGAGCGACAGGAAAGGAAACGGATTCATCGGATTTCCTGAAGTATTTGAACGAGAAATACGGAAAATTGTACAATCTCGCCTAAGCTATCAATTCTTGCCCTTTTGGCAGCAAAATCTAAATAGCCATCTGGACAGTACGTAATCGATGATCGACGGCTGGGATGAATATCACCTGATCAATAATGAGCTTGCGAGTCTGGTGAAGGATCTGCCCAGGACCGACCTTGGAGAGGTGATAGATTATGTTCTCTCTTCCCCGGGCAAAAGGGTGAGGCCGCTGATCCTTATATTTTCATCGAAGGCATTTGGGTCCTCCAGCCAGAAGGCGATGAATGCCGCCCTTGCAATAGAGCTGGTGCATGCCGCATCTCTCGTTCATGATGACATCCTGGACTATGGAATCGAGCGCCGTGGATCTCCCAGCACCTTTGAACGGTATGGTCCCGAAGCGGCGCTGCTCACCGGCGATTATCTGATCTCGAAGTCAATTGAGCTGATATCCTCCTACAGCCAGCCGGTGATCTCCAGCTTCGCTCGCGCCTGTATGGACATGGCCGAGGGCGAGATGCTTGACATCTCGACCGCATGCTCAATGGATGAGTATTATCACTGCATATCAAAGAAGACCGCCTCTCTCTTTGCAGCATCTGCCAAAATAGGATGCATTATCGGCGGCGCATCAGATGATGATGTTAACAGGTTCGAGAGATATGGGATGCACCTGGGACTGGCATATCAGATATTGGATGATCTGGAGGAGCATCTGGGCATAGATCAAGGAAAAGCTTCTAAGAAGACATCCGTCACGCTTCCAAGGATTTACAGCAAGCAGCACTCTGAAGAGGTGGCCCTCCAGATGTGCATCAAATCTATCAATGATCACTGCGCTGCTGCCAAAGATGCTCTTTCCGGCGCAAATGGCGATAATAGTGTGACGGCTTACTTAGGAGAAGTTATCGATCGGATGACATCACGAGGACTTGAGAGATGCAGATTGCTGAGAAACCTCTGCTGAAGATTGAGGCATACTCGGATTCAGATTCAAATAACGGCATCAAGCTCGTGCCTCATGGCCCTCTTTCCCTTGCAGCAAAGCCTATCATCGACAGGATTAACAAGATCTTCGCAAATGAAAAGCCGATAAGCTCGAGCTCCGACAAATTCATCTTCTCAACATGGGTACCTCCTGCGCCATCCGTTGCCTTCGACAGAATGCTATCGGCGCAGGTAGGAGCCATGATAAGGCGCAACATTCCCGATCAGCTGTCGATCGCGATAATGCGCGCCTGCCCAAATAATTGTATCCACTGCAGCGCTCCCTCCAGGAAGGGTTCCATCCTCAGTAGTAGCAGTATTAGAAAAGCGATAGATGAATCCCTCGATCTTGGCACCTATCTTATCACATTCGATGGCGGCGAGCCTATGCTTCGAAAAGAGCTGCCGGAGCTTGTGGCCCACGTAGATAATAGGGCGATAGCCACAACATTCAGCAGCGGTTATGGTCTCACATCCGATCTTGCACATAAGCTAAAAAGGGCAGGGCTTTATGCAATCAGGATCAGCATCGATAGTCCTTATGAGAGTGAGCATGATAAAGTCAGGGGACGAAAAGGGGCATTTGCAGATGCAATATCCGGAGTGAAAAATGCCCTTGAAGCTGGCCTGTTTGTGGATCTCTTCATTGTCACATCACCGTCAAATATTGATTCTCTTGAGGATGCCTTCCGTCTCGCATCGGATCTGAGCGTTCACGAGCTGTCGCTTTACGAAATTGTTGCCGTGGGCAGATGGTCATCGCATGAGAATGAGATCCTTTCTGCTGAAGATATAAAGAGGCTTGAGGTGTTTCATAAGGAGAAGAACAGGTCCAAAGGCCCAAGAGTTACGGCATTGCCTTACCTTCTCAGCCCTGAGATGTTCGGGTGCTTCGCAGGCAGAAGGTGGATACATATCGATCCATCCGGCAGCGCCCTCCCATGCGCCTATATGCCCGTCCCATTCGGGAATATCAACGATCTGAGCCTGAAAGAGATCTGGAAGGACATGTCCAGGTACAAGTGGTTTAAAGGAAGATGTCCCTGTCAGATGAAGGATCCCGCGTTCAGGGAAGCCCACCGTGAGAACATAAAGTGCCCTTGATCATGGATCAAGCAAAACTTAAATCAATTGTGAAGGCTATTTTAACATCTAGAAGACTTGATGAACGTCATGCTTTGCCGCAGGATACAACTTATTCACCGGATGATGAAGGATGAACTCTACTCTAGAAAAGTCTGGCACTATACAAAAGAGTTCTGTGACGGATCACCTGAAGGACGACCCATTATGGTATAAGGATGCCGTAATCTACGAACTTCATGTAAGATCCTTCTATGACAGCAACGGAGACGGAATAGGAGATCTCCAGGGAATCATAGAGAAGATGTCATATCTCAAAGATCTGGGCATAACAGCGATATGGCTCCTGCCGTTCTATCCATCCCCTTTGAAGGATGACGGATATGATATCACAAACTACCTCGCAATTCATCCTGCCTACGGGGATCTTCCTACATTTCGCAGACTTCTCCGAGAGGCGCATAAGCACGGGATAAGAGTAATCACGGAATTGGTGCTTAATCATACATCGGATCAGCACCCCTGGTTTCAGAGGGCAAGAAGATCAAAGCCCGGGTCCGTCTGGAGAAACTTCTATGTCTGGAGCAATACTTCTCATAAATATGCCGATGCGAGGATTATCTTCAAGGACTTCGAGACATCCAACTGGGCATGGGATCCAGTAGCCAATGCCTATTACTGGCATCGATTCTATTCTCATCAGCCTGATCTTAACTATGACAATCCCCGTGTTCAGGCAGAGATGTTCAAGGTGATAGACTTCTGGCTGGAGATGGGAGTTGATGGCCTTAGATTGGATGCAGTCCCGTACCTATACGAGCGTGAGGGAACCAACTGTGAGAACCTTCCGGAGACTCATGCATTTCTGAAAAGGCTGAGAGCGCATATAGATGATAAATTTAAGAATAGAATGCTTCTGGCTGAGGCAAACCAATGGCCGGAGGATGCAGCGGCCTACTTTGGAAAAGGTGATGAGTGCCATATGGCATTTCATTTCCCGCTCATGCCCAGGATGTTCATGGCGGTGCAGATGGAGGATAGATTCCCCACAGTTGATATTTTAGCCCAGACGCCGCCGATACCCGATAGCTGTCAGTGGGCTCTTTTCCTGCGAAACCACGATGAGTTAACTCTTGAGATGGTCACTGATGAGGAAAGAGACTACATGTACAGGGTCTATGCCACAGATCCTAGAGCTAAGCTCAATCTAGGCATACGCCGCAGGCTCTCGCCGCTGCTCGGAAACAACAGGAGGCTAATAGAGCTCATGAACGTCCTTCTCTTCTCTCTGCCAGGAACGCCAATCATCTACTATGGCGATGAGATCGGCATGGGCGATAACTATTATCTCGGAGATAGAAACGGCGTCAGAACCCCCATGCAGTGGAGCGCCGATAAGAATGCAGGCTTCTCAGAGGCCGATTCGAGAAAGCTCTATCTGCCAATCATCACAGAGTCCGAATACCATTACAAGGCAGTCAACGTTGCCAGAGAGGAAAGGGATCCGTTCTCGCTACTCTGGTGGATGAAGCATACCATATCACTCAGAGGCAGATTCAAGGCATTTGGCAGAGGAGACCTCAGGATCCTTCGACCGGATAATCCAAAGATTATGGCGTTTCTACGAAAATGTGAAGATGAGACTATACTTGTGGTTGTGAACCTGTCCAGATATACCCAGTATACGGAGATAGATCTCTCAGAGTATGCCGATCTTGTACCTTATGGCCTCTTCAGCGGAAATACATTCCACACAATTCAGAGACAGCCCTATCAAATCATTATAGGGCCTTATGATTATTACTGGTTCACTCTGAGGAAGGAAAAGGCAGTATGTGTGACAGGTCAGGGATCGCTGCCTTCCATAGAGGCCAGGGATTGGTCCAAGCTGCTGGAAGATGTAGATCGAGGCCTGATCCAAGAAGAAGTTCTGCCGAACTACCTTGCATGCTGCAATTGGTTCGGAGGGAGAAGAGCTATTCGCAGGGCCAGTATTTTGGAGGGAATTCCCATCTCCAAAGGCGCTCTCACATTTTTGCTCATATTGAGAGTGGAGTATACTGAAGGCCTGCCGGAGATGTATCTGCTTCCACTCTCATTTGCTCCGCATGATAAAGCAGAAAGAATACGGGAGCGGGCCTCACAGAGCCTTATTGCCTGGCTGAAGACGGGCTCCAAAGATGGAATCATCTATGATGGATCCTACGATGATGAATTCAGGCAGAACCTGCTGAATATGATCCTGCATAAGAGGAGGACCAGAGGAGAATATGGCGAACTTATATTTCGCTCGGAGAAGGCGCTGCCAAGGTATTATGATAACAGCATCATAACCTCTGAGATTCTCGGAAATACTCAGGGTGTCACCTACATCAAGCTGAATGACAGATTCTTCATGAAGCTCTACAGGCAGCTGGATGAAGGCGTGAACCACGGCCTTGATATGACAAAGTTCCTGACGGAACACGGCTTCGCCAATGTTCCTCCCTTCGAGGGCGAGATAGAGTACAGACGGCATGGCCTTGAGCCCATATCAATCGCCATGCTCCAGGGATTTGTGCCCAATGAAGGCGATGCCTGGAGCTATACTCTGGATGAGCTGAACAGATACTTCGATAGGGTCCTCGCCAGAAAGACTGAACAGCTGCCGGAGATGCCTCCATCTGTTATGGGCATGGGTTCTGAATCCATTCCGGATCTCATTAGGGATTTAATTGGAGGCATGTATCTGGAGATGATACGGCTCTTGGGCAAGAGAACTGCTGAAATGCATCTAGTTCTGGCATCATCCAAGGAGCAGGACTTCATACCTGAACCCTTTTCAGCCCTGTATCAGAGGTCGGTTTATCAATCGATGCGTATATCGGCCTATAGGGCACTTCAATCCCTTGCCAGATCACTGGATAGCCTGCCGGAAAGCCTGAAGCCTCATGCCTCTAAAATTTTGCAGTCGGAAAAGGAGATCACGGATCAGCTCAAAACAATCACGGAGCGGAAGATCGAGAGTACGAGAACCAGGGTGCATGGAAACTATCTTCTGGGCAAGCTCCTGTTTACAGGCAAGGATTTCTATGTTTTCGGCTTTGAGGATAGGGCCGGATATACCCTGGCAGAGCGTAAGGTGAAGCGTTCGCCTATAAGAGATGTAGCCAGCATGATGGTATCTTTGCGCTCCGCAGCCAGAACTGCACTTCGCAGACGCTCATCAACAAGACCTGAGGATTCGCAAATATTGGATGTCTGGTCTGAACTCTGGTCAAGGTATGTAAGCAGCGCATTTGTAATGTCCTACTTGGATACTGCCGATAAAGCGCCGTTCATGCCATCAAATAAAGAAGATCTGGAAGAACTGCTGAAGGTCTTCCTATTGGATAGGACTATACATGAGCTCAGCGATACACTCGAGGTTAAGCCTGGATCTGCGGAGGTTCCCATCAGAGTGCTGAGCACTTTGATGGATGAAATTATAGAAAAATCAGATAAAATATAGCGCGATATATCTCCGGGATTTTTCTATCTTAATACATCATCTTTTTATGGATTGATCCAACGCTGGCAGTGTGCCATAAATGCCGTAAATTAGTAGGCGCCCTATATCCGAGTCTATCTTCCCTTTTATCACTGCGCTCATATGTGCCAGCACATGCTTGTTGATTTGCCTCTAGCTGCATTGCCTTGTATCCTCCTTGGTATTCCCAATATCTTAAAGTCGGATACAGGGCTTATTATAAACCTGGTTGGTAACTATGTTGATGCTTTAGTTATAGCATCTTCAAGTACCGCCTGGATGTCCTATAATTTACAGCAAAATTAACACACTACCTATTCAAGAAAATTTTAAGTAGTATTGAAGGCTTACAGTGAATGCAATGGGAAATCAAAATTCAGAACACCACTGCATTATCCAAAATAACTTTATTTTATCAAAAATTCTAAGATCAATAATCCTTGTGAGCATTCTCGCTTTATCCTTCATAGCTATCTCTGGCAGTGCGCATGCCCACGGAATGGACAGCGGCAGTGATAATGGTAATAATAATGATAATGGTAATCCGCCGCCTCACTGGCCATACCATGCATTCCTTGTATCCACTGGGCTAATATTTATGACAGCAGGCATGCTTACTGCCAGGTATAAAAAGGGGAGAAGATGGTGGCTGAAGGCACATAAGATGCTGGGACTAATCGGTGCATCCCTGGCAGTGATCGGAATTTTCACAGCGGCATATTTGCTCTCAACATATTTTGAGGTTTATTTCGTTGGAGAGCTCCATTCTTATCTCGGCATAGGGGCGGTGACATTTGTTATCCTCACCCCCATAATGGGATATATGCAGTTCAAACTCAAGGACAAGAGGATACGAGCAGCTCATAGATGGCTGGGAAGATTGGCGTTGGTCTTTATGCTCGCCAATATTGCAGTAGGATTGCAAATGGTGCTAAAATAATTGTGTGTCATGATCCACATCAATCTACACATACGTATATGAAGTTATGGTAAAAGAGGCAGGCCAGATTGCCTACAATTGATAAAATACATATACAATAGCGTGCGAATTCTAAGAGACGCTGAGAAAGGATAGCGATGAATGTAACTTTGAACCTCCCGATGCATGGCTTGATTGTGTCGGCCTCTTTTGCCCAATGCCGATTGCCCGGACGAAAGAGATGATTGAGAAGGATGAAACAGATAACAAATTTAATGAATTGAATAAAATCAAGGCTGAAACGATTGTTTAAAGATGAGCAACAAAGATAAGAGATGAGATATATGAGCAGCATACTTTACGTGCAGACGAGCGGCCTCGATACGCCTGAGCGGCTTTATGCGCCCTTCATTCTCGGCATGACTGCAAAGGCGATGGACGTAGATGCGTCGATCTTTTTCATTATAAAGGGCATAACGGTCATGAAAAAGGGCGAGGCCGAGAAGGTTAAGATCGGCAGTTTCCCGAGCCTCAAGGATGTCATGGAGCAGGCGATAAATGTCGGCGTGAAGATGTACGTCTGCGAGCAGAGCACTCAGCTTCTCGGGATTCCAAGAGGGGATTTCATACCGGCTGCCACAATTGCTGGTGCAGGGACCTTAAACGATCTTGCTCTTGATGCTGATGCTGTCATGAGCTTCTAGATAAAGAGGATTTATGCGCAGGATATATCTTGACTACCAGTCGGCCTACCCAGTCGATCCGCGTGTCGTTGAGTTTGCAGGCCGCTATCTCACGGAGGAGTTTGGCAATCCCTCTGCACTTCATTCAGTCGGAACCGCTGCCAAGAGCGCCATCGAGGAGGCAAGGGCAAAGGTTGCAGAGCTTATAAACGCTGAGGACCCGAGCACCATTATATTTACAGGCTCCGCAACCGAGGCCAACAACCTGGCAATACATGGTACTGCTGCCCGGAATGCAAATCTCGGGAAGAGGGTTCTGGCCAGTGCAATAGAGCACATGTCGGTCCTGAACCCAATGAAATACCTTCAGAAGGTCGGCTTTAATCTCTCGCTGATACCTGTGGATTCTACAGGCATGATCGATCTCGCCGCTCTCGAGAGCATGCTGTCCCCGGATACTATTTTGACATCCGTGATGTATGCGAGCCCCGAGATTGGAACTATAGAGCCGATCGGCGAGGTGAGCAGGACTGTTCATGCGAGAGGGAAATACCTGCATGTCGATGCAACTCAGGCGGCTGGCAAGATTTCTGTCGATGTTCAAAGGGACGGCATAGATCTGCTGACGATATCCTCCAATGATCTCTATGGCCCTCAGGGAGCAGGGGCGCTTTACATCAGGCCCGGTGTAAGGACGCAGCCTGTTACCTTCGGAGGCGGCCAAGAAAGGGGACTGCGGCCAGGCACGGAAGATCTCTTCGCCCTGATAGGGTTCGGTGAGGCAGCAAGGCTCGCAAGGCTGGAAATGGGCGCTGAGAGTGATAGGCTGAAGCACATAAGAGATATGCTTATAGGCGAGATATTGAAGATCGAGGAGTCCTACCTCACAGGCCATCCGACAAGAAGGCTTCCGAATAATGCCAGTTTCAGGTTCAGCCGAATTGAGGGCGAAAGCATTCTGTTAACGTTGGATGCCATGTTCAATATCCAGGTTTCAACAGGATCGGCCTGCTCCTCAAAGACACTTGAGCCGTCACATGTGCTTCTGGCCATAGGTTTGAAACATGTTGAAGCTCATGGCTCGATGCTTATGACACTGGGCAGATCCAACACAGTTGATCAGGTACCTGCAGTTTCGGATGCCGTTAAAAAGACTGTTGAGAGGCTGAGGGCATTCTCTCCGCTTTGAGGTTGATCAAGCTGATTAGATAGGATGTAGTAGATTTAATAAATTTAATAGAATTGGTATGATTTAATAAATTCAACAGGTGATCGTAATGGCACAAATAGGTTACAGCAAAAAGGTGATGGAGCACTTCATGAACCCCAGGAACGTAGGGGTAATAGAGAACCCGGACGGCTACGGCAAAGTTGGAAATCCCGTCTGCGGCGATCTGATGGAGATCTTCATCAAGGTTAAGGATAACAAGATCGATGATATAAAGTTCAGGACATTCGGCTGCGGTTCAGCGATAGCCGTCAGCAGCATGGTTACAGAAATGGCAAAGGGGAAAACGCTTGAAGATGCGATGAAGATAACCCGCAAAAATGTGGCTGATGAGCTGGAGGGCCTGCCGCCGCAGAAGATGCACTGCTCCAACCTGGGCGCCGATGCACTGCATGCTGCAATTAAAGATTATTGGGTCAAGATCGGAAAGATGAAGCCTGAAGAGGCCAAGCCCGTGGAAGGGGAGTCCTGTGCGACGGATTGAGGTTAGTGATACAATTTTAAATTTTATTATTAAGCGCTTTGTTCTGCAATGCACGGCATAGAATAAGTTTCATCATTGAGCATTGACGCTGCTCCGGAAAAATCTTTATTCCATCCCTTCCACTTCCATTGATAAGTACATATTACCTGTGATCCGCTCTTCAGTGATATCCATAAGCATACAGCCTACAACCCTAATCAGCAATGATCAACCAGATTTCAAAAAAAGGTTCAGAGGAGATTGCTTTATATTTTATACATACCCAGCGGTCCCTGGCTCGACATATATGATCTTTGGTACGCCGCTCTCGAAGAACATCGTCTTGGGATAATTGAACTGGCCGTCAAAGACCCTTATATCATGATACATGCCGCCCTTCACACTGAAGCTGAAGCTCCCATCGCCTCTGGTCTCGCTGCCTATGTATGCCCCATCCAGAAAGACCTGATAATTCCTCATCCCATTGGATCTAATCGTTACAGGTACATCTCCTGTTGTGGGCACTGGCATCTGGGTATATTGCTGGCTATACTGCTGGCTATTTTGCTGCTGGCTGTATCCCTGAGTATATTGCTGGCTGTAAGTCTGAGTGTACTGATTTGATCCCAAGTAAGCAGATTCCTGCGGCGGCATCTCGATCTGTTGTGTATTGGGCGCTGGGATCACATCGATTATTATGGCATTGCTTGGCTGGCCGTTTGCAATGAACAGCAGAATATGTCTTCCGATCTTATCCGCAGCGAAATACATGTTATTATAGAGGGCATAGAGCGGATATTGCTTGCTCGTAACGTTCATCGCTGGAGCTGGGAAGGTTGTCTGGAATATCTCATATAGCTCAGCCTGGCCGCCTGCAGGAGTAAAGGCTATCAGCTGAATTCCGGTTCCAATAGGGCATACGACATATTGAGACCAATCCGACATTCCCTCTATCCAGAGCTCATTTCCTCTGCTGGATGAAACGGCTGATGTATACTGCGAATATGCCATCTTGTGGCCGCTCACATAAATCTCGGAAGGCATCTTATGAGAGATATCCACTTTTATAGGAATGCTCACTATGCCGGCTACAGGCATCGGCGTACTGGTATAATACTTCCTGAAGAACGAATATGCCTGGCTGAAGTTATAAGATGATAATGCATCTGCGGTATTGAACTGGAAGTCAAATCCCGGCAAATCGGCCCCGAATCCGGGAACCGTGAAGTTAAAGAGGTCTTCATCATTCATTCCGCTGCTCATACCGAAGGATTGCTGCAAAGAGAATCCGCTCTGCGCGGCTGCAGATCCCACGAAGATGGTCAGCAAGAGTAAACATATAACCCTGAATCTCATCATTTGCACCTCGGCTGGAGGTCTGCTCATATTGTATATAGCTTTAAGTTTCCTGTGAGCCTCATCTAGAGATCATGGGAGCCGAGATGGGATCTGAAAGGCTTATATAATCTGGAAATGACGCATTATCTACCAGTTTCGCTGGCCCAAATCTCAAGGGTTCAGCCGAGTGAGTTTGCCGGAAAAAAGGCGTTTAAGCTTCATTAGCCCTAAGATTCACCGGCGGCAATTATGGCCTCAATAGGCCTAAGACGCTCGAGAAACCTGAGCCCCTTATTCGTTGTTTTATATAGGATAACCGGCCCATTTACTATTTCTAAAAATCCGCTGCTGACTAAGCCCTCCAGATAGTGGTTTGTAACTTTAAAATTAAGATTGCAGGCATAGACGATCCTGGTTTTGGCGGCCCCATCACCTCTGCAAACTTCCAGGATCTTAAAAGAGATCTGTTCCTTGCTCCTTCTTCGATTCATCTTAATATAATGCGATTCTAATACATATAAAAGTATCTGAATCTGATTACTTACCGAACTTAGAATTTTTCAAAAGGTTCATAGGATTGAAATAAGTACAATGGCTACTTATAGATAGCATTCTTATGGTAATATGATCGGTTATATATCGGATGAAATAAAAAATCTTTTATATGAAAAATGCGTTATATTTTTTTAAAAAAAAGGAGTGATTGGAAATATGGCGAATATGAGTTCAGAAGATATCGATAGGTATATTAAAGGCGTAAATTATCCGGCTGATAAAGGTGAGCTAATGAATTATGCGAGAAGGCAGAATGCACCCGATGATGTTGTAAGAAACCTGGATAAACTGCCGAATCAGAGTTTTAACTCTCCTGACGATGTAAGAAGGAATATCGAGGGATCATCCCGCAGTGGAATGGGATCCGCCGGTAAGGAATCTCGCTGGTAGATTATTCGCAGATCTTATCAGATCTGCTTCTGCTTTTCTTTTGAATCATGAAAATGTTGGCCTCTTTGATTCTAATGAGCACGTACATCCATGTTTCCCTAGATTTATCGACTTTTGCTAAAACCGAAATCGTCATATACTAATAAAGGCGTTAAGACCTTTAAGCGGCCAGCATGAGCAGATACACTGGCTGGTCGGCAATCCATCCGATAGACCGATATGATATACCATAAGCTATTGCTCTGTTTATCTGCTATCATATATCTTATAGTCCAAGCCCATGCGCTTCCACCGATGCTTGTGGACTCAAATGATTTTGATTGGGCTGGAAGTGAGCCAGGAGACCCCCTCGATCCGAGTTTCGTAGGCGAAACGATGGATATGCCTCTGGACCTGGAGCTTATACTGCAGGCTAAGGCTGCTGGAATAATAAAGGAATCCAATCCTTCTGCAACATATCTTGGCAATACACCTCCTGAAGATACATCGGACGGCACAGTATCCGATAGGTCCTACACAATGGATATGCCTGGGGAAGCCATACAGGATGTGAATGTCACCGGCCCATGGTCATTGGATCTGATAGCTCTGGACCAGATCATGAAACATCTGAACCTGGCATTAGTTCAGAATAGAGATGCGATTATAGGCTATGGCACTTTAAATGCGGATAATGAAACCCATAAGATTATAGTTAGCGGTTTACAGGAAGGCGGCAGACTGGAGCTGGCCGTGATGCCCGTTGATAGCCAGGATTTGTATAAGCTTGATCTTTCCCTTGATGTACATACAACTGGAACATATATGGCATACTCTGCAAACGGAGCTGCATGGTCAGGCGATGTCGCAGGCTCGGCTCCTCCGGGAATCCTGATATCGTCTCCCGAAACGGCCGATGCTCAAGGCAGAATAGGATCTACAAGACCCCGGATAAGCTCAGCTAAAAATGCGGCAGCAGATAAGTCTTTGCCGATAAGGCTGGGAAAAGGCAAACTCTGATTCTTAAACCTTGATCTTCTCCAGCAGCTCCGATAGCTTAGTCGTCTCTTCATTTGAGGAGGAGATTCTTGCAATGATGTGATCAGGTCTGCCGGTCTCACAGATATCTTCTCTGATCAGCCGGCTTGCCCAGGGAGTTGCGGTCATAAAAGCCATCTCAGGATGGGGCTCGTCATCAGAGAGCTTTACGGTTACTACAATGCTGCCCACATCGTTCTCAATCTTCACATTCTGGCCTTCCTTGACACCAATCTTCGCCGTATCCTGTTTATCCATGATTATCCGGGCGCTAAGCTTCTGATAATCATCTGTGTATATTCCCTTCTCTTCAGCTTCATGCTGGAAGATATCTTCAAAGGTGATTATCCTGATCTCTGCAGACATCAAATCCTTCCAATCTATTTTATCTGCTAAACCATACTAATTTGTATAAAGGCTAACATCTAGATAAAAGGTTAACCATTTAACACCTGTTAAATATGACGGCCTACAGGAATCGATATAATTAGCATCCATGCAAAACCTCTTTAACCCCATCGTGCCAATACTCATGGCCAACAGGCTGTGTAAAGGATGAGAGAAGTAATTCTGGACACGAAAGAGGACAAGACGCAGGTCTACCTGCCCGAGAAATGCATTGGCTGTGGAACTTGCGTCCAGGTATGCCCCAAGGGTGAGCTTGTGATTGGCTCTGTGGGCGCTGTGGCCCGTGATTTGATCAATAAGGATTACATAGAAAAACGACGACAGGCTTGCGCCTTCTGCGGGCTCTGTGCCAGAATCTGCCCTACAGGGGCGCTGGAGATGCGGATTGCAGGAAAAGCGGTGAAGGACGATTCTTACCTGCATGTGGCCTTGAAACAGACGCGAGTTGATGAGAAATGTGTTCATTGCGGTCTGTGTGTCGAGGTATGCCCACAGAAATGCATCGAGATCAAAGACCGGAAGCTGGCTGAAGATGGAAGCCTTCGAATGGAAGGCAAGACTATAATCGACCTTAATGCTTGTATTCACTGCGGATGGTGTGCCATCGCCTGTCCATCCGGGGCGATCTCCTTCGAGAAGCCCTTTTCAGGCGAGTTCTTCAGGGACGATAAAGTCTGCCAGGCATGCAGGACCTGTATTCACACCTGCCCTGCCAATGCCCTCTTTAACAAAGAATGGGATCAGGGCGAGATTATCGAGAAGGTAACCTACCGGGAAAGAGCCTGCATTTACTGCGGTGCATGTGCCCAGGCGTGTCCTGTGAGGGCCATCGTTGTTCGGAAGACGGGGATAATACCTGAGATGAAAGGCAAGAAGGCTTTCGAGAAGATGCTTGCCGATATAGCTCCCTGGCCGACTCTGACCTCTGTCTTGAAGACTGATGAAAAAGCCTGTCTGGGCTGTGGCAACTGCGTCATCGCCTGTCCCGTAAATGCATTATACGATCCCTATTTGGCTTCCGGCCATCTGAATGAGCTGGACAGAAAGCCCCTGCTGGAAGTGTCCAACGGCACTGTCAAGGTAGTTGACCAGGATGTTTGCGGCTCATGCGCCACATGCAGCATGATATGTCCTGTGGAGGCTGTCTGGCTTGAGCGCCGGGAGGTGGTATGTTGCCAGCAAAAAATGTTATGATTATCAAGAACGGATATGTCTTCGATCCGCTGAATGAGATCGATGGCGAGATCAAAGATATCTTCATCAAAGATGGAAAAGTTGTATCCGAGCTCTCCGGCGCCGAGATGAGAGATGCCAAGATTATTGATGCTTCAGGCAAAACTGTAATGCCGGGGGGCGTGGACTCACATTCCCATGTAGCCGGCGCAAAGGTAAATGCCGGCAGGCTTATGAGGCCTGAAGATCACTACAAGTCTGTCCGGTCGAAGACTGCCCTGACCCACTCCGGCAGCGGCTATACAATTCCTTCGGTTTATAAGCAGGGCTACGATTATGCTGCCATGGGTTATACTACGGTCTTTGAGGCAGCCATGCCTCCTCTTGAAGCCCGCCATACACATGAGGAGATGAGGGCCACTCCGATCGTGGATATGGGTGCCTACCTGGTCTTCGGCAATAACTGGTTCATCATGCGCTACCTGAAAGAAGGAGATATCAAGAAGGCTGCTGCATATGTTGCCTGGATGCTTCGGATGCATAAGGGATACGGCATCAAGTGCGTCAATCCGGCTGGTGTTGAGAACTGGGGCTGGGCCCAGAATGTGCATAGCCTGGATGAGCCAAATATCCACTTTGAGGTGACGCCAAGGGAGATGATCCGTGGCCTTGCCGAGGTAAACGAACTCCTGGGATTGCCCATCTCCCTCCACTTACATACCAATAACCTGGGCCATCCTGGAAACTGGGAGATCGCAAGAAACTCGCTGCAAATTCTTGAGGGCTTAGAGCCCAGAAATAAGACTGATGTAGAGTGGGCTGAGACGAAGATGAATGCCAGGAGGAGGCAGACAGTCTACCTGGCCCATGCTCAGTTCAGCTCTTTTGGGGGAACTTCCTGGAGAGACTTCTGCTCAGGCGTGAAGGGCCTCGTAGATTACGTAAATCATGCAGACCACGTCGTAATCGATAACGGAGCTGTTCCTTTCGGCCCCGGCACTGCCATGACAGGCGACGGTCCTGCCATACACGACCTGTATATGCTTTCCGGTCAGAAGTGGTCGAACACCGATGTTGAGCTGGAATGCGGTTCCGGAGTGATCCCGTATATGTATCTCAAGAGCAGCCCCATTAACAGCGTTCAGTGGGCAATGGGACTTGAGCTTCTTCTTCTCATCAATGATCCCTGGAAGACCATTATGACCACTGATCATCCAAACGGCGGGGTCTTCACCCAATATCCTGATGTCATCGCATGGCTGATGTCCCGCAAAGCCCGTGAGGACACATTCAAGGAATGCCATAAATGGGCCCAGGATCGATCCAGCCTTGCAGCCATAGAACGAGAGATGGACCTCAATGAGATAGCAATAATCACCAGAGCTAATCAGGCCCGGACCATTGGCATGGCCAACAGAAAGGGCAGTTTGGGCGTCGGTGCAGATGGCGATGTGACAATCTATGACCTGAACCCCACGGATCTGAATGTAAATGACTATGCTCAGATCAAGCGTGCCTTCTCCAGAGCCGAATACACTATAAAGGACGGACAGATCATTGTCCGCCAGGGCGAGGTTCTGAGCGTTCCAGAAGGCCGGAGGTTCTACAGCACTCCTTTTGTGGATGAAGCTCTGGAGAAAGATATGCTGACAGATGTCAAAGAATGGTTCAGGTATTACACCATAGGATTCAACAACTATCCTGTGCCTGATAAGTATCTGAAGAATCCTACACCGATTGCTGTAAATCGTCCTTTGGAGGCTGTGGCTCGGAGGTAATTATGGAGATAATTCTCAAACCAAAGGGCAAAATTGGCATAATGATTGAGGCAGAGGTTATCCGGCCGGATGTTATGTATCAAAAGAAGAAAGAGGAGATAGAGAATCTTTCCGTCTGGCAGGGACCGGAACAAATGCCTCTGGGTGACTTCTTCGATGTGGAGGTAGCCGGAAATGGATCGCTTGAGGAGCCTTCGATCTTCATCCAGGGCGATGTAACGAGAGTCAAACGCATTGGCCAGGGCTTGAAAACGGGAAAGATAGAAATCCAAGGGTCGGCCGGGATGCATGTGGGGTCGGGAATGACCGGCGGCAGCATTCTGGTACATGGAGATGTAGGCTCTTGGGCCGGCATGGAGATGAAAGGTGGCCTGTTACACATCCATGGAAACGCAGGTGACCACGTAGGATCAGCCTATCGAGGAAGCTGGAGCGGGATGTCCGGAGGCAAGATTATCATTGAGGGCAATGCCAGGAACCAGCTCGGCAGCGGCTTAACTGGCGGCGAGATAGCTGTAGCCGGCAATGTGGAGAACTTTGCAGGCATCCGCCAATCCGGCGGCTTGATCCTGGTACGAGGAGACGCTGTCCGAGGTGTCGGCGCTGAGATGACCGGAGGCACTATTGCGGTATGCGGAAGGATCAGGCAATTCTCTCCAGGATTCATCGAAGTGAGCCGAGAAGAAAACCCGAAGCTGGGCGAGACGCGAGCTGAAGGAAAATTCATCAAGTTCTCGGGAGATTATGCCATCAGCAAAAACCCGAAAGGATCGCTGTACTATAGGGAGGTCTGAGGATCAATGGAGACCTCGATCGATCTCAATGCGGCCAGGAAAGAAGATGGGAAGATGACTGAAGAGTTTCTGCTGAATACCGGAAGCACCATCGATGAGGGAAGGCTTGCAAAGGGCGGCAGCAAGCTTACCGATGATTATACTGAGGAGTGTGCGGTCTGCGATATGAATCCTGAGGACTATTTAAGTCTGGGATCTCCGCAGAAGGTCAAGATCACATCCAGAGATGGAAAGCATTGGATTGCCGTCTTTGCCCATTCTGATGATTCAATGAGCCGGGGTCATGTCTTCATGCCCCGTGCCATCTGGTCCAATGTGGTCATAGATCCTGAGACGTTCTCAACGGGATCGCCGCTATACAAAGGAGTTCGTGTCCATATTGAGCCCACCCAGGAGAAAGTTATGAACGCTGAAGAGCTTGTACTAACGCTCTATGCCAGGCACGGTGAGGTATAGGGGGATGACCTTTAAGAATATCATTTGTCCCGTCTGCGGCGCTTCCTGCGATGACATTCAGGTGGACCTGGCAAAAGAAAAAGATGCCCTGACGGTTAAGAATGCCTGCAAGATGGGTAACGCCAAGTTCCAGGAGATTGTGAGCGCCCATAGAATACGGGAGCCTATGCTGAAGGTTGGAGGCGATTTCAGGAATGCTGCATGGGATGAAGCTATACAGCGAGCGGCTGAGATTCTGGCAGGCGCAAAGCGCCCTCTGATCTTCATGGGCAGCGAGACATCCTGTGAAGCAATGGAGGTCGGACTTCATTTAGGCGAGTATCTCGGAGCTATTGTTGATTCAAATTCCACTGTCTGCCACGGCCCCACCGCCATGGGCATCCAGGAAGCCGGCCGCGTCGGTGCCACCGCTGGCCAGAGCAAGAACAGGGCAGATCTAGCAGTGTATTGGGGCTCGAACCCCTTAGAGTCAATGCCAAGACATATGTCGAGGTATGCGATTTATCCAAGGGGCTACTGGACAAGGCGAGGCAGGTTTGACAGAAAAGTGATAACAGTGGACCCGAGAAAGTCTATCACTGCCAGAAACTCGGATCTGCACGTCCAGCTGAAACCAAATACAGATCATGAGCTGATATCTGCTTTGCTCACCTTGCTGCATGGCAAAAAGCCTCACACTTCCGTCGAGAGTATTACGGGCGTTAAGATCTCCGAAATGGAAATGATGCTGGAGATGATGAAAAACTGCAACTACGGCGTCATTTATGTCGGCCTCGGAATTGCATCCTCTTTCGGCAAACACCGCAATACTGAAGCGGCGTTCAACCTGGTCAAGGAGCTGAACACTCATACCAAGTTCGTAATAGGAGCGCTAAGGGGCCACTGCAATGTAGCCGGGTTCAACCAGATTGCCTCTTACCTCTACGGCTATCCCTTTGGCCTGGACTTCGCCCGGGGCTATCCACGATATAATCCGGGAGAGTACACTGCTGTGGATGTTCTGCGGGAGAAAGACGTAGATGCTGCATTGATAGTCTCCGCAGATCTAGTCTCGCATTTCCCTGCAGCCTGTGCCGAATTCCTGGCTGAAATCCCTGTGGCCTGTATTGACATTGCACCATGTCCAACTACTATGATCTCAGATGTTGTTCTGCCCGGAGTTATCGATGCCATGGAATGCGATGGCACTTTCTACCGTCTGGATGATGTTCCTGTCTACTTCCAGCCATTCACTGAGTCGCCATTTCCGTTCACGAAGAGCAATGAGGATACAATGAATCAGATCTTCGAGAGGGTAAAGAGAATAAAGTAACTAACTGCAAAGCCGGAGGATCTCTGAAACAAGATAATTAAAAGCCCTATGCTTTTTTGGGGGTTGAAGAGGTTAAGATGAAGTTTCGTCAAAAGGATCTTTAAGCCTGAAAAGCTTTATAAAACTAAAAGCAATTTTAATTACTTTGCCTCGATTGCTAAGATGCATCTCTGATAATAAAGCTCTGATAATAAGAAGATCCCTGGAAATATGGAATTAAGCTCTGCTGAATTTATGAGAAGGTCTCTGAGGCAGGAGAGCTGGGCGATTTTCAGGGCTGCTTTGAATGGTGGGGCCTGGTCAAAGGCCGAAAGGCAATCGAAGATGAACTAGCGAAGATAAAAGCGGTGCTCTCCATTTGATCTCTGACTATTTCCGAGAAGTCGATATGAGTATAGAGAACTCAAAGATTGTAGCAGACAAGAGCGTGGATTTTCGTGAATCTACTCCCCTGGAAGGCATGTGCTGATAGGAAGGCTCCTCTTTGTGGATGGATCGCTGCTGGAATTCATGGAATACCTCAGGGGAGGTGAGCGATTAAAGTACAGATTTCACCTTACGGATTAGAAAGGTGAAATGATATTCAGATACGATAATGCACCATCATGAAGTCTCAACGTTTCCCTGCCACAAGCATCTTCCTGGGGTTGTTGAGGAATCAAAAGAAAAATGCATCTAGGATATCTTGGATGAAGTGGAGATGATGCTCTTCGAGCATTGAAATATACCTGTTTGGTTGAGGCCATTCCTGCTATATCGACAGGAACCGTAATTACAGCGGCTGAGATACGATATACTTTATATAGGATGCCGATTCCAGTGGGTGATGGCAGAGGCGGCTTCGTTATAGAATACGCTTTACCAAGGTTCAATGAAGTGATAAAGGAGATATTGATTTATGACACGATCAATACTTATTCTGGCTTCAATATGCCTTATAGCCGCTATAGCGGGCATCACAGCCATAGCGTGCGCACAGATGGAAGAGAACTGGGATCCCATGCAGAAGCTGGATCAGATAGGAAATCCTGCCGCACAGGAGCCAAATCCACAGGCCTTTGGTCCTGCAGTTGCCAGGCTGACCAACTCACAGTTCAGTAGGGAAGAAGCACAAAATAACAGCGCCAGCAACTCAAATACGGCTAACGCTGAAGAAAATGCCGAGCAAACACCGGCACCGGTGATCAACATTGATCTTCGAAATATAAGCGCCATGCCGAATCCTGCAAATGCCGGAAGCCCTGTTGAGATTACAGCATCCCTCAGCAATGTTGAGAATATGACAGCTTACGCGATCATCCAGAACTCGATGGGCGTACGGGTAAGCAATGTAACTCTGGAGCGCTCTTCTGGAGGAGATTATGTGGGAACCTGGAATGCCGGCATTGCTACAGGGATTTATAGTGCAAATATTGTAGCATCTGCACCTGGCACATCCAAGACATTCAATAATGCGTTGCAGATAGAAGTAAAAGAATCAGCCGATGCAACGAGCAGCAGTGATAGCGAAACACCTTACACGAAGCTCGGGTAACCTCAACAATAGTCAGCCCCAGTTTTTTTTGCTTTTTCTACTAATCTAATCTCTCAAATATGCTCATCTATCGTTGAAAAGACGTTTTCTGATAGATTGCAATCTGCCAGCGTAGGAAGCCTGGCCCTTTAGGACGGGGGACAGTCACGAGCAGTGCTGTTTGAATTTTCTGTATCCGTTTACAGTTCATGCCTGCTGCTTTACATCAATATTAATATCTTTACGCCAATATTAATATTATTATCCCAATTATTACCATTGGTATAAAAACAAATGCAACCTTGTTTCCGAATTCTCTGCTGCCCAGTATATAGGCTATGAGAAGTTTAACGAGTGTATTCGTGATCGCAGCAAGCGTTATGGATATTATGGCTATGTTCTCAGAGATGCTTGATTTTTCCAGTGTCGCCATAGACAAAGTTATAGCATCTACATCAGCGAGCCCAGCCATTATGCTCGCTGCGTAGGTTCCCGTAGTCCCGAAATAAATGCTTGCCAGCTTCGATGCAAGAAGAACAAGCGCGAAGAATGCACCGAACTTCAACGCCGGGATAATCCTAAATGGGTCCTTGACTTCTACCTTTCTCTCTACAGGCGCCCTGTTTCTCATGCGAACATATGCCAGGGCGATTCCTACAGCGGTCATGCCGAGCAGAGGGGGAAGAAGCGAAAGGAAGAGATCTTTATTGACCAACAGCACTATAAAAAGAATTCTCGGAAACATTGTGCAGCTTGCAATAGTGGTAGCGAACACTGCAGAGGCCATTATCTCCTTGTTCACCTTGACCTCCGAGGCCATTGCTGTTGTGACCGCAGTGCTCGAGACAAGGCCTCCAAGGACTCCAGTTAGGCTCAGCCCGCGTTCCGCGCCGAGGATGCGAATGAGAACATAGCCGAAATAGCCTATGAGGCTGACAAGGACAATAAAGAGCCAGATCTGCCTTGGATTGAGCACCCCAAACGGATCCAGCGGCTGGTCAGGCAGCACAGGATAGATTACCAGAGCGATTATCCCCATCTTCAGGGTATCCAGCAGGTCTGTCTCGCTGAGTGCCTCAACATATCGATGAGTGATTGCGCGTGTTGCCAAAATCCATGTAGTTATTACTGCCAATGAAACTGCCAGCAATATGCTCTCCTGAAAGCTGGCAAGCATTCCGAGGCAGAAGGTTACTACTGCAGCTACGGCAGCAGTGAAATCAAGCCGCCCGAGAGAGCTGACTGCAGCGACGTAGCCTATACCGACAACGATTGTAAAGCTTGCGAAGGCTACAACCGCAAACATCTGGCCGTAATGCTCAGACAGAATAGCTGAGAGAGTGCCGAGAAGCGCGATGAGGGTGAAGGTGCGAAATCCGGCCACTCCGCGGGTCTTCTCCTCAGCGATCCTTCGCTGCCGCTCTGTTCCTATGAGGGCGCCAATGAGAAGAGAGATTACGAATGGGTATACATCGGTGAGATCCATCACCGATCACAGGGCTCTCCCGGATAAAAATTTTTGCTGGCCAATCCTTTTAAATCGTAAGGCAGAATTTAATTGATGCGAACCGAAAAGACGAGGTCGAAGCACGAGAAGGCGATGAGATGTATCAGTATTCTTGAAGGTCTTTATGGAATTCCAGAGGCTTCTGTTATAGATCCAGTCGATCTGCTGGTGGAGACTATTTTATCCCAGAATACGAGTGATGTGAATAGCATCAAGGCATTCGGCAGGCTTAAGTCCGCGTATCCTGATTACAAGATGCTTCTTAAAGCACCCGAAGATGAGATCTCCAGGCATATTCACGTAGGCGGTCTTTCTGATATCAAGGCGCATAGAATCAAGGGCGCACTTCAGAGGATAGAGGAGGATGCCGGGTCAATAGACCTTGGTTTTCTCAAAGGCATGGACACGGATGCCGCAAGAGATTATCTTCTATCGATTCCAGGGGTTGGCCCCAAGACTGCTTCGGTAGTACTTCTATTTGCATTCGGCATGCCGTTCATGCCGGTTGATACACACGTTAATCGCGTCTCACGGAGGCTTGGGCTTGTGCCTGAGGAGGGAAGCATCAAAGAGGCAGAGCGCATTCTTGAGGAGATAAGCCAATCATGAAGGACTCTCACTCCTTCGACTTGGGTTCAAATCCCAACCGGAGCATATAATTATTAACCTTAAGTGATAAGAACGAGACAAACTCTAGAATATTTTTATAAGCATCGGATATCTTCTGACCCTTTCGCGCTTCCTGGAACCGACCAGTTGTAAAGCTTCTCCCGGGAGTCTTTAGCTCGCTTCAGCGGAACATTGCCGGTAACTCGAAGCACTGAAAGGGCATAGGTCTCTTTCCAGTTATCGGGAAACGCATCCTCCAAATCTTTCCACTTTGGTGCCATGGGGCATAGGAGGCACACTCTTCCTGAGCCCCAGCAACACAGATGTCATGAGGGCCTTTCCTCAGGCACAGATGAACATCGCCTCCGGCCTAGTAGCTACAATCAGAAACCTTGGGATGGCTCTAGAGGTATCGCTTTCGAGCATCCTTGTATCATAAGCAGGGTGATGATCCTTGTAGGTATCCTCTGCCTCTTTGGAACACTGACCTCCATATTCAGAGGTCGAATAGACTGCAGAAGCTGCAGGCATATTGGCTTAAAAGTGGGCTGTGGCGCTTCAGACGAGGATGGGATAGACCGGCACCCGGACCAGGATACCTATAGTCGTCCATAGTGCTGGATCCTGATAACGGCAGCTTCACATGGGGGCCTTCTGCAGCCAACTTATATGCAGCAGAAACGACCTTCTCGGTCTTGACAGCATCGTTCAGGTTAGCTATCATCTCCCTATGCGGAGAGCTGAGACCACAAATATCACTATAGGCAAATTATTTCATAGATATCGCTTTTCTTCTCTTAATACATCGCCCTTGGGATCATATAGCAGGTCGATAATGAGGCATGTACCAGAATAATCGTTAACCCTTATTTTCGACGTTTTTCTTGCGAATCCTCATAAAGATTAAATAACGAAATATCAATTCTCATATATGGCAAAGGATTTAAGGCGAAAAATTCTATACCTTTAGGCCTTTTTGACTATGCTGCTTGCCCCATCATATATGGCTGGATCTATATCCGCCTCACAGACGAACTCAGGAGATATCTCCGACATTGTTAATGGCAACAACCAGTTCGCTCTGGACATGTTCTCGGAGCTAGGAGTCCAGCGTGGAAATGTCTTCTTCTCTCCCTGGAGCATATATTCAGCCCTGGCGATTGCCCATGAAGGTGCAAGAGGCAAGACCGCAGAAGAAATGAAGCAGATGATGCATCTCCCTGAGAACGATAGCCTTGCCAAGCATTCTTTTGCCTGCACCTATGATAAGTTCAATGCAAAAGATGCGGGGTATACCATTTCAACCGCAAACGCCCTTTGAGTAGAGAAAGAATATCCTCTGCTAAGCAATTTTACAGCCGATACTGAAAGATATTACCACAGTGCTGCTAGGAATGTGGACTTCAAAGGAGCGCCCGAAGAGACCAGAACGATGATCAACTCTTGGATCGAGGGCAGGACCGGCAACAAAATAAAGAACCTCATTTCTCAAGTAAGTCCAGAGATGCAGCTTGTGATCACCAATGCCGTCTACTTCAAAGGCGCATGGGCAAGATCGTTCGATAAAAACATGACAGAGAAAAGATCCTTCAGAACAGATGATGGCAGGACCATTGAGATTCCTATGATGGAAAGCAAAGGCGACGAATTAGAGTTCAGTTATAATGAGACAAAAGATTTGCAGATACTTGAGCTTCCATACCAGGGCATGAGAATATCCATGATAATCCTCTTGCCTGCTGGCAATAATACTACTTCCTTGGAGAAATCGCTTTCCTTAGAAAAACTTATGGAGTGGAGAAAGAGCCTTGAGGAGAGCGAATTCAACGATGTTCGCATTCCAAAGTTCAACCTTTCAGCCAGATATTCCCTGACGAATAATTTCGAAGATTTGGGAATGAGGACTGCATTCACACCGGGAGCGGACTTTTCTGGAATGAACGGCCGAAGCGACCTTTTCATAAACGATATAATTCATCAATCGTTTGTGGATGTCAATGAACAAGGAACAGAAGCTGCAGCAGCTACTGGAGCAGCTAACGTGATGGCTCGCATGCCCGGCTATGGTCCTCCGAGCTTTTGGGCTGATCATCCATTTATTTTCCTGATAGAGGATAAAGAGACGGGCAACATTTTATTCATGGGCAGGGTCAGCGATCCGAGCATAACTTGAATGATGCCTGAGCTTCATTATCCACTATTTTAAGCTCCAGTAAAATCTGACAATAGCTGATCAAGTTCCCTGATTGCGCTGAATCCCAATGCCGTACAGATAGCGCTCAGCCTCCTTTCTACAAAGGTCGACAATGCCGGATGCCGGATCCTTCATAATAATCCTCCCTTCAGCGATATCTATTGGATGCTGAGTTCATTTAAGTATCAGGGAGATGCTCGAAGAAGGTTCATGCTACATTATGGTCAAGCTGAGAATGAAGCGATTCTCATTTTTTGCCAAAAATTTATAACCCTGTAGCTGCAATTGCTAATATTAGAGGCGAGGAGGAGTCAAAATTGAAACTGGTTCTGTCAATCCTGGCCATCTTACTAATGGCAGGATGTACATCAGCTCACGAGACCGTGTGCCCGAATGGCTGCGACAGCACGAGCATTCAAGCTGCTGTTTATGCTGCGCATTCCAATGATACGATTGATGTATATAGCGGGACTTATAATGAGAGCGTAGTTTTGACCAAGGATGTAAATTTTAGGGGAATCGATACCGGCAGCGGAGAGCCTGTTGTCAACGGTGACCTCTATAAGAACGGTTTCAATATGGTCCTGCGGGGCTTTGGCTTCCAGTCCGTTTCATCAGACTGGGAAGATGCAGAAAACATGACCACACATAACACAATATTGTATTGGATAGAAAAAGCATTTGAAAACCCCTCAAAGTCCAAAGCTATTGCAGGACTCGATAAAATAATTAAGGCAAATCCAAAAGATGCCTGGGCTCTGTATAGAAAGGGATGGGTCCTATCTGATGCTGAAAGGTACGACGAGTCCACGGATATTATGAGAGAATCTATAAAAATGGACCCCTATTTTGCGTCTCCCTGGAATTCGATAGGCAATAATTTCTGGGCCCTGAACAAATACGATAAAGCTTTGGAGGCTTATGAGAAAGCCATTCAGCTGAGGCCAGATAAAGGTCTCTACTGGTTTAACAAAGGGGATGCACTAAAGAAGCTCGGCCGAACCCGCGATGCAGAGGCAGCCTATGCCAGAGCCAGTGAGCTGGGATACGGCAATCTTACATCGACGAACAATGCCGTAACCAATAGCCCTGGCGCAACTCCCACATCCAAGCCATTTGTTAAAGATCACATAATGGCAAGCAATGTCGACGAATCTACCAATAATGTGATCACAAGAGCCTACACATTCTCCAGCACTGATAGCAAAGCCTACTCCTGGCTAAGCCTGGGAAAGGCGGAAAATGGCACAGTCAAATGGATATGGTACTCCCCCGATGACAGTCTTTATAGAACTGAAACAGTTGATATTCCTGCTCCAAGCGGTGATTATTGGCCCTCTTATAATGTCTGGTCTTACATCTATGTAGCCGGAGATAACGCGGTTAACCTGCCTGGAGATTGGCATGTGGATGTTTACCTTAACGGCCAGAAAGAATTCACAGAGTATTTCTCCATCTCCCAAACTCAACCAAAAGGAGCACCAGGAAACCAGCCGTCTAGGCCTGTTGTTGAACAATCGGAGGCAGTAAGCTGGCTCAATCAAGGTCTAGCTCTCGGTGTGCAAGGTAAATACGGCGAGGCCGTTCAGGCTTTTGATAATGCCATCCAGATAGATCCACAATATGAAGCTGCATGGTACCTAAAAGGCACTGCTCTCAATAAACAGGGCATGTATAATGAGGCTATTCAAGCATATGATAAGGCAATAGATATAGATCCAAGGGATGAAGACGCATGGCATGGCATTGGCATTACTCTCGGAAATCTTGGCAAATATGATGAGGCGGTTCAAGCTTTTGACAAAGCTATCGATATCAATCCCGGGAATGCTGTTGGATGGTACTTAAAAGGCGCTGCTTTAGATCAACAGGGCAAGTATAATGAAGCCATTCAAGCTTGTGACAGGGCTATCGAGATTAATCCTCAAGATTCGGATGCATGGTACATCAAAGGCCTGGTTCTCGAAGACCAGGACAAGTCTGATGAAGCCATACAGGCTTATGATAATTCCACTCAAATTAATCCACAAAATGCAGATGCATGGTATAATAAAGCCGAAGCTCTCTATTGGCTCAAGAAGTATAATGATTCCATTCAAGCTGCCGACAAGGCTATCGGGATTAATCCTCAAGATGCAGCTGCATGGTACCTTAAAAGCCTGGCCCTTGATGACCTTGACAGGCACAATGAGTCCGAAATGGCCTACAACAAGTCCATAGAGATCGATCCTGAAATTGAAGAGGAATGGTGGGGCTGGTAAAAAGGTCTAAAATTGTTCGGAAGTTCTTCCGAATATGATGCTGGCTTTTCCAGGGCTGCAATTAGGGCTGGGAGAGGAACTCGTCCCGGCCCTTTATCTCGATGGGAGATCATGGAACGAGATGATGAATTATCATGGTCGCCTTATTGCTAGAGAGGCCTTCAATATACATCAAATAGGCGGAATAAGGAGGGATATTAATTAGAGCAATTGAATCTGTTTTGATCTTGATTATGCTGGCACTGCTATTTGTTCCAGCATTGGGGCAGACGACATCATCTGATTGGGATAACAATGGAATTCTTGATGTATCTGTTCTTGATCACAGCATGGCTACCAGTGTTGACGAATCCGCTGGAGCTGTCATCTCCAGAACCCACGAGTTCTCCTTAAACGATACAAAGGCATATTCCTGGTTAAGCTTGGGAAATGTTGGAGCTGGCACAGTATATTGGAATTGGTATTCACCCGCTGGCCTAATACTAAAGATGGATAGTGCGGAGATCCTTATGCCAACAAGCGGATCTTCCTGGAATGCCTACAATATCTGGTCTTCTATCGATATTGCCGGAAAGGATGCATCTAACCGCCCTGGTGATTGGCATGTTGATGTTTTCCTGGATGGCAGGAAGATGCTCACCGAATATTTTTCGATATCAGGAGGTCAGAAGACAGCAGCGCCAGGAAATCAGCATCAATATAGTCTTACCAAATCTGATGAGACCGCTTACAATGATATGTACAATCAAGACAGATACTATCTGGCTATTACTAAAGGCGATAATCTCAAGGGCGAAGGCAGATACGAGGAAGCCATTCAATTCTACGATGAGGCTATCAATTCTGATCCCAACAATTTCCAGAACTGGAAGGCATTGAATAGCAAAGGCGAGGCTCTCTTTAAGGAAGGAAAGTACGATGAGGCGCTCCAGGCTTATGATAGAGCTATTGAGCTTGCCCCGGATGTTTCAATAGTCTGGACCAACAAAGGCTATGCTCTAAAGGCTCTCGGTCGAACTAATGAATCGGATGTGGCCTATGCCACGGCAAGAGAGCTTGGGGACTATTCTGCATGGGTCCCAGAAACCAACGCCACCGGTATCAACCTGACCAGCCTGTACTCTATCAAAATACTTGATCATACCATGGCAAGCAACGTAGATGAGTCTTCCAATAATGTTATCACAAGAACCAGCACATTCTCCAGCAGCGATATGAAAGTCTACTCCTGGCTGAACCTGGGACACGTCCTGGGGACTACAGTAACTTGGCACTGGTATTCTCCAGATGGAAATCCCTACAAAACTGGTCAAGTCGATATTCCTCGCAACCAGAACGGGGATTATTGGCCGTCCTACTACATCTGGTATCGTCTTGATGCTGCCGATATACCGAAGGAACAGTACATGTCGGGCATCTGGCATGTAGATATCTACATTAATGGCCAGAAGCGTTTGACAGAGCAATTTGCTCTGAATATTGGCTCAGGAACAGCGACAATTGGCCCCAGTACAGCATCCAGCTCGAATACCACACAAGGGATATTCACGGTTCTTGATCACTGCATAGCAAGCGAAATTGATGAGGCTGCCGGCAAGCCTGTCACGACTGCAAAAACCAACGAAATTAAGGATACTCTGGTGCCCTACTCGTGGCTGCAGTTAGGAAATATAGGGTCTGCCAGGATCGAGTGGGATTGGAAAGGCGGAGAATATAATACGAACGGCAAAAATTACGAAATAACGCATACCTATAATATTCCGCCCAATCCGAGCGGCGGATATTATGCTTCTTACAATGTCTGGGATTTTATAGATATTCCCAGCATGCTTCAAGATTTTAATTATGGCGAAAGCAATGATTGGAATGCTCGAAGAAGTGCTGAAGGGGAAGGCTATTCATACCACGGAGCTAACCCCACTCCAGATCCGCGCGGCAGCTGGACGGTAGATGTCTATCTGAATGATCAGTGGATTTTGAAGGAGCAATTTAGGGTGGTGTCGGGCTGATTTCATCCAGCATCAATTCGTTTATCCTAAAGATTTCCTCATTAATTTTTAGTCTGAGCTCGATATAAATCCTGCTGGCATTGGGCGCATGATTGCCCTTTCATAGGCATACCAACATCTCAACAATTGAGCTAACCCTATATCTCTCATCAATAACTTATTTATCACGATAAATACTTTCTACTGGGGATTGGAGAGGATGGATTATTGATGCAATAATTCTTACCCAGTCCACCATCTCTCATCGAAGGCTATTTGAATTCTGATTAATCACTTCGATACTGTAATCGTTGAGCTAATCTTAAATCTGCGGTTCCGCATCATGGAAATTTGGAGTTGAGCAAGATCATGAAAGAGCAGACCGATATGAGGGCAGAAGAGACAGTGGAAGAGACACTTGATCCGGAAGACTGGAAGTCCATGCGGGCACTGGGCCATCAAATGCTGGATGATATTATGGATTATCTGGAGACATTGCGAGATCGCCCTGTCTGGCAGCATGCCCCGCTCAGCGTAAAGGCGCATTTCGAGGGGCTGCCCCCTCTTGCTCCCCAGCCATCGGAGGATGTTTACCAGGAATATCTGAAGTACATACTCCCCTACCAAATGGGCAATAATCATCCGCGGTTCTGGGGCTGGGTGCTCGGATCAGGAACTGTTATGGGGATGTTTGCAGACATGCTGGCATCCGGAACGGATGCTGTCAGCATAGGCTTTTCCTATAATAGCAACAACTATGTCGAGCTGCAGGTTCTCAATTGGTGCAAAGCCATGCTTGGCTTCCCTCTTACTGCCAGCGGTCTGCTTACCAGCGGCTGCTCTGCTTCAAATCTCATTGGACTCGCAGTCGCCCGCAGCGCCAAAGCGGAGTTCGATCTGCGGGGAAAGGGCATGCAAGCTGCGCCGCGCCAAATGATCATCTATTGTTCTGAGGAGGCTCACTACTCGATCCAGAAAGCAACTGAACTGCTCGGCTTCGGAAGCAATGCTCTCCATCAGGTGCCTGTAAACGAGTCTCTACAGATTGATGTCACAGCGCTAAAAGAAGCAATCAAGAATGATCGGAAGAAAGGGCTTTTGCCCATCTGCATCGTCGGGGCAGCTGGAACGACCAACACCGGCTCTATTGATGATCTTGAGAGCCTCGCAGACATCTGCTGTGAAGAGAACTTATGGTTCCATGTAGACGGCGCATTCGGTGCATGGGCAGCCATCGCTCCCAGATCCAAACATCTTGTAGCCGGCATGAAGAAGGCCGATTCACTGGCGTTTGATCTTCATAAGTGGATGTACCTGTCCTACCCTATCGGCTGTGTCCTTATCAGAAATGCAGATGAGCACCGCCGCGCGTTCTCTCTAACGCCGATATATCTGGCGCATGGTGAAGGAGAACGTGGAGAGACAGGCATCGATGTTCCATGGTTCCCAGATTACGGTTTTGAGCTATCACGTGGCTTCCAGGCCTTAAAGGCATGGATGACGATCAAAGAACAGGGCACTGAGAAGTATGGGCGTCTCATCCAGCAGAATATCGACCAGGCTCATTATCTGGCCAGGTTGGTCGAGGCATCCCCGCAACTTGAGATGGCCTTGCCTGTTTCTCTAAACGTGGTCTGTTTCCGCTATACTCTACCCGGTCTCACCGACAGTACGCTTGATGGTCTTAATAAACAGATCGAGGTCGAGCTTCAGGAACACGGGATTGCCGTGCCTTCCATTGTCAATATCAAGGGCAGGAAATATCTGCATGTCGCAATTACCAATCACCGCAGCCGCAGGGAGGACTTCGACTTGCTGGTTCAGGAAGTGATACGAATAGGCAATGAGCTATCCTGCTCTGCTAAAGCCTGTGATTTGCAATAACAAATTTTTTGCCTTTTTCTTCCCCGCCATGGTATTACATCCTTTACCGCCTTTTCAAGAAGCGATGCTGGTGGAATCCGGCACACAGTTAATATCATTCAATATATATCGCCGGCCTCCCAGGCTCCGCCTGCTTGCTCTTGCCCATTGGATCAGCCCCCGGCTGGTCCGCCGAGTACACTTCCACAGGCACCCCGAGCGCACTCTGCAGGTAGTCCTTCTCCCTGGAAAGCGTCTCGAACTCATCGAGCTTCAAATCTATAGCGCTCAGCGAGTGCGCAGCCTTCGCCAGCTTCTGCGCATACTTGGGCGCATCCTTCCTGTATTTCGAGATCACAGGATCGGACATTGCAGATTTCATGAGCGCACTCATATCCAGCTTGCCGTTTGCATGCAATGCGATATCCACGGCCTTCGCAAGCAGCACACGCTTCCACTCGGGCGTTATATAGAGTATGATCTTCTTCGGCTCGCTCTTGGTCAGGCTCAATATCTCTTCGATATCCTTCTGGGTCTTCTCCAGAAGCTCCTCCGCCTGCTCGGCCTGCTCATCGATCAGGCTCTTGTCCACTGCAGGCCAGGGTGCAAGCGAAACATAGCCATCTCCAAGGCCATTCGACCAGATCTCCTCGCAGATGTGCGGCGTAAACGGCGCCATCAGCCTGACCCATGCATTCAGAACTTTCCGCAGCTGGTTCTTGCCTCCGCGGCGCTGATACCATCTCAGGTCATTGTAGAGCAGATAGAATGCATTCTGCAGCGCATGGCGTGTCTGGGCATTCTCCATGGCAGCTGTCGCCTCCTGGGTGCGCCTCTGCAAGCGTGATAGCATCCAGCGGTCGATGAGCGTAAGCTCCGCATTCTCATTGATCTCTTTGTCCTCCAGGATCTCCTTAGCCAGATTGTAGAACCTTTCAAGCTGGCCTCGTGTGGATGCAACGCCCTCGTTCCTCCAATCCACGTCCTGTGTGTATTCGGCATTCGCAAGGATGTAGAGCCTTGTTACATCTGCGCCGTTTTCTGCTACGGCCTGCCTCAGCGTGAGCAGCGGCCCTTTGGACTTGGACATCTTCTCGCCCTCGAGCGACACGAAGCCGTTGATGGCCATCGCCCTCGGCCAGAGGGACTCCGGGAAGATCGCAACATGATGGTAGAGGAAGAACAGCAGGTGGTTTGCGACGAGGTCCTTTCCTGATGTACGGAGGTCTACAGGATACCAGTAGGCGAAGTCCTTGCGGATCTGCCTAACTGTATCGAGAGGTATTCCCGTTATATTCGCAACATCCTCAGGCGTCCCCCTGTCGAGGAAGATGTACTCGAAGAACCCCGGAGGGAGGGTATCTATCTTCATCCCTGCGTTCACGTACTTCGCCAGGATGTAGTAGGCCATGTAGATCGTCGAGTCGCCCAGTGATTCAATCAGCCACTCCTTATCCCATGGCAGGTGAGTTCCCAGGCCTTTTCTGCGGGCGCATGCCTTATCCTTCAGCCAGTCCACCTTGTTCTCGAACTCAACCCTGATCTCATCCGGGATAAGCCTCATCTTGGAGAGGCAATCGAAGACTCTCTCCTTCCACTCGGGATCAGAGTACTCGAGGAACCACTGGTCTCTGACCATCATGATAACACAGCGCGTTCCGCAGCGGCAGATGACTGGAGTCTCGCTGAACTCGTAAAAGATCTCAGCTATGCCGTCCTTTATGAAATCCCTGAGAAGAATATCCTTGATCTTGCTCACTGCGAGTCCCGCATACTTTCCTGTGTTCGGCCTGAGGATGCCGTTATGGAACTCACGGCGGTAGACGAGCTTTGTAGCCTCCTCTGCCTTTGGATCGTGCTGGTTCTTCACGCCCAATTCCTTTACAGCCTCAATGGCAGGGAACTCGCCGTATCCTGGAACCTCGATAAGCGATATGGGCTCAATCTTGAGCTCCTTGATGCCGTACTTGCCCAGCTCAACGCTTGTGAGGTCCTCCACTGCAAGATAATCATAAGGTGCATGGGCTGGAACAGACATCACTATTCCTGAGCCGCTATCAGGATCGACGAAGCCTGCCGGCAGTATCGGAACTTCGACCCCGGTCAGCGGGTTTGTTACAGTCTTGCCTATCAGCTCTTTTCCTGAGATCTCCGCTCCGCAGGCCACCTGGCGGTCGGTAAACGTCAGCTTGTCGTAAGCCTCAGGCGATACGATCCAGGTCTCGTCGTTGACACGCACGATCTTATAGTTGATATCGGGATTGACCCAGAGGTTCGTGACTCCGAAGACCGTTTCGGGACGCAGGGTTGCACAGGGCAGCACATCCTTGCCCATCCTGAACTTTATCAGGGCGAAATCGAGAATAGTTGCATCCTCGCCCTTCAGGATATCGTGGTCCTCGACTGGGTTCTTGTCATGGGGGCACCAGCGGACAGGGTGGCTTCCCTTTACGATATAATCTAGTCGGCGCAGAATGCCGTACTGCCACTCGATGAACTTGCTGTATGCAGGATCCGTTGTTGTGAACTCGCGCCTCCAGTCGATCGAGTAGCCAATGCTCTGCATCGCAAGCTTGGCCTGCTTGCGGAAGTATATCACAATCTTCTCAGGCGTGTCCAGAGTCTTCAGCTCATCCTCAGGTATTCCATGAAGCTTTGTGTAAACGTTCCATATCAACGGATCGCGGTTTGCGATAAGCTCCGAGAGGCCGACGATGGGCGTGCCCGTGGCATGGAAAGCCATCGGAAAAAGGACGTTCTCTCCAAGCATCCGCCTGTATCTGGCCACGGCATCTCCGATGGTGAAGGTCCTTGTGTGGCCTGCATGCAGGTTTCCGTTAAGATATGGATAGGGTATGGTCAGGAAGAACTTCTTGCGTGAATCGGGCTCGGGCTGGAAGACATGGTTGTCCTCCCATGTCCTCTGCCATTTTGCCTCTATCTCATGAGCGGAATATTCTTTTAGCAACTTATCCCTCCAGAAGGGAATTAGCGATACTTAGCAGATGCTTTTAATGGTCTTCATCTTCTCCAGCCTTGAAACAGCTGCCTCAATTCTATCAGTCGGCTGGGTGATTGAGAACCTTATGTAGCCTTCGCC
Source organism: Methanotrichaceae archaeon (assembly GCA_041946675.1). Taxonomy (GTDB): domain Archaea; phylum Halobacteriota; class Methanosarcinia; order Methanotrichales; family Methanotrichaceae; genus CAWBKV01. Next base: position 26,067 of record JBHGAU010000020.1, on the reverse strand, counting down.
GTACTTGCCGAAGCCGACACCAGGAGTGGCCACTATTCCTGTCTCCTCAAGCAGGCGCTGGCAGAATGCCACAGAATCTCCTCCGACCCATGCCCATAGGTATAGAGTTGCCCTCGGCTTCTGGAGATCCATTCCAAGATCTACAAGGCATTTGTAGAGGATATCGATCCTATGCTGGTAGACCTGGCGTATACCTTCAACGATCTCCTTCGGGCTGTTGAGTGCGGCAATTCCTGCATCCTGAACGGCTCCGAAGTTACCTGAATCGATATTGCTTTTGATCTGGCCTATGCCGGCTATGATCCCGGCATTTCCGACAACGGCTCCCGCCCTCCAGCCTGTCATATTGTATGTCTTTGATAGCGAATGAAACTCTACGGCTACATCCCTGGCTCCATCGATCTCCAGGATGCTTCGGGATCTATTGCCGTCATAATATGTCTCGGAGTATGGGTTGTCATGCATCACAATCAAATTATATTCATGCGCAAAGTCCACCAGCCTCTTGAAGAACGCCTCATCAGCCGTTGCCGCAGTCGGGTTGTTCGGATAATTGAGGAAGATCAGCTTCGCCTTCTCGGCTATGGCCGGATCGATTGCATCCAGATCCGGCAGAAATCCGTTCTGCTTAAGAAGCGGCATCGTAACTGGAATGCCTCCAGCAAACTGAACTGCAGTTCTGTATACAGTATAGGCAGGATCCGGAACCAGTGCGACATCTCCCGGATTTATAAATGCCATAGGTGCGTGGGCTATTCCTTCCTTTGAGCCGATCAGTGTAAGCACCTCTTTCTCAGGATCAAGGCTTACGTTAAAAATTCTCTTGTACCAATCCGCCACAGCAGCCCTGAAGGAGAGCTTTCCGACATAGGATGGATACTGATGGTTTGCAGGATCTCTGGCAGCCTGGTATAGCGCCTGGATTATATGGGATGGTGTGGGCATATCGGGATCGCCGACGCTGAGATCGATCACATCCACACCTCTTCCTCTTGCCTCCTGTTTTACCTTATCGATTGCTGCAAACAGATACGGTGGAAGATGTTTTATCCGATCGGCATACATTTACATTCTCTCCATGGAAGACGCATATATACGAGGGCACGCCATTTAAATACAGCTCAGCACTTCCGCGAGTTTAGGTAATGTCATGTAGTATTTAAGATTAGAGGAGCAATGCTTGAAATAAGAGACCTGAAAATCTGGCTTCCTGCAGAAGTAATCAAGCTCTATGAGGAGCGGGGCATAACTGAGCTTTACCCGCCCCAGGCCGAGGCAGTGGAGCGCGGCCTCCTGGACGGCAGAAGCATACTGCTTGCGATTCCTACGGCAGCAGGAAAGACTCTTCTTGCAGAGCTCGCAATGATTGCCTCAGCCCTTAAGGGAAAGAGGTCTCTATACATAGTTCCTCTGAGGGCATTGGCCTCTGAAAAGTATGACTCCTTTCGAAGGTTCAATGATCTTGGAATCAATGTCGGCATCAGCACAGGCGACTTCGATAAAAGGGATGAACGGCTCGGAAAGAACCAGATAATAATAGCAACCTCAGAGAAGGCAGATTCTCTTATCAGAAACGGCGCAAGCTGGATTCGGGATATCGGCGTCCTGGTAGTAGATGAGATTCATCTTCTCAACTCTGCCGATCGCGGCCCGACTTTGGAGATGACTATAACAAAGCTGCTGCGGCTGAATCCCAAAATGCAAATCATTGGCCTCTCCGCGACGGTTGCAAACGGTCAGGAGATTGCAGAATGGCTCAGCTCTGAGATGGTTTCAAGCGATTGGAGGCCGATCCGGCTCAGAGAAGGAGTCATATGCAATGGAAAGCTAGTTTTTCCCGATGGAGAATCGGAGCTCAAAGGCAGGGATGAAGCGCTGGCCTTAGTTAAGGATACCCTCAGCCAGGGAGCACAGATACTAATTTTCGAGAGCAGTCGACGCAATGCAGAGGCGTCTGCGATAAGGCTTTCAGGCGAGATATCAATCGCTGATCCAGAGCTCGAGAAGCTCTCTGAGAGCATTCTTGGAACAGGCGAGAGCGAGACCTGCCGGAGGCTTGCAAATTGCGTCTCACGCGGCGTCGCGTTTCACCACGCGGGCCTTCTGCCTGAGCAGAGGAGGCTCGTTGAGGCAGGGTTTAGAGAAGGGAATGTAAAGATCATCGCCAGCACTCCAACGCTTGCAGCCGGCCTGAACCTTCCGGCAAGAAGAGTGCTGATAAGGAGCTATAAGCGCTATGAATCAGGCCAGGGGATGGTTCCGATTCCAGTAATTGAATACCGCCAGATGGCAGGCCGCGCTGGAAGACCGGGCTTGGATCCATTCGGCGAGTCGCTTCTTATAGCTAAAAACGAATCTGAACTTCAAGACATAATGGAACGCTATATCTTCGGACAGCCTGAGGATATCTGGTCGAAGCTTGCATCCGAAAGCGCCCTGCGAACTCATCTGCTGGCGACAATCACAGCGGGCTTCGCAAAAAGCGTCTCAGAGCTTAAAGATTTCATATCCACCACGTTTTATGCGCACCAGCAGGACCCGTGGCATCTTGATATAACCATAGAGAGAGTTCTCGCGTTCTTGGAAGATAACGGAATGATTGAGGGATATAATAAGGATGAGGCCCTGCTGGCTACGCCTCTCGGATCGCTTGTGTCGAGGCTTTATATCGATCCGCTTAGCGCCGTCATAATGATTGGAAGCCTCAAGGACAAAAAGAAGCCGGAAGATCTTACGTTGATTCATCTCATAACCATGACCCCTGACATGGAGCTTCTTTATGTCCAGGCGGCAGACCGCTGGATTGAGGAGTTCATCGATGACAATCAGGATGCTCTGTTCGAGGAGGAGAACTACGACTTTCTTCTTCGGGAGGCCAAGACGGCTGCTATGCTGATGGATTGGATCGGCGAGACCAAAGAGGAAGAGATAAGCGACAGATATCACATTGGCCCTGGAGATATCCGAAGATCAGCCGAAACTGCCGAGTGGCTGATGCATTCGCTGGCGGAGCTGTCAAAGCGCCTGAGCATCGGGCTGACCTACAGGGCTGAGCAGCTTGCTTTGCGTATCCATTACGGAGCCGGCCGGGATTTGCTCTCGCTGATCGATCTGAAGGGCATAGGCAGGGTCAGGGCGAGGAAGCTTTACCAGGCCGGATACACCAATATTGAGAAGCTGAAGGCAGCAAAGCTTGAAGATGTGAGCGGGATAATTGGGCCCAAGATCGCTGAAAATGTCATGGCACAGCTTAAAGCGGAGGAGATCACGCTTTGAAGTGGCTGGATAATATTTTCCATATGAAGAAACCACCTTCAGATAAAGCAGAATGTTTTGAGCTTTCCGATATCGAAACATGGCTCGACCAAAAGGGCCGCGACCCTGATGCCGAGAAAAGGCTGGAGTATATTTATGCCCAAATAGAAAAAGTGGCCGAAGATCTGGCGGAAGATGTGAGAGCTCTGAATGCAGCGAGTCCTGATAAGGAGGCTCCGCCCAAGCTTCTGAAGGCGGGCCTTGCAGCAAGAGACGCCGTTTCTAACCAGATAAATGCTTTATCTGATAAGCTAACGCCGCCTGAGGAGCTTGAGGCAGCCAATCTGGTCGAATATCATGCGAGCCTTGTCAAGATACTCGGAAAGACCGTTACGATGTTCGGGCGATCTCAGCAGTTCGTTGCAGCTCTCTTTCCCAAAGAGGCAGAAGGCATCAATACAGGGCTTAACACTATCAGCCACCTGCTTGTTGAGCTCGATCACGAGATCGGTGAGCGGCGTGAGATCGTAGACAGGATCAAAACGTCCAAAGAAATCCTGCAGAAGCTCCGCAATGAGTGCGCCAGGATAAGCGAGCTCAACGGCAGCATCAGCACCAAGGAGAAAACGCTGGCAGAACTCGAGGTTTCTGCCGGGCATCTTCAGGAAGAACTGGAAATATTTGCATCAAGTGACGTTGGTCGGGAAGCCCAGAGGCTAAAGGCGGCCTTAAGCGAAAGCAAAAGCGAGCTCGCCCAGATAGAAGCGCAGATGGCTGATTTGATCGACCCTTTAAACAAGGCGATAGCCAGGATAGTGAAGCAAGAGGCAAGCGATAGGATTAGCCTCACGCACAGGAAGGCTTTCGAGCTCTTGTCCCAATTTCCGGCAGAGGCTCTTGATAATGATATCACTGAACCACTCCTGGAGCTGAAATCCAAGCTTGATCTTCTGGGAATAAAGGATAAAAAGCGAGAGAAGATCGCTGAGCAGATCGATTGCCTCATCAGGGAAAAACCGCTTGTTGTACTCAAAGCCAGGCACTCTGAAGTCCAAAGGCAGATAAACAGCCTGCAGGGAATGCTTCAAAAGAGCAATACGAAGGCTTTTGAGCTGGAGGAGGAACAGAACCGGATAAAAGATCAGATCTCCAGGCTCAAAGCCGATCTTGCCCAGGAGAAAGGGCATCTAGCAGCCATGGAGGAGAGAACGGCAGGAGATAAATCCAAACTGCTCGCGAAGATGGAGGAGCTTGCTGGAAAACCAGTTGAGATCAATTTTTGAGGTATTTTCGAGGAGCTAACGCAGGTTTGAGGGATTGATGCAAGTAAATCTGGGCGGGATTGTACACCTATCGACAGTTGATTGGCCGGGAAGGGCAGCGATGGTGATCTTCTTAAGGGGCTGCCCGCTTCGCTGCCCTCACTGCCATAACCGTGAGCTTCAGATGGGAGAGACATTTGCCGAGCTATCCAGAGTCCTGGGCCATATCAAAGTTATAAAAGAGATTGAGCATATGGCAGATCAGCTGACCCTTGAAGAGGCCATCAGTATGACGGAGGCTGAGCCCTTTCTGACCGCGCTTGTGCTGTCAGGCGGAGAGCCTTTGATGCAGCCAAATGCTGCGTTGGCTATCGCAAATCTGGCAAGGGGGCTGGGCATGGATGTAGGCATAGAGACTTGCGGCTACTACTATGACCATTTGCAAAGGTTTTTGGATAAAGGCCTGGCTGATGGAATTTTCCTCGATATCAAAGCGCCCCTAAGGGAGAAAGAGTACCAGGCAGTTACAGGCAAAAAGGGCTCTGCCTTACGAGCCCTAAAGAGCCTCAAGATATGCATGAAGTCTGAAGTTTCTTTCGAGGTCAGGACGACTGTTTTTCCTGAAACAAATCCCTTACATGTGCAGGATATCGCAAAATCTCTATCGGACCTGCTGGCCAAATCTCCTGGAAATCAGTTTGATGTGCTTGTTCTCCAGCAGGGCCAACCAAGAGATAAGGAGTTTGAGCCGCTGTCGCTGGAGAGCTTAAAAGCGCTTGCAGAGTCGATTAGAGATTTGAGGGTCGAGGTAAGGGCTGCATCACTCACGAAGGCGAATAAATGAAACTCATCGGATTTGTGGGAATGCCCGGGTCAGGCAAGGGCGAAGCTTCGGATGTAGCTCGCAGCATGGGCTTAGGCGTTGTAGTAATGGGGGATATCATCCGCCGGGAGGCCGCCCGCCTCGGCCTTGAGCTGACCGACGAGAACCTCGGCAAAGTCGGCAATATGCTCAGGTCCCGGGAAGGGCCGGAAGCAGTTGCCAGAAGGACGCTGGAGATAGCAAAGTCGTCTGGAAAGGATCTCGTTGTAATCGATGGCATCAGAAGCAAGGCTGAGGTCGATTTTTTCAGAGCGTATGCTGAGGACTTTCTCCTGGTTGAGATCTGGACCCCCAATGATGAAAGGCTGAATAGAGTAATAGCACGTGGTCGATCGGATGATGTAAATGGCGGCAGCGTATCTTTGCAGAAAAGAGAAAGCAGGGAGATCGGATGGGGAATGAATGAAGCCATTTCACAGTCGGATATCAGGCTTGAGAACGTTGGCGATCTTAAAATTTTCAGGATATCTGTACAAAGGCTGCTTGAAGATATTCTAGCCGATAAGTCAAATAAATAATATGGGCCGATAAAAGCTGAGACAGGAATATAAGTTTAACTTTAGACCTATAAAATTTTAAATAGGTTCAGTGCTCAATATCTCTTATCCAAAATAGCTGTTCAATATAGTATGGAAAAGAGGAAAGCGCATGGCGGAGGATAAGATCCAGCAGTTTAAGGATAAGTTTGCCCTTAATGAGATTGGGAATAGAGAGATAGCCTTACCCCCAATGAATTTGGAGGATTATGTCAGAGTTCTCAAGCTTGCAAGAAAGCCCGATTATGAGGAGTTCATCAATATATCTCAGATCTCAATGGCTGGAATCGGCATCATCGGCGTAATAGGCTTTCTATTATATGCCCTGCTGACGGAGCTTCCGAGAACTCTTAGATAACTGTAGAATGAAAGTCAACGGTGATCCAACAATCTAATTGCAATCTGAACTCACGATCTACCGCAAGATTTATCTAACCTAATGTTACTAACATAAAGTTTATTGTGTGATTATGGATCCGATTGAGCTTCTTGATATTCTTGGAAATGAAAATAGGAGGCGAATACTCCAGCTATTATCATTCAGGCCTTTCTACTTCAATGAGATTGCCAAGCGTCTTGATGTTGGGCCAAAAGCGATAATAGATCATCTCGATATGCTTGAAAGAGCCGGACTTATCGAATGCTATCATGATCAGAGGCGCCGGAAGTATTTCAGGATCGTCAGGAACACAGTTCTGGAGATAGCAGTATCACCCCATTCGTACGGCGTCAGGGCTTACAGATCGGAGGGCAGCCCTGATAAAGCTGAAGGTCTCCAGGAGGTGAATCAAGATATCAAGCTTCTTAAAAGCGAGCTCTCTCTGCTTGAAGAAAAGCGGCGCGACCTCCGGAAGCTTATGAATGAGATCGAGGCAAGGGAGGCTGAAATAAAGCAGAAGGCGGTCAGCGCAGTTCGAAGCTTTGCCAATGATCAGCTCGAATCGGAAATATTGACGGCCCTGCTTTCGGGAGCATCCAGCTCGGAGATTTTGGCCGAGAAGCTTGAGGTGCCTGAAATTTTAATCGATGATCGCCTGCGCAGGCTGGAGGCTCGGGGTGCTGTTCGGAAAAGAGGCGAGGAATGGAGCATATAGAGCACACAACCTCTTTGCAGGATTTAGGCGCCACTCCTGAAGTTATATCCGTTAGAGTGGCAGAAGCTTATCACAAAGATGCGGGGAAAGGTGTCGCAAGGGTGAGCGCCCAGGTCATGAGGCAGCTCTTGCTCGACAATAGCGGCGTTGTAGAGATCGAAGGAAAAGATAAGGTGTATGCAATAGCTTGGCCTGGAAATCCTGAGGATTCACAGGATATAATCAGAATAGATGGGAATACACGGGCCAATCTCGGCATAGGCATAGATACCCGCGTAAAGGTTCGCCGTGCGGAGGCAAAGCCTGCCAAGAAGGTAGTTATGGCTCCAACGCGCCAGATCAGGCTGATAGGAGGGCCTCAGTATCTTCTCAGGATGCTTGCGGGCAGACCGGTTATTAAGGGTGAAATGCTGCGTGTGGAGATGATCAATAATACCCTAAGCCTTGCTGTTGTGAGCACAATTCCATCAGGGCCTGTTCTGATCACTCCTGATACTATTATTAATATTACCAGAGAGACGCTCGAAGAGGTATCCCTGAATGTCAGGGAGATCTCATATGAGGATATAGGCGGCCTGGCTAGAGAGATCCGAGAGATCAGGGAGATGATCGAGGTTCCTCTGCGCCATCCTGAGCTGTTCTCGAAGCTTGGAATAAATCCGCCACGAGGAGTCCTTCTTCACGGCCCTCCGGGGACGGGCAAGACTTTGATCGCACGAGCGGTAGCGAGCGAGACAGATGCCAACTTCATCTCAATTTCGGGACCTGAAATCGTTTCAAAGTTTTATGGCGAGAGCGAGCATCGGTTGCGCCAGATCTTTGAGGAGGCCCAGAAGGCTGCCCCTTCGATTATATTCATTGATGAAATAGACTCGATTGCGCCCAAACGCGAGGAGGTATCGGGGGACATGGAGCGGCGGGTAGTTGCACAGCTGCTCGCGCTCATGGATGGACTGTCCTCAAGAGGGGAGCTTATAGTAATAGCTGCCACCAATAGACCCAATGCCCTCGACTCGGCCCTACGCAGAGGAGGACGGTTCGATCGCGAGATAGAGGTTGGAATCCCTAATAAGAACGGTCGACTGGAGATCCTCTATGTTCACACCAGGGGAATGCCCCTGGACGAATCCCTTGACCTGAAAGAGATTGCCGAGATGACGCACGGCTTCGTCGGGGCGGATCTTTATGCGCTTTGCAAAGAGGCTGCAATGCGCACATTGGAGAGGGCTCTGCCGGACTTCGATATCAAAGAGGACATACCTGTAGAAGTCCTGGAGAACCTTCGGGTTACACAGGATGACTTCTACAAAGCCCTAAAGAAGATTGAGCCCTCTGCAATGAGGGAGGTCTTCGTCGAGGTAACGGAAGTCCACTGGGACCAGGTTGGAGGGCTCGACGAGGCGAAGCAGGCAATGATTGAATCTGTGCAGTGGCCGCTAAAATATCCTGATGCATTCGAGTCTGTCGGAATCAGGCCGCCTCGGGGAATTCTCCTGTATGGAATGCCCGGAACGGGAAAGACGCTGCTTGCTAGAGCACTTGCCACAGAGATCAATGTCAATTTCATAAGCATCAAAGGGCCCGAGATTCTGAGCAAATGGGTAGGGGAGTCTGAGCGCGCGATCAGAGAGGTATTTCGCAAGGCCAAGCAGGCTGCTCCGGCATTGGTCTTCTTCGATGAGATCGATTCGATAGTTCCTGCTCGTGGCAGTGGAACCGAGAGCCATGTAACGGAGCGTGTAGTCAGCCAGTTCCTCACAGAGCTTGACGGCCTCATTGAGCTAAAGGATGTGGTTGTACTCGCAGCCACAAACAGGCCGGATCTTCTTGACAGATCTCTTCTCAGACCGGGGAGGTTCGATCGGTTAATTTATATCCCCATGCCAAATAAAGAGGCCAGGAAGAATATATTCAAGATCAACATATCGAAGATGCCTGCATCGGATGTCTCATATGATTGGCTGGCTGAGAGAACGGAGAACTACAGCGGCGCGGATATAGAGATGCTCTGCCGCGAGGCGGGCATGCTCGCTCTCAGGGAGCACATAAAGCCCGGAATGAGCAAAGAGGAGCTTATATTGGATAAAATTAAGATCAATAAAGAGCACTTTGAAAAGGCGTGTGCCCACATAAAGCCACATCTATCAAAAGGAATGCTGGAAGAATATTCGAGGATGATAAGAAATTTCGAGGTGTAATAGGGCCTTGACAAGATCAGATCAGGAGCTAAAGTACCATTTAAAGCACCAGATATATGAGCCAGGAATGCCAAATGAAGATATGAGGGCCGAAAACTTGACTCACGAAGAAGAATCAAAAGAGCTGCTTGGCGATATCGATTTCAAAGATACAAGCGGCATTAATGTGCCTGAGAACCTTATCGATCAGGTGATCGGCCAGGATGAAGCGGTTGAGGTCATAAAAAAGGCGGCCCGACAGAGACGCCATGTCATGCTCATCGGATCTCCAGGTACTGGTAAGTCCATGCTCGGAAAAGCGATGGCTGAGCTCTTACCTGTTGAGGAGCTGCAGGATGTCCTGGTCTACCACAATTCAGAAGATAACAATACTCCGCGCGTCAGGGTCGTGCCTGCCGGAAGGGGCAAGCAGATAGTAGAAGCCCAGAAGATGGAGGCAAGGAAGAAGACGCAGACGCGCAACATGTTCTTCATGTTGATCGTGATGGCATTGATAGTCTATGCGTACTACACCGGCCAGCTGCTCTTCGGCGTAATAGCAGCGGCTCTGATATTCCTATCGATGCGTTACATGCTGCCCAAAGAAGATGCTATTGTTCCAAAGCTGCTTGTAGACAACGCCGGCAAGAAGAAGGCTCCATATGTCGATGCGACTGGTGCACATGCCGGAGCACTGCTGGGCGATGTCAGACATGACCCGTTCCAGTCCGGCGGCCTTGAGACGCCTTCGCACGAAAGGGTTGAATCCGGCGCAATTCACAAGGCCCACAAAGGAGTCCTGTTCATAGATGAGGTCAATACGCTGAGGCTTGAATCGCAGCAGAGCCTGCTCACTGCTCTTCAAGAGGGAGAGTACCAGATCACGGGCCAGAGCGAGCGCTCCTCAGGCGCCCTGGTTAGAACAGAGCCAGTACCATGCAACTTCATAATGATTGTTGCAGGAAACCTGGATGCTGTTCAGGGAATGCATCCCGCTCTCAGGTCTCGTATCAAAGGATATGGATACGAGGTCTATATGCGAGATACGATGGATGATACATTGGAGAACCGCAACAAGCTCATAAGGTTCGTTGCCCAGGAGGTCGTCAGGGATGGCAAGATTCCTCATTTCACTCACGATGCAGTAGCCGAAATTATGCGTGAGGCCAAGAGGAGAGCTGGAAGAAAAGGCCATCTGACGCTGATGCTCCGCGACCTTGGCGGCCTGATAAGAGTTTCAGGTGATATCGCCCGTGCAGAGGGCGCATCCTTCACAGAGGCAAGGCATGTCCTGCAGGCCAAGAAGATGGCAAGATCTGTTGAGCAGCAGCTGGCAGATCGCTACCTTGAGAAACGCAAGGATTACAGTATGTTCCATTCCACCGGCGACGAGGTCGGAAGAGTAAACGGCCTGGCAGTCATGGGGGATTCGGGAATTGTCCTGCCGATAATGGCTGAGGTAACTCCTGCCCAGTCGAAGGAAGAGGGCAAGGTCATAGCAACAGGCAAGCTGCAGGAGATCGCCAAAGAGGCGGTGACAAACGTTTCCGCCCTGATCAAGAAGTTCATGGGCGAGGACATCACAAGCAAGGATGTCCATATCCAGTTCATTGGAACCTATGAGGGCGTTGAAGGAGACAGCGCATCCATATCAATAGCAACAGCAGTGATATCTGCCCTTGAGGGCGTTCCAGTAAAGCAGACGGTTGCAATGACGGGCTCTCTGTCGGTCCGCGGCGACGTTCTGCCGGTCGGCGGCGTGACGCAGAAGATCGAGGCTGCTGCTGCAGCCGGCATAGGGACGGTGCTTATACCCAAGCTGAATATGGGCGATGTGCTGATCGATGAATCCTTCAAGGACAAGGTGAAGGTCATACCGGTCTCGACAATAGGCGAGGTATTCGAGTACGCAATGGGAAGCCAGAGAACAAGGCTGATCGAGAAGCTGAAGAAGTTCGCTGCTGAGAAAGCGATAGGTATCAGTCTTCCTGAACCTATCTCCTCTCCTTCAGGAGCCTTTGATATTTGATGTCGGATTCTGGTTTCTATGACGTGCGAGTTTTAAGGGGCAGCCTGACAAGGATAATATTGGATAACGGCAAGCTCGATGAGATCTCTGAGGCACCTTTTCAGGGAGCATCTGTGCGTGCCCTATCAGGTGGCGCCTGGGGTTTTGTAACTACCGATAATATTGATGGGCTTGAGAAGGAGATCGATCTTGCGAAGAGGATGGCCCGGAAGATCGGCAAAAAGGAGCTGAAGCTTGCAGAGGCCCCATCAGGCAAAAGCCAGTCAATCCCAGTCAAGAAGGATCCGAGGGACCTATCTCTGGAGGAGAAGGTCGAGCTTCTGAGGGAGATCGAAACTGCGAGCAAGATCAAAGGAATCTCAAGCACCCAGGCAGTTTACTCTGAAGTCGAGCTGAAAGCCCATTACATGAACTCAGAGGGTTTGGATCTTGATTCAGAGTTAACTAGGATGGGCTTTGTGATAAGTGCTGTGGCCAAGCGCGACGGCCTTTTTCAAACCAGCGGCGAAGGCAGAGCGGGCATTGGCGGCCTGGAGATTTTTGACAGGGAGAACCCTATTGCCCTTGCAAGGCAGGTCGGCGAAACGGCAGTGGCTCTACTGGATGCTGAAGCCCCATCAGGCGGAAGCTTCCCTGTTATTCTTGACCAGGAGCTTGCAGGAGTGTTCGTCCATGAGGCTGTGGGGCATGCAACAGAGGCTGACATAATCCTTGAGGGCGGATCATGCCTTGAAGGGATGCTTGGCCAGCAGATCGGATCAGAGCTTGTAACAGTCAAAGATGACCCGAGCATGATGCAGAACGGCTACTATCCTTTCGATGATGAGGGAAGCCTTTCTCAGGAGACTGTTCTTGTCAAAAACGGGATCCTGAACTCGTACCTTCATTCCCGTGAGACTGCAGGAAGAATGGGCGGCATCCCGAGAAATGCGCGGGCCCAGGGAACAGATAGGCCTATTGTGAGGATGAGCAACACTTACATTGCCAATGGCGACTGGACGCTCGATGAGATCTTCGAAGAGCTTGGAGACGGCGTTTACCTTATGGGCAGCAGAGGCGGCCAGGTGAACACTGCCGAGGGCGTTTTCCAGTTCAATGCCAAGCGCGGCTATCTCATAGAGAACGGTGAGAAGACCAAGCTGCTCAGGGACGTTTCGCTTTCCGGAAAGATCATGGAGATACTTAAAGAAGTGAAGGCGGTAGGGAGCGACCTTAAGTTCAACTCCGGCAGATGCGGCAAAGGTGGGCAGCTCGTGCCGGTGAGCGATGGATCGCCGCACTTGCTGATCGGGAAGGCGACGGTTGGTGGGGCAGGATAAATTAAAGCCTTTTATCCATAAGTTTTTTATCCATAAGTTTTCATGGCAGTGCGAGCTAACTGAGAAGAGAGCAGTGATATTAAATATTATTTTTATATCATCATATTAACTGTATTATTTTTAGTCAACTTTCTTAGAAAACGACCAGGATAGTCTTAAGTAATTTATGCTAAGATGTATTTACTTATGTTGAATAATGCGGGAATGCGAAGCGGCAATATGCCCCTTGAGCTTCAGGAGAAGGTCGACAAGCAGCTCCAAGAGTTCATGGCGATCATTGATGCAACAACTGAGGATCGCCATCTACAGAAGGGGATAGTCCGAAGTCAGCTTCCCTGCAGCATGGTTGTGATATTGGATAAGGAAAGCCTTTTCGTTGCGGGGCAGTTCAGCACGCGAAACAGGTTCTCCACCTACATCTATACTCCTGAATCGGTATGGTCTCGCCAGAAGATCAACAGCAGTGCTCAATGGGAGTTCGGTTTCGAGGACCCTTTCATAATCCTGTTTCCGGCAGGCCTGCTTGATCAGAAGACCGATCAGCGATATGAGGAGCTGAAGAAGATAGCAAATGAGCATATCGACTCCGAGTTCAGCAGGTTCATTGGGCTCCTCAGCCTCTTGCGTACAAGGCCGATCTTTGGGCCTGCACCCCCTGCCATTGAGAATCAATTGGCATTGCTGCTAATGCCGATAAATGAAGATGGCAGAAAGAATTATAATACAATAGTAAAAGCTGCTCGGGAGAGTGGGATGATAACAGATACGGCAGAAGATATTAGAGTGGGAAGATCTGCCGTTAGAGAATTATGGATATCACTCAACAAGGCGCGTATCATAATAGCAGATCTTACTGGGCCAGATCCCGGCGTGATGTACGGCCTTGGCATCGCCCATACTGTCGGAAAGGAGACAATACTTATCAGCCCGCAAGGCTCAAATTATCTGGTGGACATCCCCAAAACCCAAGTGATAGAGTACGAGGACAGCGATGAAGGCAGAATGGTGCTTGAGCAGGAACTATTCCGGACCCTCAGCTCGATAATGCAGCCGATTGAGGAATAGTGAACGGATATGCTATGGAATAATATGCTTGGGAATAATATGCCCTGGGATAACTTGGCCTATAGTGTTAAATACGTCCTCTCATTATACGAAGCTGCGACTCCGGACTTGGCCTGTGAGCCTCGCATGACCCAGGAGGGGAAAAGAGGTTGAAAAAGATAAAATTGGCAGTTGCAGGTATAGGAAACTGCGCAAGCTCTCTGATTCAAGGAATTGAATATTATAAATATGCAAATGAGGATAATTGCATCGGCTTGATGCATTATGATATCGGCGGATACAGAGCTGGCGATATAGATATCGTGGCTGCCTTCGATATAGATGCGCGCAAAGTCGGCAGCGATGTGAGCGAGGCAATCTTCGCCCTGCCGAATTGCACCAAGGTATTTTATCCGGATATTCCCCGCAAAGGAGTCGAGGTCAAAATGGGCCCAGTTCTTGATGGCGTTGCCCCTCACATGCTGAACTATCCGGAGGATAAGAGATTCCTCGTAAGCGATGTGAAGCCTTGCGATGTCAGGCAGGAGCTCGAGGACAGCGGTGCCGATGTTCTTGTGAATTATATGCCTGTAGGTTCGGAGCAGGCCACACGGTTCTATGCACAGGCAGCCTTGGACGGAGGTGTCGGTTTCGTTAACTGCATGCCTGTCTTCATAGCATCCAATCCTGAATGGGCAAAAAAGTTTGAGGATAGAGGAGTTCCAATAGTCGGCGATGATATCAAATCCCAGATTGGAGCCACGATCGTCCACAGGGTCCTGACGCAGCTCTTCAAGGACCGAGCCTGTACACTGGATAGGACTTATCAGCTCAATACCGGCGGAAACACCGATTTTCTCAATATGCTCAACCGTGACCGTCTGAAATCCAAGAAGATCTCCAAGACAGAGGCAGTCCAGTCGATCCTGGATAAGCCCTTGGACGAGGATAATATTCACATCGGACCCTCTGATTATGTGCCATGGCAGAAGGATAACAAAGTCTGCTTCCTGCGCATGGAGGGAAGGATCTTTGGGGATGTGCCCATAAATCTGGAGCTCCGGCTGTCTGTAGAGGATTCCCCGAATAGCGGCGGCAGCTCAATTGATGCAATCAGGGTATGCAAGCTGGCAATGGATAGAAAGATCGCAGGACCGCTTCTGGCCATATCTGCATATACAATGAAGCATCCTCCAGTGCAGTATCCCGATGAGGTCGCAAAGGAGATGGTGGATAGATTCATCTTCGGAGAGACAGGTAAGCCTGAGAGCGCCCCTGCAGCGAGGCCGCAGAAAATCGTTGTCAAATGATTGAGCCCTCGATGTTTGTAATGAGATTGCAATTTTATCAATACAGCCACCGCCAGCTTTAAGTTTTTAAAATTTATATTACTATATAGGTTGATTCTGGGATGATGAAATCCTGTTTGATTTTTGTCTGTTTAATAATAGTAGGTGCTCTATTTACGTCGGGATGTCTGCAGAGAGAGCCTACTTCGAACAGCAGCTCTTTGACTGCATCTCATGCGACTGAAAATCATACGCTTGCAAATCAAACATTCACTAGCCCGGCACAAATGAATATGAGTGCGCCCGCAGAGCTATCCTCGAATGAAGTGACGATCTATCTAATGGCCAAGAATATAGCCTTCAATCAGACCTCTATTACCGTTCCAGCAGGAGCAAACGTTACAATGTACTTCGATAATCAGGATTCAGGGGTTCCGCATAACTTTGCGGTTTATGATTCGCCTTCTGCATCAGAGACGATCTTCCAGGGCAAGATAATCACAGGCTCGTCCAAGATAGTGTATACCTTTACGGCACCTTCCGAGGCTGCAACATACTTCTTCCGTTGTGACATTCACCCGACAACCATGACGGGCAGGTTCATAGTACAGCCCTCGAAGACTGGACCGCAGTCTGCAGCAACTACATCAGCAGCACAGAACACTGGCGCTGCAGCAACGGCTTCAGCGCAGATGAAAACACCAATAAATATCAAGGACTTTGCCTTCGACCCGAGTACTGTTACTGTTCAGGCTGGGACTTCAGTAACATGGATAAACCTTGATACCGTTCCTCACACAGTCACAAGCACAAACGGTACATTCGATTCAGGAATATTGAGACCGGGCAGGATGTTCAACTACACATTCAATGATCCTGGCACTTACAATTACTACTGCACAATCCATCCCTATATGAAGGGCCAGGTTATCGTTACGCCCTATAACGGGCCTTACCCCAAGAGCGAGATTCCAACAGAAGTGCCCATATCAACAACTTCTCCTCAGCCTTCTACAAGAATTACCATAGACCTTCTGGCGAAGGATATAAATTTTGATAAAGATAATATCACAGTTCTAGCGGGTGCACAGGTAAACATCGATTTCTACAACCTCGATGTCGGTATGCCCCACAACTTCGCCGTCTATGCGAATTCAGGGGCCGATACGGTCATTTATCAGGGACCTGTGGTCGTGGGGCCGAAGCAGATAATATATACATTTAATGCGCCGGTTGATCCTGGCATCTATTTCTTCAGATGCGATGTCCACCCTAAGGTAATGACAGGCAACTTCTATGTTGTATCCAAGGACAATCTTGTGTATCTTACACCTGGGACAGCTTCCCAAACGCAAGCCTTAAATGCCGCGTCTGGACTTGGATCACCGACTTCAAGCCAGAATGCTGCCGCAGTTGGATCAGGGTCTCAAACCATTACCTTGGATTTGATTGCAGAAAATCTAGCCTTCGATAAGAATACCATCACAGTTCCTGCCGGTGCTAAGGTTACTATAAATTTTAATAATAAGGACAGCGGCGTTCCTCATAACTTTGCTGCATATACAGATTCTTCTGCAACTACAACTATCTTCAAGGGCAATGTCATCACCGGCCCTGCCAAGACGACATATGTCTTCACAGCACCTTCACAGGCTGGAACCTACTTCTTCAGGTGCGATATACATCCAACACAGATGACCGGCCAATTCGTAGTCGAGTCAGTAGGGGCTGCACAAAGAACCAATGTATCAGATACGAACATGTCTGCGATGAAAATGTAAGTTCCTATTGCCTTGATGGCAAGCGTATTCAGAACGTGCTAAGGTCTTTTCTCCTATTTGAACACGCCTTAGATGCTGACAATAGCAAATTAGTATTAACAGCGCTCTCCTAGTAATAATAAGTTAATTAAGGTAGTAAGACAATATTAAAATGCTTTGAGGAGTTGATGAATTGTTGAAAAATCCCATGATTAAAGGATTGGTGCCTTTGATTATGCTGGCCATAATCTCTGTGCCTGCATACGCCGCAGTATCTGGCGTTCCTCCAGAGGTTACCAATTATTCCAAAGACTGGCCTTTGCCGAACCATGACTACGGAAATACAAGGGCTGCAACCAATTCTACAATTAACTCAGGAAATGTTAACTCTCTTGGCGTTGCCTGGTCAATGCCGATTGTCGGCATAACGGCCTATGGCGGCGCTGCTAGCACACCATTAATTCTTGGGAATACTATATACTTCCAGGACCTGAAGAGCAATGTCTATTCTCTTGACCTGAAAACAGGCAAAGTGAGCTGGGCGCAGATGTTCGACGATACCAACTACGGTCCGAACGGTCCGGCTGTCGGATGGGGCAAGGTATTCGTAGATCGGGGCCACTACAACATATCTGCACTTGATGCAAAGTCCGGAAAAGTGCTTTGGACAACTAGGCTCTCCTATGTGAATACTACCGGCATCGACATCCAGCCCACGATTTATGACGGCATGGTTTATGTATCAACAGTTCCTGGAACATCGGATCTGAACTGGTATACCGCCGGAGGTATTGGCATAATTTATGCCCTGGATCAGGAGACCGGCAAGGTGAGATGGAATTTCAGTACAGTCGACTCGCCAAATCTCTGGGGCCATCCGGAGATCAACAGCGGTGGAGGATGCTGGTATACTCCTGCCATTGATACAAATACGGGCATAATTTATTGGGGGATAGCCAATCCGGCCCCATTCCCTGGAACTAAAGAATATCCCAATGGGAGCAGCCGCCCAGGTCCCAACCTCTACACTGACAGCATGATGGCTTTAAATCACAGCACTGGGAGCATGAAGTGGTTCAATCAGGTCTATCCACACGATCTCTATGATTATGATCTACAAATTGCACCTGTTTTGGCAAACGGAAATGTAAGCGGAAAGCAGCAGGATATAGTTATCGGCGCGGGAAAGATGGGCAAAGTCTTTGGGTTCAATCGTGAGTCTGGAGCATTGCTCTGGTCAACAGCAGTCGGGGAGCATAATGAAAACGATTCGCTTGACAGGCTTCCAGAAGGGGTTATTACAAGAACAATGCCTTCTGTGAGCGGTGGCGTAGAGACACCTATGGCATATGCCGATGGAATCATATATGTGCCTGTGATGGATAAGTTTGCCGATTGGACTCCTACCGAATTCGTATCATCTACTTTCAACTTCACCACTGGCAGAGGTGGTCTCTGGGCAGTCAATACCAGCACAGGAAAGGTCCAGTGGTACAAGAAATTCAATTCAATTGATGTCGGAGGAGCGACGGTTGTCAACGATCTCGTATTCACCGCCACATACGACGGGACCATCTATGCATTTAAGCGAGATACAGGAGAAAATATATGGACATATAAAGCACCGGCAAGAATCAATGGATGGCCTGCAGTTTCAGGCGATACAATAGTCTGGCCTTGTGGCGTCAGTGGTAAGCCATCGCTGGTTGCATTCAGGCTGGGTTTATCTAACGCATCCCAAACAACAACCTCATCTGCCGGAACGAATATCTCAATAGTTGGACCAGTATTCCAGAATGCAACTGTGGCAACTTCCGTATCTTCATTAAATGCTTCAGCCAATCTATCTAGCTCAATATCAACAGAGCAGAGCAAAAAGAATATAGCTATAAACCTGATTGCAAAGGACATTGCTTTTGATAAGAACAGCATCACAGTGCCAGCTGGAGCACATGTCACAGTGAACTTCGATAACCAGGATAATGGAATCCCACATAACGTCGCATTCTATACAGACAGTTCTGCCTCGAAATCCATTTATGTTGGAGCGGTAATTACAGGCCCAAAGAAGGTCACCTATGCCTTTGATGCACCGACCACACCAGGGATTTACTTCTTCAGATGCGATGTCCATCCTACATCTATGACAGGCCAGTTTATAGTGCAGTAAACTAATCTAATATATTCTGCCTTGTGGCACTATGCCCGATATTTTTTCTGAAAGAGTATTGGCGAATCTGACTCAGACATTTCTCTACGACTTCTATATAATGAGAATTTTTGGGCATTAAAGCTTTCATATAGGATTATAATAGTAAATTAATTAAAGGAGTAGCGCGATATATTATTTGCTCTACGGAGCTACTTCTAAGGAGTTGTTGAGATTGATAAAAAGTAAAATAGGCTTGATAATGCTGTCCCTAGCAGTATTGGCAATATTTATAATGCCAACGTTTGCACAGGCAAATAATAGCACCAACGTCGGTGCCAATACAGGGTCCAACAGCGCTGTTGTAAACATCATGGCAAAGAATATAGCCTTTAACACGAGCACCATCACAGTGCCAGCTGGCGCTCAAGTTACAGTCAACTTCGATAATCAGGATTCAGGAATACAGCATAACGTCGCATTCTATACAGACTCATCTGCCACGGATACAATCTACAAGGGTCAGATAACCACAGGACCCAATAAGACCACATATACCTTCACTGCACCATCTACACCAGGGACTTACTTCTTCAGATGTGATGTCCATCCGACACAGATGACCGGCCAGTTTGTCGTAACATCCGGTACGGGCTCAAATACCGGATCTAACACAGGATCAGATACCGGCTCAGATTCATCTGGCTCAAGTTCTTCTGATTCGAGCACCTCTGGCTCGCAAACCACTGGCTCAGAGTCATCCAGCTAGGATTATTAATCAGGTGGACTTAGGCAAAACATCGCACCAGATTCAAATGGTGCGATCGTTTCCAATTTTGTATATGAAATGCACTTCAGATAGTATAATACACCCATACACAATTGAGCATAATTCCATCGCCGCATCTCGATTATTTTCTCATCAAAGATTGCGGTAGACTACCTGAATTTTATAGGCTCTTAAATCGTTGCCTTATTGGTGTTTGCAGAAGCCCCAGAAGTAAGTGTAGGGCTAATGATCAATGTTATTTCTCGGGCACAATTATGCTCTTCAGATCGATTGTTCAGCATACTTCCAAATAACCGAAGGTGCCAATAATATGGAGTATGATGCGTAGAGCATCTTATATATCTACATGATATCCCAAAAAAACGGAAAAAAGCTCAGAGAATAAACAATGCTTATCGATCTCCATATTCATACCAGGCGGGGCTCATCATGCAGTGTCCTGCATACCAAGGATCTTGTCAGGCGGGCGAAAGAGATACATCTGGATGCCGTCTGCATCACAGATCATAACACCACCAAGGCGGTTGAAAGGGCTAAAAGGATAGGCGCAGAGCAAGGTCTGCTCGTAATGGGCGGGATTGAGGTCAGGAGCCGAGAAGGCGATGTCCTGGTCTTTGGTCTGGAGAGCTCGCCCGAATCAGGGATAAAGGTACAGGACCTGGTTGACCTGGTGCATGATGCAGGAGGAGTGGCAATCCCTGCGCATCCATTCAGATCCTCCGCTCCCAGCCTTGGGAGCATGGTCTTCGAGGTTAATGCCTTTGATGCAATCGAAGTGCTCAACGGCAACTCCAACGATGATGAGAACAGGAGGGCGTTGGAGGCTGCACAAAAGCTCGGCTTGTCGGGAACCGGCGGGAGCGACTCGCACTCGCTTAAGCATGTCGGAAGATGCTATACTGAGTTCGAGGATGATATTAAGAGCGAACATGATCTTATAAATGCAATAAAAGGCGGAAGATATCAGCCGAAACGATTGATGTTCATATGAGCGATTAATTGGGGCAAATGCAATTATAACTCTTAACTGTAATTTTTCTTCCCTTTTGGGCATAGAGAGGCCATCGAAAATCAATTTTCCAATATCAACGAGTGAACTATTTGCCTTACCTTCTTAAATACTATAGCTAACCAATAGCCTCATAATGATCGCATATCTTGAGCACCCTCTGCTCAAGCCGCAGACTGTAGAGAAAAGGCTCTTCCAAATGGATCTGGCAGCTGCAGCCTTGAAGGAATCAAGCCTGATTGTAGTGCCCACCGGTCTCGGTAAAACCGTAATTGCTCTTATGGTTCTGCTTGCAAGGCTTGATAAAGGAAGAATACTGTTCCTTGCCCCAACAAAGCCTCTTGTCGAGCAGCATGCATCGTTTTTGCGGAACGTCCTGAAGGATGATTCAATCGTTGCTATGATGACCGGCGAAACGATGCCTGAAAAGAGGGCTGAGATCTACAGCCAGACGAAAGTAATAGCATCCACGCCTCAGGTTATCGAGAATGATTTGCTTTCCAGAAGAATCGATCTGAAGGACGTTGCGCTGATTATATTCGATGAGGCTCACAGGGCTGTGGGGAACTATGCCTATGTCTATATTGCAGAGCGGTATGGACGCGAGGCATCGAATCCTCTCGTGCTCGGCATCACAGCCAGCCCGGGAAGCCAGAGCGAAAAGATTGAGGAGATATGTACAAACCTGAGCATCAATAGAATCCAGACCCGCACAGAAAGCGATCCTGATGTGGCTCCTTTTGTCCATCAGCGGGAGATAGAATGGGTCAAGGTCAAAGTGCCGGATGAGCTTCTGAGGGTTAGGAATGCTATTGAGGATGTTCTGAAAGACAGAATCGATGATCTGAACCAGCTTGGAGTAGCGCCTGCAAGGATTGATCCAAGGGCCCCAAAGAAGGAACTGCTGGGACTTCAAAGCATGCTTCAATCATCCGTGGCAAGGCATGCAAATCCTGGGGCTTTTAAGGCCGTTTCAGTCCTGGCAGAGATCCTCAAGCTCCATCACGCAATGGAGCTGGCTGAAACGCAGAGCAGCGATGCGCTGATCAGATACTTCCAGAGGCTTCAGGGAGAAGCCCTCTCTAGAAGCGGATCAAAAGCGTCACGCCGCATTATGGAGGACCCCAGGTTCAGACAGGCAATGGCAGCATTGATGGAAACAGAAGTGGAGCATCCGAAGCTTGCGGCTGTAAGAAGCATTTTGAAGGATCAGCTTCAGGCCAAGCCCGACTCCAGGATAATGGTATTTACGAACTATAGAGATACCGCCTCAGCTTTGCTTAAGTTTCTTGAGAAGGATGATGCTATTCGGGCCGTCAGATTTGTAGGCCAGTCGAGCCGGCAGGATGATGAGGGACTGAGCCAGAAGAAGCAGACTGAAATCCTGAATAAATTCAGGTCTGGAGAGTTCAATGTTCTCATCGCCACATCAGTCGGCGAGGAAGGCATCGATATACCATCCACAGACCTGGTTCTGTTTTATGAGCCGGTGCCATCAGAAATCCGCAGCATTCAGCGCAAGGGCAGAACCGGCAGAGCAAGAGCTGGAAGAGTAGTAGTGTTAATTGCAAAAGGCACACGTGACGAGGCCTATTATTGGATAAGCGATCGCAAAGAAAAGAGCATGCAGAGGCAGATTCGCGGGCAGAGCGGCAAGGTTCCGCAGTCTCTTGTAAAGGAGTTCGAGCCCAGGCAGATACAGATCACAGATGTTGAAGATAAGCCGGAACAGAAGGCGCCTGCTGGTAAAATCTTTGTGGATCCGAGAGAGCGTGAGATGGGAAAATTGCTGGAGGCTAAAGGCTTAGAGGTGACTTTGAAGAACCTGGAAGTTGGAGATTATATTATCAGCGATCGAATTGCTGTTGAGCGCAAGGCTACAGATGACTTTGTGGCATCCATCATCGACCCGGAGAGGAACCTTTTCAGACAGATCTCAGATCTATCGAGGACTTATGAAAAGCCTGTCTTAATCCTGGAGGGAAGAGACCTCTACAACCGTCAGATAAATCCCAACTCAATTAGAGGTGCTCTCGCTGCAATAGCAATAGATTACGGCGTTCCGATCATCCCCACCGAAAGCCGGGAGGAAACTGCATCTGTAATCGCTATGCTTGCAGCCCGCGAGTATAAAGAGGGGCGGGAGCCAAAGCTGCACGGCCATAAGACTGCAAGAACGCTTTCAGAGCAGCAGGAGTATCTGGTTTCTGCCATACCCAGCGTTGGCCCGGCAGTTGCACGTAATTTGCTCAGACATTTTGGAACGATTGAGAGGATCATGACAGCAACGGAAGAGGAGCTTCGGCGGGTGGAGCTTGTGGGGCCGAAGATTGCGGAGAGAATTCGTGAGCTGATAGGCGGGGAGTATAAAGGATAATTGAATGCATGGCTCCAAGAATCCCGGTTAGAAATTTATGGTCCTCTTTTGATTATATTCTTTTGATTATATAATTGCATAATCTCTTCATGGATTTGGAGAATAATCTTTGTGTTTCCGTTTCTTTGCGGCGAGCGTTCATTGATTGTCAAAGGGATTTTTGGGATTAAGGTATATTGGATATAAGGTGAATGACTAAAATATTGGGGGGAGAGCTTTTAAGCTCCCCTTAGCGATTCTGTAGGCGCTCTTTTAGCTTCTCAAGCTCTCCTGTCTTATATAGGTAGGCTCCTGCTCCTATCGCGATTAGGATAACCAAGATCAAGGCGAACAGTGCGTAGTTGGTCTGTGCCTTCTCCACAGTTAGAGTTCCGCTCTGGTCATCCACATTGATTCTGTATACACCCGGGTCCTTTGGCGTATAGCTGAATGTCACTGTAGTATTCTTCCCAGCTGCGAGGGTCACATTCTTGCTATCGGTAACGTTGCCGTTTACAACAAGATCCAGCTTCTCTGTATCGTTTGCAGTTCCTGTGTTCTGAACATTCGCCGTAACCTTGACAGATTGGCCTGTGGTCGCCTTCTGAGGCACGCTGATACCCACTACTTTTATGGGGGATATCACTGAGATCGTCCTTGTAGCGCTCGTATAATTTGCAAGCTCTGCCGTTACTGTATGACCTCCTGTCATATCTGCTGCGTAGGTGATCGTGCCGTCGGAGCTTGTCTTGCCGATGCTTATGTTATCGAACAATACATCAACATCTGCCATAGGCGTCTGATTGACACCGCCTACGACTGTTATTATGAAGCTCTCTCCCTTGATTACCTCGGATGGCACATTGATGGTTAAAGTCTGGGACAACGTCGCATTAACAGCTGCAGCAACGGCTCCCGCAGATGATCTGACCACAAGCTGGCCTGTGGCATCTCCATATCCCACTTTCCTTGCAACTACATCGAAAGTACCTGTACTGTTTGGCGTGTAGCTTATATTTCCTGTTTCATCTGTATTGCCTACATTCTGGCCTGATACGGAGATCTGAACACCGCCCAACGCCTGTGTTCCTGTTTTGACGTTGATCTGAACCGGATTTCGCACCACCGCCGCTGGAACATTTAGGGTCATCAGGCTTCCTGCTGTAGTCTTCTGGGCTATTGGCGCCAGATCCCTGTTAGGATTATCTGCGACCTGGAACTGGAGATTGCCCATGATTGTGATGATCCTATTCTGCCCGAGGGTGATCGTGTTATCGCGGTTCGTCATCGTTATTCTGTCGGAGGATAGCGATGTGACCCTCATCTTGTCGTGAACCTCACCTTCCTCTACAGACTCAGGGTTATCAGATGCCTGGAAGAGACCATCAATGGTTGCAAGATCAGTCTCTGTGCCCCTGAAAACGCTCTGAACATGAGCAACTATTATGGGAATATCCGTCTGGGACCCAATAGTCACCTTATACATATAGTTCGATGCTCTATCGGTTGGCAAGGATGATGGCGTGACAACTTTGCTGTCTACCTCCTTGCCGTCTCTGGCGAGGGCCAGATAGACTTTGTTGCCGTTTATATCGACCTGCTTGATCCTCAGTTCATAGCCCTCTTGCAGAGACAGGACTGATCCTGTAGCTATCGTCTGCTCATCATCGCTGTCAATCAGCACCTTCCTGAGCTGTCCCTCGTTTATGACGCTGAAAGCATCAGTGAATACAGTATCCTCGTTGTAACCTGCGAAGTACTTATCGGCCATGAAGCCTATGACATCGTATCTTCCCCAATCCTCAAACTTGAACTTGATGGACATCGGCTTAGTCTCATAGACCAGATTGCCCTCATCTATTGAGTTGTCAGTGATCCTGGCTGTAAGGATCTCTGTTCCGATATCGTCATCTATATCGTAATAGAATCCCTCAAAGTTATAGGGTGTCCAGGTGAACTGCTTGCCGTTGTAGTCGCCCGGTCTGATAATTGTTCCTCTGACTGTATATGTCCCTGTCCTCTGAACTATTGGAGCGAATCTCAGCTCATCTGCATCAGCTACGAGGAAAGCTACATCTCCGAATATATTTACGGTTCCGCCCTTCCGCAGTGTGAGCGTATCCTCGTTCTTCATTGTAATGCCGTTGGTATCTACGCTGGTGACCTTCATCTTTCCGTATTTATCACCGCTATCGACTGAAGTGTAATCTCCGGATACCTGGAACAGCCCATCTACTGTTACAAGGTTGGACTCTGAGCTGGCAAACACATTGGCAATATGCGCCATGATTATTGGCACATCTTCACCGCTTATCGATACTTTGTACTCATAGGTTGAGGACTTGAGTCTATCAGGACTTATTACTTTGCTATCGATCTCCTGGCCATCTTTGGCAAGTGACATGTATGCCTTATTGCCGTTGACATCGACCTCCTTAATGCGCAGCTCATAGCCCTCTTCAAGCGGCAGGACTGAGCCGGAGGTTATTGTGTGCTCATCATCGGTATCTATCAAAACTTTTCTTAGCTGGCCATCGCTTATGATGCTTATATTGCTATCCACAACCTCTGTTTTGCCATATCCTGCGAAGTACTTGTCAGCCATGAAGCCCATGACATTATAGCTTCCCCAATCCTCAAACTTGTATTTAATAGATTGAACATTTGACTCGTATACGAGATCATTTTCATCAACCGATCTGCTAGGATTGCTCTCGGATCCGCTGAGGTGCACTGTCAGAGTCTCCGCTCCAACCTCATCCTTCAGATCATAGAAGAATCCTGAAAAGCTCTGTGGGGTCCACATATAATCGAGTGGGCTTATTCCCTGCCTCCAGATGCGATCCTCTCCAGCTGGCGTTGCCGCTTCTACAGGTGCAGCGGTGGCAGTCTCCATTCTACTCGTTTCAGGTATGACCGCTGGAGTTACAACATTGCTTGATGTTGTTACATCCTCCGGAAGAGTTGCATTTGTTACGTTTTGTGCTGAAGTGATATTAGCAATGGTGTTATTTGCATTTGTAGCATTAACCGTACTATTGGTGGTGCTTATAGAAGTTGCATTTTCAACTGTTGCATTTTCAACTGTTGCATTTTCAACTGTTGCATTTTCAAC
>JBHGAU010000002.1:0-140959 GCA_041946675.1 Methanotrichaceae archaeon | reverse complement strand
AAACGGTTAAATCATCATTGAAACATAGGTTTAGAAAATGGCTCTTCGAAGAGGGGTAAATTTCTGTTAACGAGAACTTTTGTGACTCCCGGAAACGCAAGGTCGTAGATGAGCCTATATCCTGCCATTGGATCTCCGATCCCCGTCAGGTTCAATATTAAGACTTGTCTGTTAATGAATTGCATATCAAGAATGGCATCATGTAAGCACAAGCACTTGCGTGCACTGCCATGGCATCAGATTAGTATAGTTTGCAGCGATAGGCAGCTTGAAGTTCTATGAAAATACTGGTAGCTGAATACGCATCGGCCGTCGGCATGGGCGGCACCTATGAGGTCGAGGGCAGGGCGATGCTCTCAACGCTCGTATCAAGCTTTCAGAGATGCAGCCATGATGTCATCTATCCTACTTCAGGGCCAAAGATAAGCGCAGGAGAGCCGGTTCTCATAAAAGGCCCTGAAGATTTCAAGGATTTTATCGGATCTGTCAAGGCTGATGCAGGACTGTTGATAGCGCCAGATGATATGCAATCTCGTTTTTTGGAGATATTGGAAAAGAATACTGTGAACCTTGGCTCCAGCCCTGAAGCAGCAAGGCTCTGCGCAGATAAACTCTATTGTACTAAAATGCTGAAAGAGAACGGAGTTCCGGTAGCTGAAATCCCAGAAGGGCCTGAACCCTGCGCTTGCGGATGCCAGAGATATGTCATAAAGCCCCGCTGCGGTTGCGGCTCGGAGGGTGTGCACATCTCATCAAGCTCTCGTGCTCCTGACGGCTATATCGCCACACAATATTATGAGGGCCTGCATCTGAGTGCCAGCTTCGTTGTTGGCGAGAGGTTTCTGCCTATTACCATTAACAGGCAGCTAATCGAGTTCCATGAAAATGAGATCAGCTATAACGGCAGCCAGGTTCCTTACCGCACGCCGCGCGCCCCGGAAATCTGGGAAGCTGCGGAGAAGGCGGCCCGAGTTTTAGGGCTGAGAGGATACGCCGGAATAGATTTTGTGGTCGGGGATCTGCCAAGGGCGGTGGATGTGAATGCAAGGCCGACGACATCGATAATTGGGATTGCCAGGGTGATGCGGGAGGAGCTTGGGGATCTGATTTTGAGGGGGAGGTTTGGAGGATTGCCAAATCAGATAAGCGTTGAGGGAGAATGGATATTCAGTAAAACGGATTTATAAGATATTCTATTACGGTTGGCTATGACTATTTATCCTAACCTCATTAGCCTTATTATCCACGTTTTCTGAGACATTCCCCCGAAGAGGGGTTAGGGGCAGCCCGCGCGGCGATTGAGCGCGCTAGAATTGCCGATAGCTTTAGCGCCAAAAGAAGCGCAGCTAATGGCCATTTTCGTCCTTAGTATGTGATTCAAGATCTCTATTGAGAATCAAGGCGTTATGTGACCTTTTAGGGAATTTGGTTTTGCTTTACTACAACATAACGAACCAGATTCAATCACAAAAATCACAAAGGACGCAAAGAACGCTGTTTTAGAATGGATTTCCACGCCCCACAGGATATTTTTTAATCAACATTAAATATCTGTGAGCCCATCATTCTTTATATCGAAAGATCTTTCGATAAATCGAAAGGATAAAAATCCATAAATACATTTCTCACGGCTTCAGCCTCTTGATCTCCAGATACTTCACCCCATCCTCAGGATACGCAAATACCATCTGCTTTCTGACAGAATGCGCAAGCCTTACAGCGCGTGATAGCACAGGCGGCATAAATATATGGTCTGCTGGAACAGTATGCACGAGGTACTCTGAATGAGGAACCTTGCTCGGCCCTTCAACATGCTTATAAACTCTGAAATGGGTTCCGAACTTGAAGCCGGTCTTCACAACCAGCTTATTCTCTCTCAAATCTCTGTAGACCTTGTACTTCAGATCAAAATCGCTCTCTACCTGGCGTGCCCTTTCCTTCAGCCCTTCCAGATCCAATGGATCTCCGGAGCGATCCACAAGCCTAATCATTCCTTTCTCCAAAAGGTAGGCCGATTCTACCAGAGATAGCTGTAACCGCTCTCCAACCGGTTTGCCGTAAAACCCATGCTCATGCAGCCGTTTAGATGCAGCAGTATCCCATAGCACGACCCTGTCTTCCAGCAGGGTCGCCATGCCGCCTGATTCTCCCTCGCCCTCTTTTCCTTTCAGAGATTTCTCCTTAGCCTCATAGAAGGTGATATCGCTCTCCTCATCAACGATTGCAAGCATCAGCTTCTTCCTCATCTGGCCCGCCAGGCGAACAGGCTCTATGATCTCCTTCAGCAGCAGAGGCATGCGCTCTGAGATCACAAGCACATAAAACTCAGCGGGCGTCTTTCCGGGGTGCCCTCCGCGAGGATATACGCGAAAATCGGGCCTTCCGGGCTGGACATAATAACCGCGTTCCCTTAAATCCTTGTATACAACATACCTGAACTCAAAGCCCTTCTCCAAAGATGAGGCAACTTGGAAAAAGGCTATGAAATCAAGATCATTTTTATCTGAAGATATTTTTATTCTTGACCGATCAAGAAGATACGCAGCCTCAACTAGGCTGAGCTCAAGGCCCTTTCCGGAAGGCCGTCCGAAATAGCCCTGCTCGTAAAGCAGTGGCACAGCTTCAGGGCCGAGCAATACTCTATAGCCCTGAAGCCGGGCAGAAAGGGCCTCCTCAGTCATAACTAACCTATTTCAGCTCGAACTAATTTAGCTGCTGAGCTTGTCCGGCCAGATTCCATGCAGCACTCCAAGAGTCTTGTCCACAAGGCTGTGGACATCGGCTGCGGGATAGCCAACGCTCAGGAGATAGGATTCTACGTGGTTGGGCACGGCGATGGACATCTGCTCGACCATCGAGACTGTTTGGAGGATTGTGTAATCTCCAAGCTTGAAGGGTATGATCGCATCGGAGACCAGGAGCTCGAATATCTCAGGGCTTATAGGCCTCTCGAGTCCCGATAGGAAAGCCTCCAGGATTTCGCTCGTCCACTCATGCTTTTTCCCTTCATCCTGGTATGGCATTACCACTACCTCTCTAGTCTTGGCAAGCTGATCTACTAGCTGGGCCGGCTTCACTTCTCCCTTGAATATCAGGTTCAGGAAGTTCGTATGAGGTACAGTCGTTGGAACTTTGCTCGCCCTAATGGCGAACTTCACATCCTCGAATACCGTTCCGGCATCCGTTCCCTGATGGCCAGCTCCCTTTCCGAACTGAATTGCGCTGGGAGATGCCCTGACAACCGTGTGAGGATCTCCATGCCTGCGGTCGATATTCCCGAGCATGGCTGTCAAGCCCAAGGGTCTCGCTGCCAGAGCCAGCCTTGAAAGGCCGGTGGTGTTGCAGCTTGTACATTGCACCAGTTTAGGCTTTGCCTTCAAAAACATCTCATAGTTCTCAAGTCCGAAGAAGAACTCCCGTGCGAAGTCGGCCTTAAGCTCATCTGAGATTTTTATCTTCTTTTCCTGTAGAGCCTCCAAAATGGCAGGTCTGTCTGCACCACCCATCAGAGACACAAAGCAATCATGTGCCAATGCAGCCTCTACATAAGGGGTCTCCTCATCCCCCGGAGTTCCAACCATTACGAAATCGGATGCATCGAAGAAGTCATTATATCCCCCGGCGATCTTCACGCCAGCCTTCTCCCACTTCTCCTTGTCGGCATCATCGCTAACGAATGCCTTAACACCGAAAAGACGATTGAACTTTGACATCATCGACTTTGCCCTGCCGTGAGGCTTCCTGAGCAATACGTTGAGATCGCCATCGATCTTCGCCGCCTCTTTGACCTTTTGCAGTGCAAGGATTGTTCTCTTATTTTCTGTCCCGTCAAAACCTATAAAGCCTGCATTGGACCTCAATTATCTTCACTTCCTGAATGGAAGTCTAAGTGACAATATTTTAATCTTTCCTGAATAGTTTGATAATTTTATCGGCTATATACTGTGCGCTCTGATCGGAGCTCATAACAGCTGAGTCCACAGATATCTCGGGCGCGAGAGGTTCTTCATAAGCAATGTTCACGCCGGGAACAGTCGCCCCTTTGGTGGCAGCCTTTTTGTAGATATCCTTGGGCGCGAACTCTGCCCTACGCCTCGATTCACGTGCAATGCATACATCCAGAGGCGCTCTGATATATACCTCTGCGAAATCGGGCACCAGACCCCTTGCGAGATCACGATAGCGGCGTCTATTCGCCGTAGCATCTATGATCACATTTATTCCAGATTCCGCAAGCAATTTGGCCATATAGGCGATGCTTGCATATACTACGTCTCTCTCCTCATCTGT
This sequence comes from Methanotrichaceae archaeon, assembly GCA_041946675.1. Taxonomy (GTDB): domain Archaea; phylum Halobacteriota; class Methanosarcinia; order Methanotrichales; family Methanotrichaceae; genus CAWBKV01. The sequence goes on along the minus strand of JBHGAU010000002.1, from coordinate 136,669 downwards.
GTAAGTAGGATCGGGAGTAATCACCTTGCGTATCTCATCAAGCTGGAGTACCTTGACGAATATTCCATCTCCAGACAGTATTGCCTTCACTCGCTGAGCGATTGTTGTTTTGCCGCAGCCGGGAAGGCCAGTGAACCATACAACCCAGGCCATAACAGCCAAAAGATTTAGCCTGGATAAATACCCAATCCTTCCTGCAGGTGTTACATTTTCCTTTTTCCGAAGGCTTTAATAGAGATATATGAGCTGTCAAGTTAGACTCTTTCGAAATAGTTTAATATATAGCTTTAGAGAGCGGTGTGAAAGTAATCTGGGAAGCGTACGGCATTCATCCCGCCCATCTATTGGGAACGGATCTTCTGCCTGCGTCTCTATAAATTCATGAGGAACAATAATGAAACCGAATAAAGATAGATACGGCTTAATCATAGCCCTTTTCCTGGCAAGCTGCCTGGCTATAATGATAATATTCACTGCAATGGCTGATGATGTCTTAACGCCTTCAGCAAAAAATTCCATTCCGCTCGCTATAAATGGCAGTGGAAATGCCAGCACGGTCTTCGATTTTCCCGCCGATCACCTGCTGCATCAGCCTTCACCTGTGGTAGCAAACACCAGCGATTTCATCGAGTGGCTGTACTGGACGGGAACTTTGAGAGATGTCAAGACAGGTAACCTCTATGGATTTCAGTATACCCTATTCCACCAGAATTTAATGCCGGGGATTATAGGCTACGTCAACCACGTAGCCATTAGCGATGTCTTCAATAGCCAGCATCCTCGCAACAGGTATTTTCTGCTGCCCAACCAGACAGAGATCACCAACGGCACTGATGCCAGGAAAGGCAGTTACTGGAGATATAAGGATTCTCAGACGACCCTTACTTATTGGAAGGCCCTGGATGCCTGGAATATAATAAGCCAAGGGAATGTATCCAGCGACGGCGGACATGGGCATAATATCTCCATGAATTTAACTCTGAAAAATGATAAGTACGGTTATTTCCTGGAGTGGCCGAATGGAACCGGCAGCATGGGTGCCTGCGCCAGCATCGATCCCAAGAGTATGGTTGGAAAAAGCTATTACTACAGCCATCCCGCAATGAACACCACCGGGACACTGAGCATTGATGGCAGGGAGGTAGAAGTCAGAGGAGATAGCTGGTTTGATCATCAGTGGGGAGGCTATAACAAGTGCTATCCTGCCTGGGATTGGTTTAGCATGCGCCTTGACAACGGGAGCTTCTTGATGCTGTTTAACTTCAAGGATGACGCCCATAATGATCTCCCAGATCAGCGCAGTCTGACTTACGTCGATCCAAAAGGCAACATCAAATGGTGGTATGGCAAAGGCGCTGGCAATCTGACTTCCACAAGGTTGTGGACCTCGGACCTCTTTGGATTCACGTATCCCTTGGAGTGGATCATAAGTACCCCTATGGGCAATTATGCTGCAGAACCTTACTTCGATGAGCAGATCATGAACACGGCAAACGGTGAGCCAAAGTACTGGGAAGGCATAATGCACATTCGAGAAGAGAATCATGCCGGAGAGCAAATAGGCATAGGCTATATGGAGCTGGCTGGCTATGCGCCAATCTTTAGCTAAAGGCTAATATTATTTTTTTTTCGCTGTCAGATCTTTGAGGCTCCGTTGCAGCCTTGGGTTCAGATCGATGAGGATTTTTAATGCATCTAGAGCGATCATCTTTGATTTTTGAGCAGATATCTCATTCCTGGCTCATATGGATCCATATCTCTTCAATGCCTATGAGGCCGTTGCTCCTATCCGCTTCTTTCTAGTATTCCCTGAAGCACGCAATTGGCTGCGCTGCCACCATTTGATATAGACTATTGATAAATTCTGGAAGCGAACAAAAGATTAATATAAGTGGATACGATATATAGGCGTGCGTCGAAGTCTATGATCCTCTGCATTCGGGTATTAGGAGGTATAAAATATGGTAGAAAAAAGGAATTTCGCATTGCGTGATGCGCAGGGTAATGAAGTAGGCGTCTTCTGCGGCAAACAGCCAAGGCAAGCGGCCCTTAAGGCAGCAAATCGCGGCTATACGGATATCAGGCTTCGTGAGCGGGGAACAAAAAAGGTTCATATCTTCCAAGGTGAGCGCAAACAAGTTCCAAAGCCGACAAATGCTCCCGAGTGGATGCCCTCGGTGATATGGAAACCGAATGTCAAGAAGGTCGGAATAGAGAAGATCGAGGAAATCTAGATTCGTCCGAGAAATAAAAAATAGTGAAAGGCTGAGGGGTTCAGCCGAAAAGCGCTCCAAGACCCTCGACGCCAGCCTCTTCTGCTTCTTCCTTCTTCTCTTCTTTCTTCTCTTCCTTGGCCGGGGCAGCGCCTCCTGCTTTAGGTGCTGCAGCTGCTGCTGGTGCGGCTGCTACTGGCATAGCCGCTGCCTGCGATAGGATCTTGCCTACATCTACGCCCTCAAGCGCTGCTACGAGGGCCTTGATCCTGACTTCATCAGGCGTTACGCCTGCGGCTTCTACGATCTTCTTTACACCATCTTCGCTGATAACTTTTCCTGCGCTATGAAGCAATAATGCTGCGTATACATATTCCATTTAAATCAACCTTTTATCCGAATAATGCACCGAGGCCTTCGACTCCGGCCTCCTCTTCTTCCTTCTTATCCTCTTTCTTCTCTTCCTCTGCCAACGCTTTCGGCACTGTCTGGGCAGCTTGCGCCGGCGCAGAGACAGAGCCCCCGCTGACTAGATTTTCAATTGCCTTTGCATTGGCAACAGCCTTTGCTAAAACAATATCCATCATGCTGGGCACTGGAATTCCAGTCTCTGTTATGAGGCTTCTCGCCTTAGCCTGTGCCCTCTGCAGAATTGGGCCAACTGTATCTGGGGTTACATAGCCTATTTCTACGGCAAAGCCGAATGCTTTGGCAGATGCAGAATTGAACTGTGAAATTATGCTATCTACATCTATGGCCAGATCCTTCGTCTGGAATACAAGGCCGTCCTCATAAACTGCTTTGAGTTCAATGCCCACGTTCCTGGGGAAGATCTCCATCGTCTTCAGGATATCCGCAGTCTTTGCAGATACTACCTCGCCCTCTTTTGCAAGCGTAATCCTCTGATTGATAACCACTTTGCCGCCTTTGATGGCTGCGGGGATTCCTGCCGCCTGAAGCTTGCCTACCATTGGCCCAGGCGAGAACGATGTATCTCCTGCTTCAACCACAATATCTCTGGGTGCACGCGCACCTGGCTTTATGGGCATTGGGCGCTTCTCTTTTTCCAAAGTAGCGTAGAGTTTGAAAGGATTTTCATCGCTGAAGATGAGAGCTGTCTGATCTTCGATAAAATCTGCAAGCCGCTTAATCTCAGGAGCTGATGCCTCCAGAGCCCGGCGTGCGATGCTGTTCCGGACCATTCTGATCTCAGCCTTGCCCCGGAGATTTTTCCGCATCTGCTGCAGATCGCTTGCAGGTATCTCGCGCATTCCTACAATGCCGACTACTCTGCTCCCGCCGATCATCTCTTTGAGCTCATCTACATCCTTGACCTTCCATTCCGGCAGGTGGGCAGTTCGCTTAACCTCTGCCGCCATTTAGATCACCCTTATTGCCGGTCCCATCGTGGTCTTGACATAGACGGACTTCAAGTTCTGCCTTCCATCCTTCAGCGTCTGCTCAAGTCTGGTGATAACCGCATCGACGTTCTCTGTGAGATCCTTTACGTCCATGTTTCTATTTCCAACTGTCAGGTGAAATGTCGGCCTATCTCTGGATCGAATCCTGATCATGTTTCTCAGCCTGTTGATCTGGGGCGTTACATCCTGCGTCGGTGGCAGCGGAGTAGGCATCTTGCCTCTCTTTCCCAGGATCGGTCCAAGGCTCTTACCTATTACGGGCATGAACTGAGTCTCTGCGATGAAGAACTTATACTCATCGGCCAGCTTTCGTGCCGCCCTTTTATCCCCGCCGAGCTCTTTGATCTCGTCAGCAGAAATGACCCTATCCGCGCCTGCATTCTTTGCGCGAATTGCGGTCTCTCCTGCAGCGAATACTGCAATTTTGGCTGGTTTCCCCAGTCCATGCGGGAGGATGACCTCAGCATCGATCCTGTTCCCAGGCTGGGAAAGGTCAATGTTATGGAGGTTTATGGCCAGGTCAACGCTCTCGGTGAACTTCCGATCCGGTGCCTCAGTGATTGCCTTTTTAATGGCTTCGTCTATATTGCTCATGTTAGTCCTCCGTAGTCTAGCGACTCAAAGTCTACTACGGCTTCTCAAAAGAGAATCAAGTTTTGGTTAATTAACTAATATTTTAAGCCTTTGCCTCTAATTTTGCTTCTAATATCTCATCATACTTGCCGCCGGTCACAGCCTTTTGAGCTTCTTTTGCCGGCATCCCGTCAACTGTCGCGCCCAAAGATTCTGCAGTACCGATGATCTCTTTGGCCGCACTCTTAAGGTTCTTCGAGAGGAGACCCTTTTTCTTGATATCCGCGATTTTAACAACCTGCTCCATTGTCAGGTTTCCAACAATGGTTTTATCGCCGGTACCCTTCTCGATGCCGAGCTCCTTCAGAATCAGCGCTGAAGTAGGGGGTGTGCCGACTTCGATATCAAAATCTGTCCTAGATCTTACTTTGACTTTGACTGGGACCTGCATTCCATTAAGGTCTTTGGTGAGTTCATTGATCTTGGCAACTACTTGTGCCACGTTGACGCCCAAAGGCCCCAGAGCCGGACCAAGAGGCGGTCCGGCACTGGCCTTTCCACCAGGCACCAATGCTTCAACGACATTAGCCACAGTATATCACCTCTAAGGTTTTTCTTTGCTGAGCACACGCACGTGATCGCCCCTTACAGTTATGGGTATCGGTACCATAGCTTCGAAGAGCTCCACGGTGATCTCTTCTTTTGCAGCATCCACGCGCTTCACCCTGGCCTTCTCGCCCTTAAAAGGCCCGGATATAAGTTCGACTATAGCACCCTCATTTATTCCAGTTACGACTGGCTTGGGGGCGAGAAAGTGCTCTACTTCCTCAATGCTCGATGCTCCTTTAATTACAGATCGTGCGTGGGGTATTCCCTGAATAGCCTGGTCTACGATCTCCGGAGCGGGCGCTTCGACAAGAACGTAGCCTTTAAGCACGTCGGGTACCAGCAGTGCTCTTATATCATATTTTTCTTTTCTTGCTATCTGGGAAATCATATTGGCCACTGAACGTTCCTGGTTTGCAGTGGTCTTCACAACGTATATGCTGGTATCAGACATTTCAGCCTCTTTAGACGGTATCCCGTGTATAAAAAGGTTTGCGGTACAATGGAAATCTCTTTATAGTATAAACGAAGGAGTTGTCTGATGGGTGAGTATCTTAAATGAGTGGTAGGACGGATCAGCTGCGTGATCTTGTTCTTAAGATGGGCGCCAGCACAAAGGTTGTGGAAAAACAGGCTACGCAGCACGGTGCATTGAGAGGGAGTTCTGATATCGAGCGTGCTCTTTTAGGCGTCGTCAAAGAGATGATCAAGCACTATAATATCCAGACCAAATTGACCCCTGAGCAATTGGCCACTGTAATACGTCTATTTTATAAGGGCTTGAGCGATACAGAGATCGCAGAGCAGCTCGGAGACAGGGCGCTCAACAAGACTGTCAGCAGGGCCAGGATCAAGCTTCATCTTTTCAGAGAGTCTGACCTGAAGCCACCATTTGATAAAGGCGAGTTCATCCGCCTATCCGGTACAGGCAAGTCTGTCAAGGAGATGGCTGAAGCATTGGGCGTTGCCCCTTCTACCATAAGCGAATATAGGAATATATTCGAGAGTCAAAAAGCTGCTGAGAAGGATGGCTACACAAAGCGTTTCCTTGAGATTCTATCGGACCAGGACGTATCTGAGCGCATGGTGACATCGCATATCAAGGATGGGCTGCAGGATACGATGGATACGGATTATGAGGCGGCGGAGGCCTGAGGCCTCTGCCTTCTAGATATCACAACGTTCGATTACGACGGTGGCGTTATGCGAATAACTGAATATTCGCAGATTATCACTGTTGAAAAAGACGGCTACACAAGGCGCTTTCTGGAGATTCTCTCAGATCAGGACGTATCTGAGCGGCGTGGTGACATGTCATATTAAAGATGGGCCGGAGAGGCCTGAGGCCTCTTGCGTAGGTCCTATGGGAGACCGAACCCTTTTGACAGTAATAACGCAATAGATATGAACATCCACTCTCCATCCACAAGGAAGTCCATAGCAAATGGGTTTCGCCTCTTACTAAAGTAAAGGATGTATGCAAATCCATATAGGATTAAAATTGTTGCTAGTAGCCGAATGCTGCTGTCCGCTAGCAATAGCCATGGGAGTAGCATACAGTTAAGCGCCAATAATATTATAATAGTTTTTCTGGCACCAATAAGTACGGGCAGAGTTTTTGCCCCAGTCTCTTTATCTCCTTCGATATCTCTTACATCAAAAAGGACTGCATTTATGTAGATCTTTAAGAGTATAAAGTAAAAGACCATCGCAAAGGTTTTCTCCATGTTACTCGCCAAGTATATAGCAGGCAGTATAACGCATACTACTGCCCAAGAAAAAGCATTAAATATGTTCTTCATGAGAGGGATATCCTTGAACCTGGGTACTCCAGGGATAATCTGATAGCTATATGCCAGGCTAGCGATTAATGGAAAGAATATAACAGGAAGCGCTAGTGGAGTATCCAGGAATGCTAACAAAGCCGATATTGCATAAGCTATAGCAGAATAAGCCATAACAAGCTTTTTGTGTCCCCCAAGAAGGCTCAGCCGTTCGGGCATATTAATAGCATCTTCTTTCATATCTGCAAGTTTGTTAAGGTTATAAGCACCGAATACCATTAGAAAAACTGATAAACATAGCTGCACTCTGGGGGTTATCTCTAACAATTCAAATGCTATAAATGTGGCAAAAAAACCTGTAGCAGCAACCCAAATTGAGCTTATTGACAGGAAAATGAATAATCTCTTGAAAGCATCTGACAACCTATTCAAACCTATCTTAAATTCATTATAAGATAGGCTAGTTCTATTAATGTAGTATATGCTCATAATTATGCCTTAGGAAATTTCAAGATTTGAAAATTTCCATTGAATTAAGAAGCAAAGCTAAATTTAAGACAAATTATAAAATCAGAACAGTTTTAAAAATCAGAACAGTTTAAAAGATACTAAACTAAGAGATGTCTATATTTTCCCCATTAAATCATTTACCTTGTCTATTGATTCAATCGGGTCCGCCTTTTTAACATAGTATTGGAAGAGTTCTAAGCCCCACATCGCGGCAGCATCTCCAACGCAAATGAGATCGCTTCCAAGATCGTATCCTCCATCTAATCTGAACAGACCCAGGGAGAGCATAGAATCCATAACTGTGAATGCCACTTTAATATTATCACTCAGGCGATAAAGCCTAAAATTTTCGGACCTGAATATATGGTTTAATACATTCGGATATTTTTGGGCTACCTCTTTGAGGATGCTATCCGTTACTGCGAGCTCAACTTTAGCGCCATTTTTAATTGCTAGCTCTATTGCCGCCGGAAATCCAGGGACAATGATAGGAGAAACGCCATGTACTTCCTTAGCTTTTGTTATTTGATCAATAGCGTGTTCCGTAATCTTAAGAAGATCTGCAGGATCGGATTCAATGATTGTAGATTCGCCAAGTATGCCTATATCATCTAGAAGATCCTTGGGAATTCCACTAACATCGTGGTTCAGCCAGAAATCTTTATGTTTATCGATAATTACAATTGCGCTAATTAGCTTATCCAGCAATAGAGCCTCGATCATCCCTATATTAGTTAAAGAATATCCTTTGATACCCTTCTCCTTTTTGACTAAATCATCTTCTATCATGTCCTTGATAGAGTGAAGTATTGTAGTTGAGCGCATCTTTAATTCTGCTTCAAGTTCTCCGGATTCCTTCTCGTGATCCTTAAGACAAAGCATGATCTTTGTTCTTACCGAAGATCTTGTAAATCCTTTTAATTTATCCTCCGTTAGATCATACTTATCACAAGCAGACATAGATAATCCTCTATACTATTTTCTTTTTGCCTCATAGAACCCTGATATAGCGTTCATATCGCTATCTTGCACATAATATGTGCCCTTTATTGTATTTTGGTCGGTCGCTTTGGCATCTGCGAAGGTTATAGTCACCAGGGATGATTTAATGGACAGGTAATTTACTTTGATATTATCGCCTTCAATTCTTCCAAAGAGGATTCCCGAATAAGGGCTTCCTGTACTGGGATTGACTGTGAATGATCCTAAAATATCTCCTCCTACCTGTTGGACATTCGCTGTCATCACCTCTTGTATAGAGCCGAAACTATATGTAGAAGTCCAAGTTCCGGTAAGGTCACCTGCAGATGCCAAGGTGATCGACTGAGCCAAGAGGCAGAGAATAACCATTGATCTCGGTACATGCATGTACTTTCCCTCCGATCATAAGCATTTCTTTACTCTATTAGGTTACTTAATTTTAGAAAATTGCTTGTACTATTTAAATCCATATCGCATGACAGTAACATTGCTGCCATATCTAGATAAATTTATAAATACTGTATTACTTACAAAACTTCTGCCTGTTATGCTTTTTATGATATCGGGACCGGTTTACTCAAAGGCCCTCGGCAATATTGCGCGATGCAAGCATTCTAGCCGAGATAGTGAGGCTGCATCAATAACACCTTTGCTTCTTGCAGATGAAAATATGCCTGGTAAGGCTTCTGTGTACTCTCTCCCTGTGTATTTCAATTATATTGAAGCCTGCATCCTTCAAGTAGCCATCAATTGGCCTGTCTGCCACGATTGCCATTTTCTTATCGGGCTTCAGCACTCTATTAAGCTCTGCAATGCTTTCTTTCAGAAGTTCATCCTTAGATTTCGCTCTGATCAAGGCTGATCTGCCATAGGGAATGTCAAGCACCGCTGAATCAATCGAATCATCTCGAAAGGGCAGACGCTTCGCATCTCCCAAAACAAGACTGCAATTAAGACCGGTGATATTTGAAGAAGCTCCTCGAATAAGCGATCTTTGGACATCTACTCCTATGCCACATATTCCAATAAGGCATGCTTCGACCAAAATGCCTCCAGTTCCAACGAATGAGTCAAGGAGACGCTCTCCTGGCTGTGCCTGAACGATGTTGACAAGGGCGCGGGCGATCCTTGGCATAAGGACTCCGGGATGGAAAAATGGCTTGAGATGCGGTCGTCTATCCTCAAAGCCACTCCTATCAGGGCATGCAATCTCTATGCCAAAAACAATTTTTTCTTCAGTTATCAGCGCCTTCAGGTCGATCTCAGGATTTTTTAGGTCTGCCTTGTAACCCATCCCAAGAAGCCGTTTGCCTACCTCGCGTTCGATTTGATCTGCCTTCAGATCAGTGTGCTTGATTCTCTTAGCCCTGATTCGATAGGTTTTTTTGGAAAGCTCCACGTCTCTTACTGCCTCCGCCAGGGCATCAAAGCTCGCATCGCAGACCGCAAGAACCTCAATCACGCTGTGGGTCATGCCAAGACGCAACTCAAGAGCCTTGGCATCAATATCTTCAGCCTCAGCCAGAAGGCACTGGTCCATATAGGAGATCTCTTTGAACTTTGCGGAACATATCTCCAGAAGCGCTATTGCTTCACTTCTGGGCAAAGTCTCATGCTCCCCTGAAAGGTGGAAGGCATAAAGCTTCATGTCGGACAGCTTTTCATATCCCTATGCATGTGGCTTTCATATCCTTATGCATGTGGCTTTCATATCCTTATGCCAGGTAGCTGTTTACATCCCTGTAATTGAACTTTTTAGAGCCCAGGACATTCTCCAGGAAATTGAAAATCGCTCTCCTGACATCGTCTGAACAGAGCGGATACCATGTCGGGCTTGCAACAACCAGTGCCCTGAATGCGAAGAATGGCGCAACAACCTCTAAAATCTCCTCATCGCCGCTCTTCTCAATATAATTTTCGAAGAACAGCTCAAAGAGGTCCTTCAGATCGCCTGAAAGCCTGAGGCTTTTCTGGACTGAGTAGAAGATGTAGTTCATAGCCATAGCAGTTATGTCATCTGCGGCCTCTCCCCACTCGCCTCTGCTGCGATCCAGCACTGTAAAGTCAGTCCCTTCCCTGAACATCACATTCCAGGGATGAAAATCGCCATGAACCTGACATAATCTGTTAACCTTCTCCCGAAGCTTCCAGCGCCAATCCACGCAGAGCTTTTCAATATCTGAGAGTTCTCCGGGATCAAGGAAAGCTGGATTATCAGGATAATCATCCAGAATGCCGAAGATGCACTCACCATCGCCTACAGTCTCTCGAACTTTCCTCAAATAAAGAGGCGGGCAATCTCTCTTGGTGGAATGGATCTCTGCCAGATAATCTGTCAGTGCCACTACCCTGTCATAGTCAAGATCATTCGCACCATGATCCCTCACCCTGTCGAGATCGTAGAAGTACTCCTTCCCCTCGATCCTCTTCATCATCAGGAAGTATTCCTTGGCAGCACCCGCCGATATCAGCTTTCCATCTTCCGTGAAATATCCGACATCGAGAGACTCCGCATGCTTTGGAAGCTTATTGAATGTCGCATTCTGCCAGATGAGAATCCTTGCCCTATCGGAGAAATGATCATGGCCGAAGCCGTGCTGTACTCTCATTGTTGAGAGCACCGCAGAGCCCGTTTCTCCTTTGCTCGAATATTCAAGTAGCAGCGGGGCTCCATATCCGAATCCTTTGACATCATCCGTCGTAGGAATCGTCTCGCCCATTTTGCGCATGCTTACTAGCTTGATAGCCTTATCATTGAAGAGACTGCGCAAGTATGCTTCAACGCTTCTCCTCTTTAGGTCCAAGATCTACACCTCAGGTCCCCATCTGCCAGCTATGGAGATATTTATATTGCTCAGGCGTGAGCTTTTCAGTCTGGAGTCCCATCGAGGCGAGCTTCAGCTCTGCGACCCGCCGGTCGATTTCAACCGGCACTTTATAGACGCATCTCTCAAGCTTCCGCCCATTCTCCACGATATACTTCACAGCCAGGGCCTGATTCGCGAAAGACATATCCATGACCTCCGGCGGATGGCCGAATGCCGCAGCAAGATTGATGAGACGGCCCTCTGCAAGAAGATACAGCCTTCGCCCATCTCTCAGCTTATATTCTGTTATGTTCTCCTTAACCTCCGCCCTCATGGCAGCCATCTTCTCAAGCGCCGATATATCGATCTCAACATTGAAATGGCCGCTGTTGGCAAGAATGGCCTGATCTTTCATCAGCTCAAAGTGCTCGCTTCTTATCACATTTATATCGCCAGTAAGCGTGACAAAGAGATCCCCCAAGGGCGCTGCCTCGATCATCGGCATGACGCGGTAGCCATCCATGGCAGCCTCAAGGGCCTTTCGTGGCTCGATCTCTACAACAATTATGTTCGCGCCTAACCCGCGTGCTCGCATTGCGAAGCCTCGACCGCACCAGCCGTAGCCTGCAACCACCACAGTCTTCCCTGCGAAAAGGAAATTGGTCGCATTCATTATACCATGGGCCGTGCTCTGACCTGTGCCATAGCGGTTGTCGAACATCATCTTGGTCTCGGCATCGTTAACCGCAATTACAGGATAAAGCAATGCGCCATCATCAGCCATTGCCCTTAAGCGGACTACACCCGTTGTAGTCTCCTCACAGCCTCCAAACATCTGCTTTGCAAGCTCCGGATATTCTTTGTGAACTATGGCGATTGTATCTGCACCATCATCCAAAGTTACATTCGGCTTAAGCTCAAGCGCCTTCTTGATACAATCATAATATTCCTTTTCGTTCTCGCCTCTGAAGGCATAGACATGCAGGCCGCGCGCTGCCAGGGCGGCAGCAACATCATCCTGTGTCGAAAGCGGATTTGAGCCGGTGAGGGCGATCTCCGCTCCGCCTGCAACAAGGGCTGTTATCAGGTTGGCTGTCTCAACTGTAACGTGCAGACATGCTGCAATCCTTGCTCCCTTAAGAGGCTTGTTGGCCTCGAACTCCTCTTTGATGGACTGAAGAACAGGCATATGCCTTCTTGCCCACTCTATGCGCTTTTCTCCCTCTTCGGCAAGCCCCATGTCCTTGACGACGCTCTTCTGCAAAATTATCACCTTGTAATTTTTAGGTCAAATTGTGAAAAGAGACCATTTGCACATACTTAAACTCGATCCCGACATTGCTGTCAGATGCCTTAGATCCTTCACCCATTCTTGCTAAACCATCTGCAGAAGCGCCTGCTGGGATTTAGCTTGGGGATCAGAAGAGGCAAAGCAGAAGGATGGATTGTAGGAAGATATAAATATTATTTGTTTGCGGTAGTAATCTATGTCGGGAGATGGCAGGAATGTTCATATCCTCGGGGCGGGATTAGCGGGCCTAGCTGCAGCCATAAAACTTGTGAATAATGGCTTTGAGGTCAGCGTTCATGATAGGAAGGCATCTATTGGATCTAAATTCGGGTATCATGTTAACGCTATCAGAGAACAGGTGGTAAGCGGGGCACTTGAGGAGCTTAAACGGCTGGGCCTTGAATACCGGCCTTGCGCTTATATCAAGAAGGCCATCAGGATTGCTCCCGCAGCTAGCTCTGAAACATATGGCACATCCTATGTTCTTTTCGAGAGAGGAAGAGGGGAAGATTCCCTAGAGAACCAGATGTACGATCTATGCGCTGAGTTGGGTGTAGAATTTTGCTTCCAATCAAAGCTTTCCTCAAATGCGAAAGTTATAGACATAGTTGCTACTGGTGCACCCAAAGATTTGAGAAATATTCTTGGGGTAGGGTACGCTTACTCAATGGACAAGATTAACTTGGCAATGGATGAACTTTATCTGGTATATGATAATGGTATAGCGCCTCAGGGATATGTATGTCTTATGCCGGGCCCAAGAGATGCAATGTTGCTATCGGTTTCCTTTACAGAGCAGAATCGAGTGCGACTCAAGAAAATGCTTGATGCTGGTCTCGAGTCAGGCGTACTTGATTCCGCTTTAAGCGGTGCACTTGCGGAGAAAAATATCTTCGGATACGGATATGTTCAAGAAGATCCAATACTCAATGCTCAGAAAAATGGGAGACTCTATGTCGGCGAATCCTGTGGATTTCAGGATGCCCGAAGGGGATTCGGGGTAGATTATGCTTTATCTACAGGACTTATTGCAGCACAGAGCATTATTTCTGGAGTCCCTTACAGAGAGTTGTTAAGTTGCAAGTATGGCAATGAATTTAAAGATCTCTGGGCAGCCAGAGAAAAGCTAAATCATCTGACCAATAACGACTATAGCTTAATGATTTCAAGCTCGGGCCCAAAAGCAAACATAAATGAATATGCCAAACAGAAAAAAAGAATCTGAGCTTATTTCAATAATGATTAAATAAAGACAATAATAGCTTATGCGATCTTTTTTCCCGCCTCCGGTCCCCACATCGCATTGTAGATCTCATCTATTTTGACCATGACGCAAGACTTGGCCGGCAGCTTATCGTTGACGCCCTTCACCCAATTCCTCATCTGCTCGAAGTTCTCGCCCTCCTTGCAGACAGTAGTTGTTCCCTTGATCTGGAATGACTTTTTAGTCTCGCCGCTATAGCAGAGGATGGAGATCTTGGGATTCTCGGCCAGGTTGGCGGCGGTCTTTTTGAAGAAGTTATCCGCGAGCATTAGCGTTTCATCGTCCACAATCTTCAGCAGCCCAATGAAAACAACGTTCGGCACTCCCGATTTACTGGCAGTTGCAATCGGCACAGGCTTCTGCTTCTCGAGCGTCTGTCTTACTTCCGGTGGCATCTTCACCATTTATATCACCTTTTTGTCTATGGAGTCGCAATTTATTTAGTCTTTCCGATTTTTGCAGGCCTTAATGAACTCCGAGGGAAATCCCCGATAGGATGCGCTGTGAATATGAGAGTAGCTCGCAATCATGTTCCCATCGATGATGCCGTCCAGGCCATCTTTTATCCCTGTTCCGCGGTTGAGCTTCACAGCATACTCGACATCCCCGTCCATCGCCATCTCTGAATGGTGGAACTCATGGCCGAGTATTTGTGATCCCGCCGGACCCAGCACGCAGTCACGCACAATGCTGCCGCCCACATAGCTTACCACGCGGACCTTTCCCTTTCGTGCAATTCCGGGAACAAGGCCGACCATCTCATGGTTCTCATTATCCCACGCTATCTCCCTTGCGAGGTACATCAGACCGCCGCATTCGGCATATATCGGAAGCCCCTCCTCATGCGCCCGAACAATGGATCGCCTCATCCTAACGTTTTCCGACAGCTCCTTCGCATAAAGCTCGGGATAGCCGCCGCCGATATAAATCCCATCCAACTGCGGAAGCGCTTTGTCATGCATGGGGCTGAAAGGGACGACCTTTGCGCCTGCAAGCTCCATCAGCTCTATGTTGTCGCGATAATAGAAGTTGAATGCCTCATCCAGCGCCACTCCAATTTTCAACCCTTTCCCAAGATCGTTCGGCCTGTAAAGCTCCGGCTCTGCATTCTCGAGCGGCTCCGCGTCTCTTGCTATCTCGATGATTCTGTCTATATCGAGTCCATCCTCCACAATCCGGCGTATCTTGTCCAGCCGCTCAACGAAACCGTCATGCCTCGTTTTGCCCTCCAGGACAGGTACAAGGCCGAGGTGGCGCATAGCCAGATGCATCGAGTCGTCTCTGGGAATCTCGCCGACTACCTCAACCCCTGCATAGCGCTCAATCTCCGCTCTAGCCTTTTGGGCATGCCTCTCGCTTCCGACCTTATTGAGTATGACGCCTTTTATCTTGATATCAGGATCAAAATCCATGTACCCTTTGACAAGAGCGGCTGCGCTCCGTGTTATGCTTCTCGCATCCACTACAAATATCACCGGGACAGAGAGCATCTTGGCTATCTGGGCTGTGCTGCCGAGATCTCCATCATAGCCCTCATACAGCCCTCGCACACCCTCAATAACGGATATATCTGCGCCAGCAGAAGCATGGGAATAGATTTCACGTATATTTCCCTCGGGCATCAGATACCCGTCGAGGTTGCGGCAGTATCTTCCTGTTATCCATGTATGGTAGCTGGGATCTATGTAATCCATGGCAACCTTAAACGGCTGCACCTTCATGCCGCTGCGAGAGAGTGCCGATAACAGGCCTGCCACTATTGTTGTCTTGCCGCTGGAGCTTCTGTCTCCGCCTAGAAGAACACGTGGCTCAGTCATATAAATGACAGCTCCCTGAGCCTGTCATCGCTTAGAGGCTCCGGGATCAATGCCCTAGAATCGGACATGACCTCTTTCGCCAGGGCTCGGTAGACCTGAGCGATCTCAGAGTCCGGCGCGCCTTCAATAACAGTTACACCTCTGCGCTCGCACTCCTGGACAATTGGGACCTTGGGTATGAAGGCAACGAGCCTGCTTCCAAGCTCTCTTGCAAAGTTCTCCGCTATCTCGCGCTCGCCTGCTGCCTCTCGTGAGTTGCAGATTACGCCAGCCAGAGGCGTTGCAAGGCGCTTCAGTCCGCGACAGATGTTATTGCCTGCATAAAGCGGCATATATTCTCCTGATGTGATGATATACGCCTGGCTTACTAGCCCCTTCCTGATGGGCGCCGAAAAGCCGCCGCAGACAATATCTCCCGGAACATCATATAGCACGAGATCGACCTCCTCCATCGCCTTGGAGACTTTCCGCAAGAAATCGATCGCAACTATTATCCCGCGGCCTGCGCAGCCCACTCCGGGCTCGGGCCCGCCAACCTCAATGCACCTTACGCCCTTATATCCATTGAATACTACATCTAGTTCAGTAATCTCTCCGCCGCGCTGGATGAGGTCCATCATGGTGGGTATCCTCCTGCCCACGAGGGTAATGGTCGAATCGCTCTTGGGATCACATCCGACCATCAGTACTCTCTTCCCATCCTCAGCGCATGCGGCTGCAATGTTTGAGGCGGTACATGACTTGCCTATCCCGCCCTTGCCATATATCGCAATGTGTTTAACAGGTGACATCACTTGACTCCGGAGATGTTTAGATCGGCCATAGAATATACAGGTTATCTCTGCCAGCATTCAAATGAAGGGTGTTCAAAGAATAGTTCAGATATAAATAGCTTGGAAGATTCCATGGAGAGCAAGGCATGAAGTTTGGAATATATTTTCGCTCAGGTTCTTTTGTTTTAAGCTTAATTCTGATTTTACTAGGCGTCTCTTTATTAGACGTCTCTTTCTTGGGTGTCTCCTCGGCGCAGCAGCCAGTGGAGACCGCATTAATCCGAGGCCAGTTCAGCGGAGGCAACGGCACCTGGAAGGCCGATGACTTCGGCTGGTTTTACTACAATCTTGATAAAGGCGTCGGAGGCGAGGAGCTTTCTATAGATACAATCGGAAGGCTGGCCGAGAAGGGACATATCATATATAGAAGCCATGTCTGGCCCGAAGAGTTCGAGTATAAGCCATGGGGCAGCTATAATGCCGTTGCATTCCTGGGCAAGCCGTACCTTTCGGGTTATCCTGCCAGCTCCCTGACGGATGAGGTCAGCTCTCTTGGAAAGGGCGAGCTAAGAGAAATCCTCATTGACAGCAATGATGTCCATATCTTGACTTATAACAGCACCATGTCCCTGCAAAACGGCTATGTCCTGGCTTTGAGGGAGATCTCCGAAAGCGGCGATGTTGCAAACCTTGTGCTCTTTAAGAACCGAAAGCCCGTGCATATGGCAGCGGTCAGCAGCGGAGATACGTATGTCTTCAAGATCCAAAATATGCCGATAATTCTTGTACATCTGAGCAAGGTTATGCGCGGAGACGGCACTGGTGTCGTGGAAACTGATGGCGTATTTGAGGTAAGCGATGCGCCAGTCATCAGGCTACTCGAGGGCACAAAGCTCGGAAATATGGAGCTGACTGATCTCTCCGAGAATCTAATAGAGTTCAGGAATGATAGGGATCTCACTCTGACCCAAAACAGCAATGTTCCCCTGCTGGATGGCCTCGAGCTGGTAGTGCTGGATGAGCCTAATTTGATATACTATCCTCAGGGGGGCATATCAGAATACGGCGTTCAAGAGATACGCGGTCCAGCCTTCACCGGCAATTCGACTATTCCTCTGCACAGCTCTTCAGGAGAGGTCATAGGCAATTTCAGTGCGAGATGGAACTCTGCCAACTTTTCAGGCTTCTTTTTCGATCCTGAAGATGCCCTCGGAAGAGAAACGCTGACCGTTGAGAAGCTCTCTGACAATACCATTGGTCAGGCAGTACCTGTAATCAGGAATAATACCTTCTACGGCATATCCGGAGGGCTGCAATATAATACAATAGTGGAGGAGAGCCCGTTCAAGTTCAAGCCCTGGGGATACTATTATGTCATCGGATTTCTGGGGCTTCCCTGGTTTGCCGGATATGAACAGGAGACCAGCAGCGAGATTGGAAATGTAAGCACAATACAACAGTATAGAGTTATTCAGATCATTTATGATTCAGATCAAAACATACCTCTGAATACCAGCAGATCCCTGACTTTGGGCGAAGGCTATGTGTTCAGTCTGGTATCTGTAAACAAGGATAAAGCTGCTGTGGCTCTGTGGAAGGACGGATTGCTCGTAGAAACTGCTATTCTAAGATCCAACTCAACCTACATTTACAAGAAGAACGTCGGTGATGTGACTGACCTGCCGATTATCGCAGTGCATGTTCAGAATGTCTTTAACGATGGCATGGATGATACTATTATGATCAACGGGCTGTTCCAGATATCAGAAAAAAATTATCTCCCTATAGATTTCGGCAGGAAGTTCGGCGATCTTATCATATTGCCTACCCCTCCCGGATATATATCTATGGCAAATCTGGATGACAGCATAAGCCTAAGCCGCAATAAATCCACCTCCATCTGGCCGGGAATGTACATCAGGAGCGGAGATAACGATACCCTCAGGTACTATCCATACACTTTGCAGTATGTTGTGCCTGCACCCAGGATGGCAAGAGATATCAGCTATCCCAGGGATGTGCCATCCGGAGGCAGGGCGAACTTCAGCATGGTTGTTCAAGCGGGAGCAATAGTTCAAGTGACAGCCGAGATATTGGATCAATCCAGCAAGACAATCTGTTTCAGGGATCTAACCGATATCGGTCAGGATCTCAGTCAGGGCTCAGGAGATCTCTGGGGCTATTTCTGGACCTGGAATGCCACAGTTCTAAAAATGAGCGATGATGGCAGCACAATATTGGATGTCAATGGACCAATACCAGGGATGCTCTTTATCAATCGGTCCAGTAGTCCACTGCAGGTCAGTGTCCTATTCGACAACGCTGGAAGGATAGCAAGCATTGCTGACAGAAATACCGCCTATTACTTATCCCCCGCGGGTTACGCGCTGACAAACTCATCCCTGAGCTACTCTGAGGCGCTTGCAAACAAAGAATCACGCAGCAAGTTCATCAAGATTGAGCCCGGAAGCAGCATTCTGAAGCTATACGATATAGTAAATGGGACTACCAGGATGAGCGGCTCCAACCATACGCTCACAGGGCCAATCGGTGCCATAGAGCCGCATGCTATTCGCACGAGGGCACCTCCGGGCAGATATGAGCTTCAGGCCAGAGTGCAAAATGCAGTCAATGCGATCAGGGCATCGGGCAATTACTTCAATGTGACTGCATCCGATTCGACAGCCGGACCTACCGCTGAGCAAGTTGTCTTCCTGGGCTCTGCCGCAACTGAAGCCGGAAAAAATGTCACAGTTCCCCTGAAAGCCCCTATCTCCGGCAATAAGAATATCGAGATCGTCTACGATCCTAAGGTACTGAAGGCTATAGAAATAACCGGCCCGAGCATTGTATCCTCGCTGATAAATCAAAGCGCAGGCAAGATAAGCATTATCATGCCGTCGGGCTGCAATTCGATCAACATAACTTTTAAAGCATCGGACATCAATACAACAACCCATCTGAATATAACAAAGGTTGAAGGTTTCCGGCCCGATGAGGTGATCAACGGAGCGATCACCGTAAAGGCTGAAGCCAAGAAGAGCAGTGCTCCAACCTTTGCTGGTACCTTTGCCGCTGCACTTGCTGCGTTGATCGTCGTTGCCCTAAGGAGACGCAAAGGCGGATAATACTTATAAAATGCTCTTTTATTAATATTATTTTTATCAGCATATAGCTTCGCAACATATTTATTCTTGATCTTTAGATGCCTTATTCATGAAAACTCTATCCTTAAAGGTCCTATCCATAATATCTCTATCGATCCTGCTGATAGCAAATATTCCAGCAGCGGCACAGTATAATACAGGCTATGATAGCTATAATACAGGCTACTATTGCTATCAATGTCCTGTATGCGGCACAGTCTTTCAGCTTACGGCATATGAGGTTGCATACACAAATCCTTATACTCTCTGCCCTGCCTGCGGTCAGGCATATGCGGGCTATTTTATCCAGGTTCCTTGCCAAGCGACTTCCTACAGCTCAACAAACTCCGACATACCCAATGGAGCATATCAGGGATCATATCAGTCAGGCAACACAATGGGCAGCTGGTCAAGTGAACACACGACTTTAGAACCATATGATAGCAGCACAGAGACAAACACTCAACCATCAAATATTCAATCATCAAATACCGAAGCCAGCAGGACGGACAACCGGCCGAATAGTCTGGCCAATAAGGGCAAAATACTGATGATCGTAAGCCCAAAAGATTATCAGGAGAAGGAGCTGAATGCACCAAGAGATTATTTTAGAAGCAATGGATACGCAGTTTTAGTAGCATCCAAGGGCGTAAGAACCGCCACCAGCATGAGTGGCGAGACAACGCCGATTGATTTTGATCTGAAGGATATCAAAGTCTCCGATTATTCTGCAATCGTCTTTGTTGGTGGAGAAGGCATATACAATCTGAAGCTGAACGAGGATAAGGATTACATCAATGTGGCGAAGGCTGCAGCTGCTCAGTCGAAGCTTATTGGCGCGATATGCCTCGGCCCCTGGATACTGGCAGATGCAGGAGTTCTTAACGGCAAGAGAGCTACGGCAGCTGAGACAGATTACATCAAATCCAAGGGCGCGATTGTGTCTGAGGAGCCAGTTGTCAGAGACGGAAACATAATCACTGGCGAGGGCCCTGATTCCTCAGAGGACTTCGCCGTGGCCATTATCGATGCACTCGAAGGCGGATCGGCTCAGAGCTTATCACAAGAGGAGCCGATTTGTTAAGGCCTGAATCCTCATGCCTAAATCTTTTTCGAGGCTTTCACACCATCTTCCATTGCATTTTTGAGTGCCCTTCCCGCTGCCATGCTTATGGCCTCAATCTTAGATCTGTCATCCTCGCCTTCTGCTTTGATATGCAATGTGAAGCGGCCATTGTAGGCCAAAGCTCTGAGAAAGTGTTCAATATTCTCAAGGCTCATGCCGTCCAGCTCCTGCGCCCTGAATTTGAAGTCGCCCTTATATCCGGGATCGCCGAGGCGTATCGCGGCCACTGCAATTGCCTCGCCTGCGGGAACCATCGCGCTGCCGATCCCGCTGTTGGCCAGTTTTGCAATAACGCTTCCCATCGTTATTCCGACATCCTCAGTCGTATGGTGATCTCCTGTCTCAAGATCCCCAGCCGCTTTAACTGCAAGATCGAAGCTTGCAGCCTCTGCAAAAGTGCGCAGCATCTCATCGAGAAGCTTTATTCCCGTGCTGATATCAGAGAACACCGAGCCATCTATTCCCAGCGAGACCTCAACTCTGGTCTCTTTTGTCTCCCTCGCGAGTTTGCCTTTCATAATCCCGTCCGAATATGCCGATATAACCCTAAGGCTTATTTACCTGTATCCCGACCTAGCAGTTTCAAAGTGTGTAAAGGTTATCGATATGATTCCGAAGGAAGATGTTCTGGAGATCTTGAATGGATATGATACGGACGATCTCACCATAGCAACCATCTGCTCTCATAGCAGCCTGCAGATATTTCACGGAGCGCGTCAGGAGGGTTTTAAAACCCTTGGGATCTGCATTGGACAGCCCCCAAAGTTCTATGATGCCTTTCCCCTTGCAAAGCCGGACAAGTTCGTATGCATCGAGAGCTACAAGGCACTGCTGGATTATGCAGATGATATCACAAATGAAAATGGAATCATTATCCCTCACGGCTCCCTCGTTGAGTACCTCGGCATAGAGAAGTTCGAATCGCTGGCTGTCCCGACCTTCGGCAACCGGAAGGTGCTCGCGTGGGAGAGCGATCGAGAGACACAGCGTGACTGGCTCCTGCGCGCTGGCGTTAATGTGCCGATGCGATTTGAGAGAGCAGACGATATAGACAGGCCGGTGATTGTAAAATACCACGGCGCCAAAGGAGGGCGCGGCTTCTTCATAGCCAAAAATAAGGATGAGCTGCAGTCGAAGATTGGGCCTCAGAAGCAGAAGTATACAATCCAGGAGTTCATTTTAGGAACAAGATATTACCTGCACTTTTTCTATTCGCCAATAAGAACAGATGGCTACAAGCTAACGAAAGGGACACTGGACATGCTCGGCATAGATCGCCGCGTTGAGTCCAATGCAGATGAGATATTCCGTATCGGCTCCATGAATGAGCTTGCAGAGGCAGGCATCTATCCAAGCTTCGTTGTAACAGGGAACTTGCCTCTTGTCTTACGCGAGTCGCTTCTTCCCAGAGCCTTTGAGCTCGGCGAAAGGGTTGTCGAATCATCGATTGAGCTGTTCGGAGGAATGATCGGGCCTTTCAGCCTGGAGACGATAGTTACCGATGACCTCGAGTTCAAGGTATTCGAAATATCCGCCAGGATCGTCGCAGGAACAAACCTCTACATAGGCGGATCGCCCTACTCCGACCTTATAGAACGCAACCTCTCAAATGGAAGACGCATCGCCCAAGAGATCAAGCTTGCTCGCGATCGTGACCTCCTGCAGGAGATCATCAGTTAGGGCTGGAAAGGCTTATCTGCTGAACTCTCACCGTAATCAATATGTCAGGCCTGATAGAAACCTTCCGCGAGGCGACGCTTCTCCAATGCGGTTTCCTCGAGAAGCTGCTCAACCTGGATGATTGCGATGTGGCAGCCTTCTCGGATTCTATGGTGGAGTTCCTGAGCCCAACGCCAGAGAACAAATTCGTTTACGGGCTTGCCGCAGGAAGAAGCGCACTTGCCCTCTATAGCTTTTTACAGCTCATCCAGAACCATTTCGAGAATGTTTTTCCCTTCACCCTTGAAGACCCTGTCCAGAGGCATTACAGGAAAGGCAAGAACCTGGGGATTGCTGTATCCGGCTCGGGGGAAACCCCTGCCGTCAACAAATATATCGAGGATATGATAGCGCGCGGAGGCGAGTTGAAGCTCATAACCGCAAACGAAAGCGGAACTGCTTATAGGCTTGTCAGCGAATATGAAAAGGGCTCGATACTGGTCATCAAAGGCAGGACCAAGTATGCGACAGATAAGGAAAAGCGTGCCCGGCTCTCGCCTCTTGGAACGGAATTTGAGCTTGAGGTCCTGACATTTTTAAATGCGGTCTTCGCTGATATCCAATCGAGGCTGAAGGGCGTCTGCGAGCCGACGTGCCCCAAATATCATACGGCAATAAAGGACTTCGAAGACAATGCCCGGCTCCTGACGGAAATAGACTCTGATCATCTGGAGCACTGGTTCAATAAGCTCTTCCCGCGCAGCGGGCGGTACATGATCGGTGGCGTGGGCAGATCAGGCCTGGTCGCACGGGCATTTGAGATGAGGTTCACACATCTGAATAAGATCAGCTACTGGGAAAGAGACTTTAATACTCCGAGCTTCCAGATAGGAGATGTTTACATTCCCATCAGCGGCATAGGAAACACATATGAGGCACTTGAAGGCACAATAAACGCACTTAGCAAAGGCGCTGATGTCATGCCCATAACCGCAAACAGATCATCTCAACTTTTTGCGCTCATGAAAAAATACGGCAGGATCGATGATATAGTCTTCATACCCACCAAGCCTGAATATGCTGATATCTTCCGTGGAGATACCCTCACGACAACATGGCTCCTGTCGGATTATACGAAGTTCAGATATCCCATCTTCGAGATCAATGCATCAATCTTCACAAACAGCGTCGTGGCTGTGGGCGCAGAGTTCCTGGGAATAGTTGAAGCCGGAATGAGAAGGATGCACGTATGACGCGTATTGTCGCCCTGTCGGATACCCATCTTGAAGAGGGCCTTCCAGAAACGCTTGTCAAGGCGTTAGCGGGAGCGGATATTATATTTCATGCAGGGGATTTCGTATCCCCAAAAGTTTACAAATCCCTCACAGATCTAGGAAGAGTCGTTGCAGTATGCGGTAATGCCGATTCGCCCGAGCTGAAGCGGCTGCTGCCAGTAAGATTGGTAGTAGAGGTCGGTCGCGTAAAAATCGGACTGATTCATATGGCTTCTCACTCCACTGATTTAACAGGCGCAGATATGATGGCGAGGGAGATGGGTGTCAAAGTGCTCATCTTCGGCCATATTCACAGGCCGATAATCGAGAGCGGCAAAACGCTGCTGATCTGTCCCGGAAGCCCGACAGTTCCAAGGATGTCGGTTCCAACAATAGCTGAGCTTGAAATCGATGGTGATAATATTCGCGGCAATATAATTCCAGTCGGTGCGCCGGTCTGCGATTATCTCAAATTTGCGGCATCTTTACCGTCTGATCACGGCTATTATGATTCCTATAAACGTAAGGACTAAACCGATGGCAAGAACTTCCAGTGAAAGCTGCACCAACATGAATATGTTTAAGGCCAGCCCGAAGACTGGCAGCACTGGCAACAGTCCAATGGAGATGGGCACTTTGAATGGCCTATGTATCTCGGGCTTTTTATATCTCAGCACTATCAGCGCCGCATTAACTATAATGAATGTCACAAAGATTGTAAAATTATTTATATTTGCAACAAAGGCGATATCTCCCAGAAATACAAAGGCCATGGATACTATCATTGTCAAAGCAATGGCTGCCCAGGGTGTCCTGGTTGATGGATGAACCGATGCCAGGACCCTTGGAAGCGATGAAGACTCTGCCATTCCATAGATTATCCTTGAGCTCGCGAGTATCATCAAAAGAACAGTGTTTGTAGTTGCAAAGAGAGCCATAACTGATAAAATTATATACGCATTTCTGCCGAAGGCTGCAAAAGCGATATCTGCAAATGGTGCTGATGACCTGCTGAGCTCTTGCCAGCCAAGCAGGCTCACGGCACTGAAGGAAATGAGGATATAAAGCACTATGCTTCCGGAAATTGCCAGGATCAATCCGAGCGGTATAGTTCTCTCGGGCTCTTTCGCCTCCTCAGCTAGCTTTACAATCTCCTCAAAGCCCATGAATGCGAAGAAGATCAGAGCGGCCGCCTGGAATATTCCATGTGGCCCTAGAGGCATCTCCAGATAGTTGACGCTGCCAAAATAGGGAATTCCGAGCAAGATGATGATTATAAGGCCCAGTGCCTCTATGATAGTGAAGATGATGGCGATCAGGGCTGACTGTCTTATGCCGATAAATATGATGAGCGAGAGGGTCATGATAAGAATCAGGGCTGATGATATTATGGGTGCTCCAAAGAGTGCTTGAAAGTAGCCCGCAAAGCCTAAAGCCACCGTTGCAGCTCCGATCATTCCGCTGAAGATGATCAGCCAGCCTATTACGAAGGCAATGAGCCTTCCGAATGCCTGGGCAGTATACTCATATTCTGCGGATGCTTTAGGATACATTGAGGACAGCTCTGCATAGCTCAGGCCCGTGAAAACTGCCACTATTGCGGATAAGGCGAAAGCTATCCAGACTGCATTTCCTGCGAGCGCTGCAGCCTCGCCTATGAGCGCATAGATTCCTGCTCCAAGTATTATCCCAATGCCTGAGAGCGTCACTTCCCAGAGGCCGAGAGTCCGATTCAGCTCAACCTTCTGTGCCATAAATTATCTTCGATTGTATTCT
Organism: Methanotrichaceae archaeon; assembly: GCA_041946675.1. GTDB lineage: Archaea > Halobacteriota > Methanosarcinia > Methanotrichales > Methanotrichaceae > CAWBKV01. The sequence continues at coordinate 111,648 of JBHGAU010000002.1, read as the reverse complement.
ATATTAAGAGTCTGTGGTAAAATCCTTTTTATCAATTTAAAATCGGAAGATATATCTTGGAAAACATTCATCCTTTATGTTTGCATTGGAGACGGCAGCTATATGGATGATATTAAGTTTCCCGACCTCCCGGAGAGGATCTCAGGCCTGAGGGAGCTGGCCTACAACCTCTGGTGGAGCTGGAACCCGGAAGGAAGGAACATTTTTAGGCTTCTTAACCGCACCGGGTGGTACCTAAGCAACAGCAATCCGGTTAAAATGCTCAACCGCATGGAGAAGAGTGCTCTTGATGCAGCCTCAAACGATCCTCACTTTTTGAGGCATTACGACGCCGTCATGGCGAGGTTTGAGAGCTATATGGATATATCCAGCGGCTGGTTCAATGCGAACATTGCAGATCCAAGCAAGTATGCCATAGCATACTTTTCCGCCGAATATGGACTGCACCATGCTCTTCCATTTTATGCAGGGGGCCTCGGATTTTTGGCCGGCGATTTCCTGAAGGAATGCAGCGACTTGGGCATTCCCACAATAGGAGTCGGTTTCATGTATCCTCAGGGATATCTCCGTCAGGAGCTGTCTCCTGACGGATGGCAGGTGGGAGCATGTGAGATCCTTGACAGGGAGAACGCGCCCATCAGAAGGGTTCTTGATGAAAAAGGCGAACCCATCTCCGTAAAAGTGCCGATTATTGATCCGCCAATTTATTTGGAGGTCTGGAAGGTTCAGGTGGGAAAGACCAACCTTTACCTGATCGATACATCCAGCGAGGCCAATGATCCCTGGAATCGGTGCATATCCGACCGCCTTTACACTGGAGATCCTGAGCAGAGGCTCCGGCAGGAGATAATTCTGGGCGTCGGCGGCATAAGAGTCCTGAAGGCAATGGGGCTAAATTATTCCATCCTTCACCTGAATGAGGGGCATCCGGCCTTTGCCGTCCTTGAAAGGATCAGAGAGAAAGTTGAGGCAGGCGAGAGCTACCGCGATGCCTTTGAGGCTGTCAGGGCAACTTCAGTCTTCACAACCCATACCCCTGTGCCTGCAGGCCATGATGTCTTCGCCTTTCAGCTTATGGATAAGTACTTCGGGCCGTATCTTCCCACGCTTGAGATGAGCCGCGATGCCTTCTTCGAGCTCGGCATCAATCCTGCGAGCCCGGGTGGATTCAACATGACAGTCTTCGCCCTCAGATCATCAGCTTACCGCAATGCTGTGAGCCGTAAGCACAGGGAGGTAACACGCAAAATGTGGCATCAGCTCTGGCCGGACCTCCCCGAGGCGCCTATAGATTATGTCACCAATGGCGTGCATGTTCCCACCTGGATCGATAAAAGGCTTGGAGAGGATATATTCAGCAAATATTTGGGCAGGAACTGGCTCGAGGAGCATGACAATCCTCACATCTGGGAGCTGATAGACGAGATCCCCGATGAGATCATCTGGATGCACCACTTGGCCATGAAGAATATCCTCATAACCAGAATCAGAGAAAGAGCGAGGCAGAAGTGGATGGACAGCAGTACGGCTGATCCTCGACTTGTCATGGCATCAGGGGTTCTACTCGATGCGCCTGTTCTGACACTCGGATTTGCACGCAGATTTGCGTTATATAAGAGGCCGACATTGCTGCTGCAGGATATAGAGAGGCTGAAGAGATTGGTAAACGATCCCTGGAGGCCCATCCAGATAATCTTCGCAGGAAAGGCACATCAGGATGACCAGCAGAGCAAACAGCTTCTTCAGCAGGTGTTCAATGCGGCGAAGGACCAGGCATTCGGAGGACGAATAGCTTTCGTTGAAAACTACGATGAACTCCTGGCCCAGTATCTTGTGCATGGCGTGGACCTCTGGGTAAACAACCCTCTTCCGCCAATGGAGGCTTCAGGTACGAGCGGGATGAAGGCGGCAATTAACGGAGTCCCCCAACTATCGATCCTTGACGGATGGTGGATCGAGGGCTATGATGGAAAGAACGGCTGGGCCTTCGAGGGCGCTGAATGGCCCGATAGAGATGCCAAGGATGCCGCATCAATTTATGACATATTGGAGAGAAAAGCGGTCCCCATTTACTATGATGCCGATGCTGAGGGCGTTCCGCATCTATGGGTGAAGATAATGAAAGAGGCCATGAAGATCGGCGGGCCAAACTTCTCTGCCCGCAGGATGGCAAAGGAGTATACAGAGAAGTTCTATCGAAGGGCAATAGACGCGTCGATGAGATCAGCGTACAGGAGAGGCAATAGAGGCGTTGAGGCTGATCTGTTCAACAAGATCTGAGGCCGTCCCGATTCCTTATGCTGTTTTGTTTAACAGATGCCTGCTCTATAAAGACGAATCCTAAAAAAATATGCGTTGACTTTATTCCCAAAAAATTTAAATTGTTTGATCGCAACATATACCTTTAAATGAGCTGCAGCCTTCAGGGGGTATGGTCTTCAACAGTGTAGAGTTCAGCTGCAAGATGGATAGCCATAGCCCTCTGAGCGTATTGCTTGCTGAAGACGATCCGGCAAATCAAAGGGTAACTCTGATAATGCTCAAACGTCTGGGCTATAATGCCGATGCTGTGAACAACGGCCTCCAGGTGCTGAAGGCCTTTGAAAATCGGACGTATGATCTTGTGCTGATGGATATCGTTATGCCGAAGATGGACGGCTTTGCTGCAACCAAGGAGATCCGTAAACGCTATCCGGCTTCAAAGCAGCCTACAATCATCGCACTTACCGCATATATACTTCCGGACGGCAGGAAGATATGTATTGAAGCCGGCATGAATGATTATATAGCGAAGCCCGTGAGGATGAGCGAGCTGGCTAATGCTCTCAGGAAGCATCCTATACCTGTTAGAGACAGAAATTAAATGTATTCAGCTCTATGCTTCCTGCGCCATCCTCTCGTAAATTTTCTCCACAACAGGCATCGGCGAAACAGAGTTCATATTTAATCCAAGCTCATCGGGTCCCAGGCCCAGGGCAATGCCCACAAGCTGAGTCACATAGAGCACAGGAATCCCAATCTTCTCCCCATGCCTGATCTCCAGAGCCTTCTGCTTGGCGTCGAGCATAAGATGGCACAGCGGGCAGAGCGTAACGATCACTTCGGCTCCGACCTGCTTCGCCTCCTTCAGGATCTTATAGGCAGTGTCCTCAGCAGCTTCGCTCTGGGGCATGAATATCGGCCCTCCGCAGCAGAACGTTTTAAGCCTGAAATCCAGCGGTTCCGCTCCAAGGAGTTTTATAAGTTTCTCAAGAATAGTCGGGAACTCTGGGCTTTCGACACCTTTGGGCCGGGTCATCAGGCAGCCATAATATGGCGCTACCAACAGATCTTTCAGGGGCACCGCTATTATGTCGCTGTTTTTTTGCAGGACTTCCAGGATCACATCCAGCGCATGCCTGACCTTTGCGCCCGTATATTTTTCTGTGAGAACTGCATTTACCTTTGCCCTTACCTGCGGATCTTCCATCCTTTGTACAGCGCTTCGAAGATTGCTATAGCAGATGGCACAAGCAGTCATTACCGGCAGATCCGTCTGAGCAAGGTTTCTGGCGGCAAGACCTGTTGCCACAAGCTCATTTGGCACATGTGTTGCGCCGCAGCAGTTCCAGTCCTCAAGCTCCTGCAGCGCTACCCCCAATGCGCTGCAGACAGCCCTCGTCGAGAGGTCCATCTCCTTTCCCGTTGACCTGGAGACGCAGCCCGGATAGTAGGCGAGCTTCATCTGCTCCGGCTCTGTCATTTGCCCAGCTCCTCGATGATTCTTTTTACTTCCTCTGGCCTCTTGACCAACTCCCTTTCAAGGCTGATCTTGCCCCTCGGAGCCATCTCTATGCCCATCTCCATTGCCTGGACTGCCGCTTTGGGCTCAATAAGAATGAATTCTCCTGTAAGCGGAAGCTCCGAGATCCGTCCGCACTCTTTTATCTGGCGCTGGAATGCCTCATCATATGCCTGATCTTTGCCCTTGATGCCTTCTTTTTCAGCAATCTCCTTCAGAGCGCCAACAACTGCCTTAGGCCGGATTCCTCTTGGGCAGCGGACTGTGCAGAGCTGGCAGGATGTGCATAGCCATATGCTGTTGCTTCTGAGAGCCTCATCCTCCTTACCCTCCAGGATCAGCTTCATCAGCCTGCGGATGCTCGGCTTCATGAGATGCGCCGTCGGACAGCTTGCCGAACATGTTCCACATTGTATGCAGGTCAGCACCTCAGGTCCTGCCAGCCTTATGACCTCCCGCTTGAACTTCTCATCGGCCATCTTGCTTCGCACCAGCTTCTGCTTCTTTCAGACTTTCCTTATTCGAGCTTTCTTCCTTCAAGGCTTTTTTCTCCGAACCTTTTCTCTTCTGGCCTTCCTTCTTCAGCCGCTGTGCTATCTTGGCACTCGCCTCCTCCGGGATTTCACGCTCCATGATCTGTCGGACTTTCGGCTTTTCCAATACAAGCTCAAGTGAAGATATTGCGTCGTTAACAAGTTTCAAAAGCTCAGGCTCTATCCTCGGCTTTTCAGGTATGGGCAAGGGCGGCCTCTCTATATCGGGAGGGCTTACAGCTGTGCTCACATCCGGCCTCTGCCGCTCGCCTGTGGTTATGGATGAGATCGCTTCCTTCCATTCAGATGCCCAGGGGGTTTCTGCGATCGCTGTGTGGATGACTTTAGATCTGCTCACATCTATCGCATCGATAGGGCAGGCATTTGCACAGGCTCCGCACAGGATGCACTGCTCTTTCACAGGCGCTGCCTTTCCGCGGCTATCCACGTACCAGCACTTTGCGGGACAAACATTGAAACATGCCTGGCAGCCCTGAGGATCGCATTTGACCAGGCGCTTCTCAATCATTTTTATCTCGCCCTCGAATGGCTTCTTCACATCTATGCCCTTGTATGGGCAGACCAGAGCACAGCGCCCGCAGCCTATGCAAAGATCTTTATCAATCTCTATCTTGCCCTCGAACTTCAGCTCTTCATCGAGAGGCTTTCCAACAACCTTGATCGCCTCCTCAGGACAAAGCGTTGCGCAAAGGCCGCAATAATCGCACTGTTCTTCATCAACGAGCAATTGATCGTAAGGGTTCAGCTCCCTCGGCTCCTTTTCCCTCTCCTTCTCGCTCTTTTCCATCAGCAAGAAGGCTTTGCAAAATCTTGCACATCTGCCGCAGAGGTTGCACTTTTCCCTGTCGATTTCTATCTTGCCCTCCATGCTTTCGCGAAGGGGGCCGAAGTCCTCACGGGTCTTATTAAATTCGACCTTTATCGCTTTCACTGGGCAGACAGGCTCACATAATATGCATGGCAGGCATTTTTCATTAGGCACCGCCTCTATTATCAGCTTCGGATATTGCCCAAGCTCGCTGAATCTTCTAGTTTTATCTGCCATCTTTGTTAATCATTTCCTGTTGTCGCAGTTTCAGGCTGCTTCTCCTCGATGGTCATCCTAAAGGCGTGCAGTGGGCAGAAGTTCGCACACATCCCACAAAAAACGCATGAATCAAGATCGATCAGCACAGGAGGCGCATCCATTCCTTTGGCGATCTCCTCCAGTGGCCCCTCTGAGAGTGCTTTCTTGGGACAGAGGTCAATGCATATGGAACACCCTGCACATCTTTTGTAATCATAATCCAGTTCTTTTTCAGATTCCTTTGTCTTCTGCTTGCAGCGGATACTTGAGCCCTCGATCTCCATATCCTTCTCTATTTCCATCACGTTTGCGGGGCCTCCTTACCTTTCAGCTCAGTTCCAACCGGCCCCATTGCCTTCAGCTCATCGACGAACTGCTTGAGCTGGCGGGCGAAGATCTCGCCTTCGCTCGCAGCGCACCAGATTATCTTCACACGTTCCGGATTAATGCCTATCTTTGCGAGGACGCCCCGAAGCACATTCACTCTCTGAAGCGCCTGGTAATTGCCCTTCTGGTAATGGCATTCGCCAAGACGGCAGCCTGCGACAAGCACTCCATCCGCACCACGCTTCAGAGCCTCAAGAATGAAGCTCGGATCAACGCGGCCTGCGCACATGACGCGGATGTTCCTCGCGTTCGTGGGATACTGTATTCGTGATGTGCCCGCCAGATCGGCCGCTCCGTAGCTGCACCAGTTGCACAGGAAAGCAACGATCAGTGGAAATTCGCTTTTATCTTCAGTTGCGGCACGAACCTGGGCTAAAATCTGCTGATCAGAAAAGAGCTTCATATCTATGGCATTCACTGGACAGGCTGCTGCACAGGAGCCGCATCCCTTGCAGGATGCCTCATCGACATATGCAGGGCTCTTCACAGCTATTGCCCTCTTGGGACAGACATCGACACAGAGCCTGCACTTTGTGCATATATCCTGATTTACGTATGCGGAGGTCGGCTCAAGCTGAAGCTCGCCCTTCGAGAGAAGCTTGATGGCTTTTGCAGCTGCGGCGCTTCCCTGGGCGATCGATGCCTGGATCTCCTTTGGGCCTGAGGCGCAGCCTGCAATGAAGACTCCATCAATATGAGCCTCGACAGGTCTCATCTTTGGGTGTGCAATTTCGAAGAATTTGTCGGGCCTTCGAGACAGGCCGAGAAGATTGCCTAGAACGTTCGCATTTTGGTCAGGCTCAAGGCCGATTGAGAGAACTGCCATATCGTACTTTATCCGTTTGATTTCGCCTGTGTTTGTATCTTCATAGATCACGTAGATATTGCCGTCTTCCTGGTCAATCCTCGAGATTCTGGCACGCACAAAGTTTATTCCCAGCTTCTGCGCTCGAATATAAAACTCTTCATAGCCTTCACCGCAGGCTCTGAGATCCATATAATAAATGGTAATATTGGTATCAGGATACTTCTCCTTTACAAGCTGGGCGTTCTTAAGAGATGCCATGCAGCAGATGCGTGAGCAGTAGACGTTCCCCACCGTCACATCTCTTGAGCCTACGCACTGAAGAAATGCTATTGATTCGGCTATTTTTCCAGTTGACGGCCTGACGACTTCACCCTTCGTCGGACCTGCCGCATTTAGCATCCTCTCGAGCTGAAGGGTAGTTATAACATCTCTGTACCTGCCGTAGCCGTACTCCTCCTTCCGAGCGGCATCGAAGGGCTGCCATCCTGTGGCTACGATTATCGCGCCAACGTTTATCTTGAACTCTTGAGGCTCCTGCTCGAACTTGACTGCCTTTGCAGGACATGCCTCGACGCAGCGGGCACAGCCGATGCATGCATTTGGGTCGACGCACGCAACAAGGGGAACCGCCTGAGGATAGGGAACGTAAATTGCTTTTCTCTTGCCTATGCCGAAGTCATACTCGTTTGGAACTTCCACCGGACAGACTCCAGCGCACTCATTTATGCAGCCCTTGCAGAGCTTCTCGTCGACGTATCTTGCCCGCCTTGTGCCCATCACTGTAAAGTTGCCGACGCTGCCCTCGATGTCGAGAATCTCGGCATAGGTGATAAGGGTAATATTGGGATGATTGAAGACCTCGGACATCTTCGGCGCAAGGACGCAGATTGAACAATCGTTTGTCGGAAATACATCGGTGAGCAGTGCCATGTATCCGCCGATTGTCGGCCTGCGCTCGACAAGATAAACGTGGAGTCCTGCATCTGCGAGGTCCAAAGCAGCAGCGATTCCGGCCACGCCTCCGCCGATCACAAGAACATCCCTGCTGACTGGGATGCTTTCTGCCTCCAGAGGCTTGAGGAGCGCAGCCTTTGCCACAGCCATGCGAATTAAATCCTTGGCCTTCTGCGTGGCCTGCGCCGGCTGATCCATATGAACCCACGAACATTGCTCTCGGATGTTGGCCATCTCAAGCATATAGGGGTTGAGCCCAGCCTTGGCGATAGCCCTTCTGAACGTTGGTTCATGCAGCCTTGGAGAGCATGCCGCCACGACAACGCGGTCCAGCTTATATTCTGCGATGTCCTTCTGAATCTGCTCCTGGCCGATATCTGAACATGAAAACGGGATATCCCTGGCCACGGCTACATCCGGCAGCTTCTCGGCGAAGCTCCTCAGCTCTTCAATATTCAGGACGCCTGCAATATTCAGGCCGCAGTGACAGACATAAACACCAATTGGCATAGGACTCCAATTAATTAGGCGAGCTTATTCTCTTAAACTTATGCAATTTTGATTTAACATATTTTATTTTGAGCGATATGCACATAATTCTCAATTATGTTAGCAATACACGTTATATTATATCTCGTATGCGATATACTCAACTCGCTTATCCGATATTACTAACCAATAGTTAGTGATCATAATATATAAACATCTCGGATGATTCTATACTGATAATCAGATATAGCGGGAACATATAACTCTCAAGGGGCTTATATATTATGACAGACATATCTTGGTTCATACATGGGAGTTCAAAATGGCTGCTGCTGTCATCGATGATCCCAAGCTCAGGAACAGATCCTTTATATTCGAGGATAGAGAGAATGCGGGTCAGCATCTTGCCAAAATGCTGGAGCAGTTTCGTGGCAAAGATGCAATAGTCCTGGCAATACCATCCGGCGGCGTGCCTGTAGGACTGGCTGTATCCTCTTATTTGGACCTTCCATTCGATCTTCTGATAATAAGAAAGATACCAATACCCGGCAACACTGAAGCCGGCTTTGGAGCCGTAAGCCTTGAAGGCGATATGCTTCTGAACGATTCAATGGTCAAGATGCTTAAGCTATCGGATGAAGAGATCAAGGAGCTTGCAAAGCCTGTAAAGGAAGAACTGGCAGCAAGGAATAACATCTTTCGCCAGGGCAGACCGATGTCGGATGTTGAAGACAAGATAGCAATATTGGTTGACGACGGCCTTGCATCGGGCTACACGATGATGGCTGCAGCCCAGATGGTTTACAGGCGAAATCCTGCAATGATCGTTGTAGCGGTTCCGACGGCATCCCTTAATACTATCGAATTGCTTTCAGATTATGTTGATATGATATTCTGCCCAAATATCAGGTCCGGATATAGCTTTGCAGTCGCAGATGCATATAGAAACTGGTACGACCTCTCACGGGAAGAGGTTGTGGATATGCTGAAGGAAGTATGGCGCAAAAGCAAATAAATTTACTCAACTCCTCTGAGGATCAGGAGGATTATCCAATTCGACTAGGAGAAGCCCGGTCCATTTTATTTTTCTTCGAAGCGCTATTCCAATCCTAAATTCCTGGCCATCCGAAACGCCTCCTCTGACTCCTCGATGCGGCCAAGAGCCTTTAAGGAGATGCCTTTGTTCTTATAGGCAGTAGCATATGACGGCTCTATCTGCAAAGCCTTCTCGAAGCACTTCAGCGCCTCCTCATGTCTGCCGATTGCACCAAGCGCGACGCCTTTGTTGTTCCAGGCATAGTGATCAAACGGGTCGATCATTATCGCCTCATCATAGCTTTCTATCGCTTCCTCATGCCTTCTCAGGTTATCCAGCGCAGCACCCCTGTTGTTCCAGGCTCGCCTTCCATCGGAGCCAAAAGGGTTCAGCTCTATCGCCCTCGCATAAGCGGCGATTGCCCTCTCATATCTGCCCAAGTTATGAAGTGAAAAGCCTTTGACTATCCAGGTCCTCGAGTTGAAAGGATCGATCGATATGGCCTTATCGCATGACTCCAGAGCCTCAGCATATCTTCCCAAATTATTGAGGGCTACTCCACGGTTTCTCCAGGAATCCGCATTTGATGGCTCAAGCTCTATCGCTCTATCGAGGGCGTCAATGGCTTCTTCATACCTGCCCGACTTCCTCAGAGATATTCCTTTGCGGAGCCAATGAGCATGGTCATTTGGTTCATCTCCGGCTGCCTTCGCGATGTGCTCCATTGCTTCTTCGTACTCATCCTTGCTTAAGCGCGGGGTTTTCCTCTCATTCAGTTCATCAGATATCATTTTCCTCCATTGGCCGCAAGATCTTTATTGCCAGAGCTTAGTTGGGTTTAAGCCTAAACATATAATGTCTAGGGCGATGGTATAAGTACAGGTATAACGACAAAGACAATAGATACGCTACATGGCAAAGTATATATTGCAAATACTAATAAACTATCGTTAATTATTAGGGGCGTAGTCTGGAGGGTGAATGAGATCACAGCAGCATGAAATAATGAGCCGCCTGCTACATTTTCTTGATATGGATGTGCATGGGTTAAGGCGGTTTATCTTGCAGTCGATTGTTGAAATCGGTGAGTTCACTGTGAACTCCCTCTACGATACCGTTAGCAAGCAGTTCGATGTATCCAAGAAGGTAGTGGCCTCGATGATAGGATATATTTGCTCGCGCCTGGGAATTCTTCGCGTGAATAAGGCATCCTACAGGTCCCCGAAGATGTATATTCTCCGGAGAGAATACGCAGATATAGCCAAATTGGTGCTTTTAGGCCCTATTTCACATGACCGCAGTTAAATCTGCCCATCGCACTGCCACGACACTAAAGATCAGGTCAAAGTCCGAGTATGCCGTAACAAGATCACGAGATCCCTATAACGAGCTTATGCTGAGACTTTTTCAGGACGAGACAACTGCCAACAGAGGCAGAAAGTTCCTGGCAATTATTGAGGAGAGACAGAATAGCGGAGATCCCCTGAAGACGAATGAATGGATTCGACTTATTGAGGAGCTAAAAGTGAGCAGATCTGCATTCTATGCCATGAGAAATAAGCTCTTAGGAGCTGGTCTCATCAGCAACAAAGGCGGTGAGTATAAGCTCTCAGGGATGTTCAGCCGCGATCTAGTGGATATGGCGCGGTGGTGGTGGACCGCGGTATTGAACAATAATTTAGAAAATTTATAGACAAGCGTGCAGGTCATTTATCTGCCGCTCTATCGTCTCAACGACCTTTGCATTCTCCATATACTCGAGTGCGCTCTGGCAGAACGGACAGATGAAGTTTGCTTCGCTTGCCTCATCGAAGATAAATCTCGCGCAGCCATCGGTGCAGGCATAGAATATATTATTCTTCTCGTAATCCAGCCGCTCCTCGAGCTTCCTGACAAGCCTCTTCGCCTCTGATTGAAGCGCCTTATCGAAGTTTTCTGGACACAGCTGCCATAGATATGTGAGCCAGCCGGAATCGGGATCTCGTTTTCGCCTATATACGGCCAGCCTGTGCTCATAGAGAAGATATAATGTGCGCCTAACAGTGTTCAGGCTGATTCCCGTCATCTCAGCCAGCCGCTCATCAGTTATCTCATCACGCGGAATATTCTCCACTATTCGCAACCCATCCTCGCCTACAAGCTTATTCAGGTATGCCCTCTGAATTTCTTCCTCAACTATTGCCAAGAGATCACAACCTAATGATTTGTCAATTAAAGTTCCGATTGCATAGGATCACCTGTATTGGCCAAGATTTATTCCAATTAGATGATGGCTAGCCAGCAGCTCAATGTGAATAGGCCTGAGATCGAACTTCAAATCAACCTACTAAATATTGTTCACTTCCTCTATATATCTTCATCGTGAAAAGAATTTTCTAACAGTTGGATATGGATTTGGTGCATCTATATTTGAGCAGATAAATCCGGAAAAAAATAGTAGATAGTTGGATGCACGATTTTTCTAAACCATTGATGAAATCAAATAAAGATATAAAATATTTCGGCAGGTTGCAATCATGCTTCTATCAGCAGAGTCTTCAACCTCTGGATCGATTGCATTGCCTTGTTGGCTTCGTTCATCTTTTCTTGTTCGTAAAAGCGAAGTATTTCCTCGATAGGTGTGCTGAGCTTATACACCTTCATTGGCCTACCCGTGCCATCGCTTTTGCTCATCTTCTCTTCTATCCAGTTGTGCTTGCGCAGCGTTCGCAGTGCAATGCTGACCTCAGGCTGACGAAGATCGGACCCTCTCTCGATCTCACGTGATGTTGCCTCAACGCCGTTTGCAAGGTAGGCAAGCATATTTGATACCTTTCTCGGAACTCCAAGGCTCCTGAGAGTCTCAACAACTTCGATATCCTTCTCGTCGAACCTCATTACAAAGGATTCCTTCATCGATAATCTACTCCCTAAATTATCCCTTAAACAAGATAGAGAACTTTATAGTATAAATAGTTTATTTATGTTAATTAAATAACTACTATTATCACTAGAATCGGCAGACTTGATTTAATTAACCACTGTGTTAAAATTTGAGTTATCTATTTTTTATCATCTCTACAAACTTCCGCTTTTTCTCAACAGCTCTGAGGGCAGCAAGGTCCACCTCACGCCTCATCAGGGATACGTCTCTCTTCGCATCCTGCCCAATCGCCTTTTTTATGGGGGTATATGCAGACTCCCTGAACCTCGGAGCAAAATCCGTCGACTCATTACCGATATGTAGTTCGGCACCGCTCCCCTTCTCAACCCTGCCCACAATATCTATCGAGACATCTGCATCTTCAATTGTCCTGGCTATATTGCGCGATTCCTCTTCAGGGGCTATAATTAGGAGGGCATCTATAGATACGCCGAGATAATCTATCTTAAGGGCTTCAAGCATTCCAAGAACACGAGGATTGATAAGCCGACGCATCTTATCCTCTTCGAAGATGAGCTTCACGCCTGCTGTATAAGCTATTTCTCTGGCATCCCCGCGAATGCCGCCGTTTGTCACATCCGTCATGGCATGGATTGTGAGGCATTTCGCGAGCAGTGCTTCGCTGGCTTTGAGGAACTTGATATTCAATGTCTCATCGACGATATCGTGCCAGCCGTAATAGAGCGCAGCAGCGCAGATCGTTCCTCCGCCGGCTCCTTCTGTCATCATTATTACATCTCCAGGTGTAGCATCCTTCCGTGGAGTGAGGCTGTCTGAGACGCCCACAGCGCCGACACAGCCAGTCAGGCGATCTCCTATGACCATATCGCCGCCTATGCGTAAAGTGCTGCCGGTGATCAGTGGGACGCCGGTAAGCTCAGAGACGGTGGCAATGCCTGCAATGTGGTCGAAGAGCTTTGAGACATCTCCATCATCAGCAAGGTGGATATCAGACAAAAGCGCAACAGGCTTTGCACCCATCACGTAAATATCGCGCATAGCTGCCCGTGTGACATGAAAGCCCGCGAGGAATGGATAATCGCTCAGCCTTGAGTGCATTCCATCAACGGTTACAACTATGAACTTCCCTCCGGCTTTCACTACGCCGGAGTCATCCAATTGGGCAGAATCTATAACAGCATTCGTTCTGCCGATGACCTCTGCGATCTTAGTATGAGTGTAAAAGTCGCCTGAGCCGCGCGAGCCTACACCGAAATCGCCCATCGTGACTCCAGAGTCCCGGAGTTCGAAGACCTCGCCTCTTGGATTCAGAGTGGCCTTTGCTTCCTCAAGCACGGCTCCGGCCAATAGGTCGGCCTGGCTTTCGGGTATATCCTTTATTTCAAGAATTCGGGCTGTGAGCTTTGACCTTATATCTGGGTCGTTTTTCCTAAGACCCCTTTTGGCATAGCCTTCAAGATCCATGGCTGGGGGTTATGCTGGTCCAGTTTTAAAAATGCTCCTCGCTATTTTGCTGTGGTATGCTAAAGAGGAGCCTGAGAGATCTTAGTGCTTCGGGTAAGTGTTGAATTGCGCATGAAGGAGAAAAAGGTCGATGGAAAGTCCAAATCTCTTTCTTTGCGGTCTCATAGCCGGAATCCCCACAATTTGATGACTTTGATCTCAGATTGCAGCACTCACGCTCATGGTTTCCTACTATGATCAAAAAATGCATCGTATCTATCGACCAGTTGTGCCTAGTCAGCCTGGATTCTATCTGGGAATGCATGCTGAAACGTTCTGGAGAACATTTTTATCCACACCGATATCTGTCAGAAGCATGATACTTGTCTATTCCTTAGGCGGCTCAATCCTCGCCGGCCGTGACCCATCAAGCCTGCGAGATTACGCTAACGCGCTTTTGGATCTTGCAAAAGAGCATAAGATCTACGTCGTCGTAGGCGGCGGGAAAATCGCACGCGAGTACATCGAAAAGGCACGTGCTTTAGGCGCAAGCGAGGCTTTCTGCGATCAGATCGGCATCGAGGCCACAAGGCTCAATGCAGCGCTGCTTGTTGCAGCCTTGGGAGATGCTGCACCGGAAAGTATTCCATGCACCTACTCAGAGGCTGCAGAGAGCTGCCGCAAGATAGTCGTGATGGGTGGAGTGAGCCCGGGTCAGACGACTGATGCAGTTTCCGCAATACTTGCAGAACGCGTTCATGCCGACCGCCTCATAATCGCGACATCGGTAGAGGGCGTTTATACCGCTGATCCTGAGATCGATCCTTCTGCAAAAAAGCTCAGCACGATGACTCAAAAAGAGCTTGTCCATCTTGCCATGCAGACTGAGATGAAAGCAGGCTCAAGATCTCCGGTAGATCCGCTGGCTGCAAAGATAATTGAAAGAAGCTCCATACCGACAGCCATTGTCCACGGTCGCAATATCGAGAATCTAAGAAAAGGTGCCCTTGGCGGGCACAAAGGAACTGAGATCAGGTCGGAGTAAGCGATCTGATAAGATCTCCGGCTGAAACAATTCCCCAGAGAACGCCGTTCTCTGAGATAACGAGCTGACCTGCGCCTGTCCTTCCGATCATCTTTATGGCTTCGTATATCGGCTCCTCAGAATCGATTGTCAAGAAGCCGCGGGTCATAAGCTCCTTCACCTGAACATCAGTCCTGCCCTCGGCCACTGCCCGTGTGATATCTGCCAGGTTGATCAGGCCGGGAGAGCTATTATCGACGAGTGCCTCCTGAACGCCGTTGTGCAGGAGTATCCTCGATGCCTCCTGAAGCGATGCTGTGGGGCTGATGCGGACTGCGCGTCGCGCGATCTTCTTTATTGGAACCTTTGGGACTGAGATCATCTCGTTTATCTGAATAATCACTCTGCTCATTGTGTCGTCCCTGCCCATGACCTTGCCCTTGATATATAGCTTGTTCACAGGCGTTGGGCCGACCTCGATCTCATCCCCTACGTTAAAGTCCCTGATGTTTCCGATTATGCGTATAACACCGTCGCACTGGTGGGAATGCATCACCTTGTTGAAGATGATCTCGCTTGCAGTCGCGCCCTCGACGAGTACGCCGTTTCTGACGACCGGCACTACTACTACATCTCCTGTGGCTTCCAGATTCAACGCCTCATATGCATCTCCTGTAGCCCTATAGCCTCCTTTCGGCCCCGGGACCCCTTCAACGAGGTTGAGTGCCTTCAGCGACTGCATCTGATTCCTTATTGTTCCTGGATTGCGATCTATAAGTTCTGCGATCTCTTCGCCCTTGACCGCCCTTCCCTCCACACGGTGAATGTTGATCAATGCGGTTAGTATGTCTCTTTGTACTGGTGTCAATTCCATAATTCGATCGAGCATTCTTCATGATTAATGCCCTATATAGATTTATTGGCTATTTCAGAGCAGATAAAAAATTATTTTAGATCGAATTTCCATTGAAACGGGGATAAGAATAACAATATCGCTCAGATATGGCTTAAAAGCTCATTATTCTCGCATTGGACAGGTTTTCTGCCCTTTATAAGGCAGATCAGACATTCGCTTCCAGATCTCCGCGATGGGAGCAGCAAATATATTCCCAAACGGGCGGGGCATACATGCACAGGGGTAGATATCACCTGAGGGCGTAATATGCATCCAGCTTCTTCCCGCAAAGCAGCCGAATCGCAGAAGCGCATCATATACTGAGAAAATCCTCGGCGAGCCAGCTGATGAGACAAACCTCTGGCGGTCCTGGCGGTCCTCTGCCGAAAGAGCAACTCCCTTCTTGCCTGCCCATCTTCCTGTTGGCACGATCTCGAAGAATGTCAGCTCATGAGCGCCAATTCTGCGAGCGAGATCATGGAAGCTTTGGAGATGCCGAATGTTCTCATGCCTTAAAACGACATAAACATCAACAAGAAGGCCGGCCTTAAGGCATGCATCAACTGCACTCATAGCATCCTTGAAAACCCCTTTCCGCCCGCGCATCGCATCGTGATCCTCCGGCACTGGTGAATCAAGGCTGACATTTACTGCATAGAGCCCGGCATCCTTAAGCTGTGCTGCCAGGGCAGGCGTAAAGCCTGCGCCGGATGTAAACATCGTCGATATGGCCCTATCATCAACAAAATTCACGAGCTCAGGAAGTTCCTTATAAAGCGCCGGCTCACCTCCGTCGAAGATGACAAGGGTGGTTCCCATATCCAGTATCTGGGAGATGACATCTTTTACGGTATCCGGCTCAAGGCGGAGCTTGTTTCCGCTATCAGGAAGCGCGCAATGAATACATCTATTGGGGCACTCCTCGGTTATTGATATCGTGACTTGGTCTGGAGTTCTGATGCTCAAGAGCGATTTTATCTGGCTGTCAGCCAAACGGTCGAATGCCTTGCTTGGGACAGGCGGAAGCCATGTAGAGATGTAAAGCCTATCCCCCGCATAGGCAGGGATCTGGCCGTCTATCATCTCGATGGAGGATTTAACTCCGGGCAGCAGAGAAAGGAGGCCATGGAGATTAACCTGAATCCGCCCATCCAGCATCCGGGCCTTTACGTTAAGCAGAGGATTGCTGTAAAGGGAATATTCCATATGCTTTTCCTTACATTCTATTTTTGGTAAACCTTATCGGTTTCAAATACCTTCTCGCCTACGATCTTGCCATCTATCGTGCGGTAGAAGCATGATCTATAGCCCGTATGGCAGGCTCCGCCTTCCTGCTCTATCAGAAGCAATATGGCATCATAATCGCAATCAATGCGTATCTCCTTCACATGCTGGAAATGCCCTGATGACTCACCCTTAAGCCACAGCTTCTTCCTCGACCTTGACCAGTAATGGGCTTTCCCGGTCTCTCTGGTCTTTGCCAAAGCCTCATCGTTCATATAGGCAAGCATTAGCACCTCGCCTGTCTTCCAGTCCTGGGCAACGGCTGGAATCAGCTTCTCATCCTGCATGGGCAATGATAGCGGATATATTCTATAAAGTTCTAACCGCAGGATTATGAGGTGTGTGAGCTGCAAAGGCCGCGGCCTTTGCGGCAGGCCAGTCTGTCCAATTATCAAAAGGTTCGAGAAGATCTCGGCTTTGCCCAGAATCGGGGAGCGCCTTGAGGGATATTCGCCTCCGGAGGTCTTCGTTGGCAGACATAACTATCCCATTGTGCGTGCCGGGCCGATGATACCTGCCATTGAAGTTGAAAAACCATCTCTTGATATGGATATCGGCGAGATAATAGCCCTCAGGTCATCAATGGTCAGGTCTGAATCCCGGGTGGAAGTAAATGAAGCAACTGCACCGGGAAAGATTTTGGAAGCCTGCCAGCAGGTGGCAATGTCTTCTGTTCCTGTGGGCACAGAGATCTCTTTCCTTAAACCGCCCCAGAGAAAGCTTCAGTTTGATGGAGTTCTTGCACCATCAGGCCCATCAGGCGAGCTGAAAGGAATCGATATAACAACGAACCCAGTTGTGCCGAGAAAGGTAGACCAAATCGTTGAAGATAATCACGTGGGAGCGGCCGCTTCTATAGGCGAGCTTTACTCTTCCGGAGTAAGAGCCGATCATATCTCAAGGCTTCTTTCCCTGGGCCTTCTGGGACGGAAAAAGAAGCTTGTTCCGACCAGATGGTCGATTACAGCCTCCGATGATATCATAGGAAAACTGCTGAGAGATTCAATTCTGGATAATCCAACTGTATCCGATTATCTTCTGTATTCCGGAGAGGGTCTTGGCAACCATTTCGAGATCATTCTCATGCCGAGGGATTACAGCTTCGAGCTGATTGAAATATGGATGTCGGGATCAGTATGGTCGCAGGAGGGCTGGATCGGTTCTGATAGTGAGGATCTGCATGGAAAGAAGGGGTATAGTCGGCTGTCAGGCGGCTATTATGCAGCTCGCCTCTCAGTTTTGGAGCATCTTGCAGATCAGGGCAGGAAAGCCGCAGTTCTGGCGGTAAGAGAGATCTCTGAGAAGTACTGGGCTCCGCTTGGCGTCTGGGTCGTAAGAGATGCAGCAAGAACTGCAATGGACTCTGCTCCCCAAAAGTTCTCGACTCTAAATGAGGCTCTGGTAGAGATGAGCAAGAGGATGAAAACACCTTATAAGGAGTGGAGAAGTCATTCAAGGCTGATATCTGGCGCAATTCAGTCAAGACTATCGAATTTCTTCTAAATGATTTATGTATCTTACCAAAAAAAGTATATCTAATCATATCATAATAGTATGACACTATAAGGAGCACGATTTTAAATGTATGGCGAAGATGAGAGATTTCCCACACCCAGAAGAAGAAGAGGTTACTATCCAACCGATTACATAGACACAAGTGCCGATGAGTGGTTCAGAGGCGGTCTAGGTAATATGGTCAGGATGTTCGGATCTGATCTGCCCAGTGAGTTTGAAAAACTAACACGGATCATCCAAGGCCCAACTGGCGATGTCAGAGAGAGAGTGGGACCATTTGTCTATGGCTTCAGCTATACTTCAGAGCCCGGCAAAGAGCCGATATTACAGGAGTTTGGAAATATCAGGCCAACTGATAGGGGACTACAGCCGATAGTAGGCTTGACCCCAATGGTCGATGTCAATGATAAAGGAGATTTCTACGAGATATTAGTGGAACTGCCTGGTGTTGAAAAGAGCGATATCAGCCTGGACTTCTATGAGGACAGCTTTGTCGTAGATACAGGCGGAGATAAGAAATATCGCGGGCGAATATTTTTAAAGGTACCAGTAAATCCGAATACAGCAAGTGCAGAATATAAGAACGGGGTTCTGCATATAAGGGTGGAGAAGGCTGAAGAGTATAAGCCCAGTAAGGCTATGGGCACAAAGGTGCCGGTGGAATGATCGCCCTTATCGGGAACCATAAATCCAATTAAAATCTCTAACCGAATAATTGTGATTTAGAGTTGTGATCCGTCAACAACGTTATAGAGGAGCTGTATAAACATGTGGGGAAGAAGACGTCCGTCAATATTTGATATATTTGATAACTTTTGGGAAGGATTTCCCTCCGGAAGAGAGGAAGGCTCTGGAGAGGATTGGTTTAGATCGCAATTTGAGGATATGATCAGAAGGTTCGAGGAATCGATGCCTTCTGAATCCAACGAAGAAGGAGCCTCGGGAACAACTCGCAGATACGGTCCTTTCGTATATGGCTTCAGTTATACTGCAGAGCCTGGCAAGGAGCCCGTCTTCCAGGAGTTCGGCAATATCCGCCCGTCTAACCGGGGGATAGAACCGAGCGAGGGACGCGAGCCATTAGTTGATGTCATGGATGAGAAGGACAAGTACAAGATCTTCATTGAGCTTCCCGGAGTGGACAAGGAGAAGGTCAAGCTTAATGCTGCCGACAGCTGCGTCCAGATCAGGACAGAGGATGAAAAAAAGTTTTATAAGAATATTAATCTCGACTCAGAAGTCGATCCAGACAGCGCAAAAGCATCTTACAAGAACGGAGTCCTGACTGTAGAGATCAATAAGAAGAAGATGAAGGGCAAGGAGATCAATATCGAGTAGGGCAGAAAACACTGGCAGGTATGCTGAAAGGCCCGAAGCCGCCGGCATACTGACTGCCAGGAATTTATGGTTATGGTTATTGGGGTTCCTTTCTTATTAGTTATAGGGTGGGTAATAATTTCCGTAGTAGCCTGCCGGTGCAACGATTGGTCGTTCAAGCTGTTGAGCCAGCACCCATGGATCATCGGAAAGCGATAATGGTGTTAATGGTGCTGAATTAAATTGGCCGGCATCTGCTGGATTTCTGCCATAATTCCCATAAGGAGTGGTGCTATTAATGTAAATCGGTACTCCTTGCGCAAAGTCCCCGAGCCAGTTAGCCGTAAAGTTGATTGTATTCGTAGCGTTGGGCGTATCTACCAGCTTTCCACCAACTACCGTCTTGCCCTTTGGCGCAGTTCCCCAGCTCCACAGATCGTTCTTGAGGTTATCGTTAGCAGCTGGTTGATTTTGGGCCTGGAAACTGGTTATCCAGGACTTCCCAAAATCGCCGCCAACGCTCTGGAATTGAGGTGATGTCTGGGCAATACAGGGTATTGCTAAAAGGGATAATATGAATACTATAGTTAGTGCTTTTATGAATTGCATTACATACCCCAATCTAAGTATTCTCCTGTATGATAAAAACGTTTCCCATAATGCAGTATAGGATGACAAGCCATGGGACGGCTTAATATGCTGATAGTGACTGGACAATGCCTTTAAGGGATTTATAGGGTTATCCTGTTCTATAATCATCTATCTTAAGGTCGGATACAGGGCTTATTATAAATCTGGTTGATAACTATGTTGATGCTTTAGTTATAGCATCTTCAAGTACTGCCTGGATGTGCTATAATTTACGGCAAAATCAACACATCACCGTAGATTCTGATATCCTCTTTTTGCTTTTATCGAAATTTGTTCATCTGAGCTATGCCATAGCTCATAATATGGATTACTTTCTCACCACCGATAAGGTGTTGAAGCGTTATATCCCGGCCAAACCTAGAAGAGACCAAAGATCTTTTCTGATCCTTCGCGACTTCACAAGCCCCTCATTTCATGCGAAGCCATGAAGTTCCAGATGGTTATTCCTGGGTCGCTCAGCCGCTTCTTGAAGAATCATCGTTCTCGGGCACCTGTAAGCAGCAAGCGTGGTTTATATATTCATCAACATAGAAAAGATAGACGGCTGGGCTTCGGGGGAACAGCATTATCACCAGAGACGAATATGCTCCATCCTGATGCCGGGAAAAAGGATTGTCCTGACCAGCGATATAACCATGATGAGCAGCTATCACGGCGGAGTGCTTCTGGGCTTTGCTTCAATAATGCCCAGGGCAGTCATGCCTGATTGGATATTTCAATGGCTCTTTTGTCCGCCGGTCGCTTCTGGCGCTGATGGCAGAGCAATCCTCGCTCCATGTGGAATGCGTAAAGTGGAAGCTGCTCTTCTTGATTCAGGCTTCGATAGCTCTGAGGTCGCTGTTGCTCATCCCCACCACCTTGATAAATTCATAGGGCCCGACACTGAGATCGTCGGCATAACTCATGATGATCCCTTGGGGAAGATTGCAGTCCGGGAGATAGAGGAGATGATTGGGCGCGGAGAGCCTCATAATAGATCCAAATTTCTCTCGCTCATCAATCATCCCCTGATAAAGGAACACAAGCCGAAGATCGTTGTGGGAGGGAACGGCGCCTGGGAGCTGATCGATGAAAATGTCGGCGTAGATCACATCTACCTGGGTGAGGGCGAAGCTGATTTTCCTGGCATATGCAGGAGCATACTTGGGGGAGAGAATGTGCCGAGGGTAATACACGGAAGCATTGTCCCCGGCGATAAAATTCCAGTAAACCGCGGAGCAACGATTGCAGGCATCGTAGAAATCGGCAGAGGCTGCTGGCGCGGCTGCTCATTCTGCTCGCCTACAATGCGAACATTGCGGCATAGGCCTCTCGAGAAGATATTGGAGGACGTAAAGGTAAATCTACAAAGCGGCCAGAGAGATGTGCTTCTGCATTCCGAGGATGTCTTTACCTACGGCTCGAAGGGCATGGTTCCAGATAGAGAGAAGGTAAAAAAGCTTGTAGCTGAGGTAAAGAAGCTCGGCCCGCGCACCATCGATGTGTCTCACCTCAGCCTGGCTACAGTTCACCAGAGCCAGGATCTTCTCAGGGATGTCTCTCGAATAGTGGGCATAGGCTCTGACCAGAAGTATATGTCGGCCTGGATAGGAATTGAGACTGGAAGCTGCAGAATACTCGAAATGCATATGCCTAGGAAGGCCCTTCCCTCGGAGACTGCAAAATGGCCTGAGATCGTAAGAGACTGCTACAGCCTCTTCGGCGAGGAGTCGTGGCTGCCTGTAGCAAGCCTAGTTTTGGGTTTGCCGGGAGAGGATGCTTCCGATGTCATCAAGACTATAGAGCTTGTGGAATCGCTTAAGAATTACACCGGCATGATGCTGCCCCTCTTTTTCACACCCATGTCAGAAACGAAACTTGGAGGAATAAGAGGCTTCGGCCGGGATCGTGCGCTGCCCGAACACTGGGAGCTGATCGGTCTGTGTCTCGAGTACAACCTCAGACACCTCAAGAGCCTGCACAGCTTCTATAGCGAGCGAATGACTGCAGGACCGACTGTCCATGCAGCTCTTAAGTGCATCAATATGATCGCCGACCTGGCGTTGAACAAGTATAAGAACAGGATGAAGCGAGGAGAGCCTCCGAACTGATATTTGTATTAAATTTGTTAATGCTAATAGCTTTCCAGAACAGACCTCACTGCACCCTTATGATCGCTTTTTAGAGAATATACATTATGATCTCCAGAGACATCTATGCTCAGGATTCCCAGGCGGGTATTCATAAGCCCGACCATCGCAGATACCCCGCGATAGCTAACATCAAAGCCTTCCTTCTCCAGGTATGCAAAAACATCCTCGGTTGTATAAGACCCATCGCTCAAAAATAGCTTTAAAACGGCCTTTCTAATGCCTATGCCATCCCGTTTTAGGTAATTCCTGAGCCTCTCCTGGATTCGATCTTCAGAGCTCTCCATCCGGCAAAATCACCGCCACTCAGCAATGAATCTAAGGATTATAAAGGTATTCTCTCCACAACAAGCCCGTCCTCTAAGGGATATCGCTCGATTAATGAAACAATGCAACCTATGCTTTTTAACTTTTTCGAAATATCTTCCAGAATAGGCGCTGATATTTCTATCTCGTTCCTTTTCAGAGAATACATCTCCTCCGGCACGTGTAACTCCACTAAAACTGCAAGAGCACTTCCTATATTCCCGCAAATCGTGCCGCAGATTAGAGTCCCGTCCTCAGTCGGAATATCAAAGGGGCGCGCAATACGTTCACATCGTCTCTTGAACCGCTCCCTCAGCTGGACGGCATCCTTGAACCTCGACGGGCAGTAATGCACCTTTACACCTTCCGGCATGAAGTGCTCTCTGGCTATTCTCTCGCTGCCTATAGCCCCGCAATGAATCTCTTCTGGCTTATAGCCTTGGGATTTCAGCTGATCTGCATTCGTCTCCGAAAACTCGAGCTCATTGATATTCATAAATGCGTCAGCATCTCTTACGGCATTAATTATCTCAGGCGCTGGCGCGATCGCTGGAATCTCCACGCCTGCCTCAAGGCCCAGAGATTTGGCCTCTTCCAGCGCCTCTTTTAGGCCTCTCGGGTCCGGCCATTCCGGATATGGCGGATGAAACCTTATCTCATCAAGCCCTGCAGCCTTCA
Source organism: Methanotrichaceae archaeon (assembly GCA_041946675.1). Lineage (GTDB taxonomy): Archaea > Halobacteriota > Methanosarcinia > Methanotrichales > Methanotrichaceae > CAWBKV01. The sequence continues at coordinate 88,447 of JBHGAU010000002.1, read as the reverse complement.
GCTTCATCAGGACATCTCTTTCGGGCAGCAGGCCGGTGTATAAATGGATATGGTGCTCAGGCCCAAACGAGCGCTTCAAGGCCCTTATGTACTCCAGGACCTGGTCAAGCTTGAGAAGAGGCTCGCCTCCGGTGATTCCTGTACCCAGAGCGCCGATGGCCTTTGCCTCATTGATAATATCCTCTATATCTTCCACAGGCTGCTCATCTGCAAATGCGAGATCTTTTCCTTTCCGCTCCTCTGAAAGAGGGCAGTAGAAGCAGCTCCGCCCGCACTTTCCCGTTACGAAGAGCACAAGGCTCGCACCTATTCTGCAGATCTCGCAGCCCTTCGGCAGGTAGTTGTAAAAAGATCCAATGGAATCTTCAGACCAGGCCATATCTCCTTCTTGCGTCTCTCACAAAGTCTGAAGTATTCAAATAAACGTCGGCATTCACCAACTTTTTGATCTCCTCCAGTTCCACGGCTGATACCCTAGAACAGATAACATGTCCTTCAGATCTGGCTACATCCATCACACTTTTAAAAACGTTAAATAAGTTAAAAAGCATTGTGATTGGCCTAATCTATTAGAGACAAATCTGGGCGATGGATAGGTCTGTCTAAGGATCATTTGTAAGGCCAGGGTACCTGGCGGAAAGAGATCTGAAGGATGGATGTTGGGCGACCTAACCATCCGGTTTTCCTTATATTTTTCATCGGAAATAAGGAGGAACCTATTTTATAAGCAACTAAGGCAAACTATCAAGATGATGATCCACAAAGACCGCACTTTCTCCTTCAAGGAGATTGGGAGTGAAGATAATCTTGTAGAGGCCATGATGAGCCACGATTGGCCTCTTTGCTATAGCTTCTATTACGGCAAACTGCTCTATTTGAACGACAGTGTTAGCGAGAAAGATCCTGAGTATGCCGTTGTGACCATTGATAAGACCGAGGGCCACCATGGCGTTCATGGCCATGAAGTTGGGAGGATCAGGCCTCGCAGCATGGATGCAGCCTCGGTGCATAAATTTATTCAGGATATGTCTGCAGGCCATTACAATAGTGAGGAGCCTATCTACGTCCAGGTTGAGCCAATCTGGCATCATAGCTGCCAGCTGTGCAAGCTGGAGGAAGAGTGAATAAACCTTTTTTGCGATTATCAGTCATAAATTTTTATTCTTTAAGATTGTTGAGGAGCCTTATGATAAGAATTCGGCCGATGCTTACACCAGGACCAGAGTCATCCTCATGGAGTCCAAGCTTTTTACGGCCCGAACTTTCAGGCCATCTACTCAATCATGGTAGATTATCCAGGGCCCCAATAGCTTTTTATCGTATCGGCGGATAGGAAGCATTCGTGCAAGAGAAGTCGCTCACTGAGATCAACGAGCGCGTACGTAATGGCAGCGCCCGCGTCGTCACAGCCGAGGAAATGCCCGACATAGTGGACGAGATTGGCACAGCCGGTGCAGTGCGCGAGGTGGATGTTGTAACAACGGGCACCTTTGGAGCAATGTGCTCCTCTGGCGTATTTCTGAATTTAGGCCACAGCGACCCTCCAATAAAAATTCTGAGAGCCTGGCTCAACAAGGTTGAGGCATATGGAGGCGTGGCAGCAGTAGATCTATTTTTGGGAGCAACCCAGCCCTCCGAGGATCGCGATATAGAATATGGCGGCGCTCACGTCATAGAGGATCTTGTCGCAGGAAGGCAGATAGATGTCAAGGCTGAGGGCGTAGGAACCGATTGCTATCCGCAGCTCAAGCTGGAGACGAGCCTGCGGCTGGAAGACTTTAACCAGGCAATGATGGTCAACCCCAGAAACGCCTATCAAAGATATAATGCCGCAACCAACTCCTCGGATAGGACGATGCATACCTATATGGGCACGCTTCTCCCGCGCTATGGAAATGTCCATTACAGCGGTGCGGGCGTCCTTTCGCCGATCTCCAACGATCCGAACTTCGATTATATTGGAGTAGGCACAAGGATATTCCTGGGAGGAGCGCAAGGATTCGTCATCGGCTCAGGGACACAGCACAATCCCCAGAATAACTTTTCAACTCTAATGGTTACAGGTGACCTAAAAAAGATGAGCTCAAGATATCTTCGCGCAGCAACATTTCACAGATACGGCCCAAGCCTCTACATCGGGATTGGAATTCCGATACCTGTGCTCAACGAGAGGATTGCGAAGAATACTGCAGTTAGGGATCGCGATATACCTGTGCCGATAGTCGACTATGGGATACAGCGCCGTGATAGGCCAACAGTCACCATTGTCAACTATGAGATGCTCAAATCCGGCTCAGTGAAGCTAAATGGCAGAGAAGTGCCGACCTCATCGCTTTCCAGCTACTACATGGCCAGAGAGATCGCAGAAATGCTCAAGAAGTCCATAGAGATGGGCGAGTTTCTGCCCACTCAGGCAGTAGAGCCTCTTCAGCGTGTAGGTTCAGCAAAGCCGATGAAGCAGACAAAGGAGTTCCCGAACGTGGAGGACGTCATGAGTCGCGATGTAGTCACAGTTCGCGAGGACATCCGCATAAACGAGGCGGCTAAGCTGATTGTGGGCGGGAGCTTCGATCATCTGCCTGTAGTCTCTGAAAGAGGGACTCTTGCAGGAATGATAACTGCCTGGGATATATCCAAGGCCGTTGCCAACGGAGCGGTATCGCAGATATCGGAGATAATGACGCGCAGGGTTTATTCGGCGAGGCCGGATGAGCCGATAGAGCTTGCAGCAAGGACCCTTGATACTCACAGGATCTCTGCCCTGCCTGTTGTAGATCGTGAGAACCGCGTCATAGGAATGATCACAAGCGATCACATATCAAGGCTACTCGCAAGGAGGCGGTAGAGTTGAAGCTGATGCTGCATGTGGCTCCTGGCATTGTACGCCAGCCTCTCATAGCCTCCGTAATTTTGGAGACATCTACATTGGTCAATATAGAGCGGGCAAGCATAGATGCTGTCAGCGGCGAGATTGTCCTTGAAGTATCTCCGGATAAATGCAATGAGGTCAAAGAGGCATTTGAACGCAGGGGTGTCAAAGTAGTTACACTCGAGATACCCGTCATAAAGGATGAAGATGAATGCATACATTGTGGAGCCTGCGTTTCCGTATGCCCGACTGGAACCTTCAGGTTTGATGAGTGGAGAGTTGTGGCTGACCCCGGCAAATGCATACAGTGTGGGGCCTGTATTACAGGCTGCCCGCAGCGTGCCCTGAAGCTGGTATTGAGATAGATGTTTGAAAGCATATAAACATTTTTTCCGCGAAGCGTTTCTAGTTATTACTTTCGAATTATAACTCCAAGCTACCAGTCTAAAAAGAATCGCAGTTTGGTGCAAACGCTTTTGTTTAGATATAAAATATTACTAATACTAACTTTAGTATGATATGATATCGTATCCTAATAAATCGGAGATTTTATATGCATGGACAGTTATTACTGATGAGATAAGTAGTATCCATATACTAAAGGCAGCAATCGAGGGGAGAAACGATGGCCAATAACGAGGTCGATTTTAGGGGAGGACTTAACAGCTACTTGCTACCCCGTAAAACTTCATCCGGATTTTCGTTTAATTATTCATTCACAACTATATATTATCTCCTGATGAGCTGCTTGGGCGGTGGAGGAGATGTCTGAAGATAGCGTTCTTTCGGGTCTTAGCGCATTCGCCGAAGTGCTGGCGAATCCAAAAGGCTATGAGCTCGAACAATTGAAGATCATCTCCTCTAATGCACCCGATCCGCTTTCCTCCTTCATTAAGGCAGCCTTATCTTCAGATGGCGCCCTCATGCATACGAAGCTCAAGGAACTGGCAGAGCATGCCTCAAAGCAAAAGAGCTTTCAGAGCTGGTTCTCCTTGGGAGTCCTGGCACATAGATTCTTCTTCAACCAGGCTGCAATCGAGTATTATGAGCAGAGTCTCAGGCTGGCTGAAGAAGAGGGCAATAGAAGAAATGCGGCCAAGGCTTTGGGGGGTCTGGGCAACATCTATTTGGAGGTTGAGGACTGGGACAGTGCCTGTAAATATTATAAACGCGAGCTAGATGCTCTAAACGCAGTTGGGGATTCATTATCTGTGGCATCAGTGCTGAACTGCCTGGGCAATATTCATCTCCGCCAGGAGGAGCTCGGACATGCACTTGGATGCTATGAGGAAAGTTTAGCAATCCTCAAGGATGCCGGAGATAAGGCAGGTACTGCTGATGTCCTCAGCAACCTGGGGAGGATATGCCAGCTTAAGGGAGACCTGACATCCGCAGAGGAGTATTATCAGAAGAGCTTGAGTGAAATAGAGCGCTGTGGGGATAAAAAGGGCGCAGCAAAGGTCCTCGCAAGCCTCGGCATGGTTCGCCAGCTTGAGGGAGTTTGGGATCGAGCAATTGATTATTATGAGATGGCGCTCCATAACCTCGATGATCTAGGGGATAATGCCGGAATAGCCAGGATACAGAGCACTCTGGGCAGCATCTGCTCACAGGCAGAAAAATGGAACCTAGCACTCGAGTACTATCATAAGAGCTTAACATCGCTAGAATGTATCGGCGATCTGGGAGAGGTCGCATCGGTATTAAGCTCCATGGGCCTTGTATACATTGAGATAAAACAATGGAATAATGCGATAAAGCATTTCCAAAAGGCTCTGGATATACAGGAAGGCCAGGGAGACTCAAGCGGCGCTGCCAGAACTCTCTCAAGCCTGGGCAGCATTTACTATAAAATGGGCCAGTATGCCGATGCCCTCAATTGCTATCGCCGAAATCTGGAGATCCAGGAGAGGCTGGACGATCTGCACGGCATAACGACGGCGCTGAATAATATTGGTCTGATCTATATCGATATGGGTGCATGGGATAATGCCGTTTCGTGCTATCAGAGATCTATAGATCTTTTGAAGGCATCGGGCGATGATCTGGATGCAGCCAAAACATTATCCGATCTCGGAAGCATCTATCAGCTAAAGGGAGATCTGGATACGGCCGTTGATCTATACGATCAGACTCTCCAGATACAGGAAAGGTTTGGCGATAGACAGGGAATATCCAAGACGTTGAATAACCTCGGCCTTATCTGCCAACTCAAGGGAGATTTCTCCAGCGCTGCAGAGCACCTGCAGAAGAGTTTGAACATTAAAGAGGAATTGGGCGACTCTACAGGCATTGCGACTGTTCGGGTGAATCTGGGAAACACATGCCAGCTCAAAGGAGATTTGGATGAGGCCGTTGCCCATTTCAAGGTGGCTATGGAATCTTTCGAGGATCTTGGAGACACTCATTGCTTATCTGCCGTCTTAAACAATCTCGGAAACATCTATGCGGATATGGGAGATGATCTTCAGGCAATAAAATATTACACCCAGAGCCTGGATGCAAAACGAAAGATTGGCGATAGACACGGCATTGCAACAACTATGGGCAATCTCGGAAGCATATATTGCCAGAGCGGATCGATCGAAAAGGCGGAGAAATGCTGCCTTGAGAGCCTCAGGATCTTTCGGGAGCTGGGTGACGCGAAGGGAGAGGCAAATGCTCTGAAGAGCATGGGAATTATATTGGCCGATTCGGGGGATCTGGAGAGAGCCCTGGGTTATTATGAGGAGTGTTTAAGATTACAGAAGTCGCTTGAAGATGTACGTGAGTTCATCACATCGCTTAGCAGTTTTGCAGAGCTGTGCTATAAGCTCGGCAAAAATCGAGAAGCGATCGTTGAATATTGCGATGCATTGGAGATATTCCGATCAAAGGGAGACCTCTATAGCGTTGCTGTGGTGCTCTGTAACCTGGGCAATATCTATATGGAAGAGGGTAACTGGAACGAGGCCATCTCCAGCTATAAGGAGAGCCTGGAGATTTTGAATAGGCTCGGCGATGACTATAGCATGGCAGTCGCAGGAAACAACCTCGGAAATATGTATTATCGCCGTGGTGAATGGAGCAATGCACTTGAGCAATATAATCAAAGCTTGCAGTGCTTTGAAAGGATCGGCGATGATAGCAGTACAGCTTCTGTTTTGAGCAACATAGCCAGCATCTACTATAAAAAGGGCGATTGGTCCAGTGCCCTGGAATGCTATCAGAAGAGCCTGGATATCTTCGAGGCCTTTGAGGATTCCGATGGAATTGCAAAGGTGCTGAATAATCTGGGGACATTCTACTACCGCAGGGGCGAATGGGCCCTTGCAATGGAGCACTTCCAGAGAGGCTTAGAAATACGCTTACGCCAGGGAGATGCTGTTGGGGCTGCAGAGATGCAGGCTGATATAGATATGATCAAATCGGGCCAGGGCGATGTCAAGGCGAGCGTTGATGGCTATCTGAAACAGCTGAAGGAGATGGAGGCTGCAGGCGATTTGAGCGGGAAGGCCGAAGTGCTGGCAGCTCTTGCAAGCGCTCATGCAGACAGGTATGAGTGGGACGAGGCCATATCTAAGTTTATGGAGAGCACTGCCCTCTTCAAAAAATTAGAAGATTTATATGGCGCAGCCCAGACGATGCTCAATGCTGCCACAGTTTATAGAGGCAAAGGAGATTGGGCAATGGCTGCGGAAATGCTTGAGCAGAGCCTTGAGATCTTTGATAGGCTGAAGGCAGAGCCGTGCATAGGCCTTGTAAAGATGAATCTGAGCGCCGTTCAGAGCCTGAGAGGATGGAGGGAGAATGCTGAGGAGCTTTTGCAGAACTCGATGAAAACATTCGAGGGCCTGGGAGCAATGCCTGATCTCAGCGAGTGCTATATAGCAATGGCAAGGTTCAAGCTGCATTCTCAGCAGTCACTGGAATCCAAATTCTACTTATCCAAGGCAGAGACGCTGATTTATAGATTGAACTATCAGCCGATGCGCATTCAGCTTTACAGCGCATGGGGTGAGTTCTACCAGGGAGAGCAGCTCTACAGCGAGGCTTTTAATAACTATCAAAAGGCTTTGGCATTATCAAGAAGGCTTGGCGATAGGTATGAGGAGGCCAAAGCTTTGAGAAATATTGGCCTTATCTCCAAATTCAAGAATGATTATTCAGAATCAGAGGCCAAGCTTAAGGATGCATTAAAGATCTTCAGCAAGATCGGTGCAGTATATGATCTTCTCTTGGTTTATGATGATATGGCTGCAGTTGCCCTATCCCAAAAAGATCTCACAAAGGCTGAGGAGATAGCCGTTCTGCTGGAGCGCCATACAAGGCTTATGGGCTACTTGGATTTGAACATCAGGGCATTAATTACCATAGCAGACTGCGAGGCTCGGACAGGCCGTAATGATGCGGCTTTAACCGATTATAACCGCGCCCTGCATCTGGCGACAAGCCATAGCGATTCCGTTTATTCAAAGACTGTCAGCCTGCTTATATCGAGAATCGTAGAGTATTTTGAGGGGTCAGATCTTACTCCTGAGGCGCGAAAGTTCCTGGTCTCCATGAAAGCCAAGCTTCACGAGAATGATTACAAGGCTATTCTCGAAAGTCTGCCGGGGATGCTACAGATCTTGAACTAAATATCGGACCACATAACGCTCGGAAGGAAGCTCATTTGCACATCCAGTTCAGCAAGTGCATGCCTAATATCGCCTTCGCGCATCATGGCATCAAGCTCATGGAGCTTACCTACAACGTCCCAGATCTTTGCATCCTTATGCTCGCTTCTGTATCTTACTGGTGAGTAATATATCTCTCCATGGTTATTGTCCGCTTCCACGCCGAAATAATCCTTTGAATAGAATCCCTTGAACTGACTTATGATCGGTTTATAGATGTTCTTGAGCGCCGGGACATACAGGTCCTCAAGCATTCTCTGAACTGTCCTGTTATCGGTCTCGGCTATCTTGACCCTTATGTATCCCTGTCCATGTATATAGCCTGAATAAAATACGTTATATCTTATCCTGGATCGGAGGTCATTCCTGAGTGCGAGGATAAATTCGCAGTTGTCCTCAGACTCAGTGGGATCAAGATTGAGGAAATACCTGGCGTAGATTATCAGCCCATTATCAAAGACTATAGCTACTCCCGCCTCACCGGCTACTGGAGTCCTGGCCACGACATCCTGGACGCCCCAGCTGAAAAGCTTCTGAGCATCCTCCTTTCGGCTGCCGCGCGATCCAAACTCCCTGACATTCCCCAGCAGATCTCCCATCGTCTCCATTGGTAGTAGTTCAGACTTTGATCTGGATAAACATTACCATAGTATGATACAGAAAAATGTCACAAATGCATTATCTAATAAACATTATATTACGTAGTAGATCACATTCCTTGGCAGATACTCACGGAATTTAAGTCAAGCTCGCAAGCTGCAAGAGGCTTTGTCACAAGCTTTCCTGCATGGAACGCCTTCCTGACCTCATCGATCTTTTGAGCCGTTTCTAATGAGTAATAAGCTTCATCACAATGCTCACAAACAACAGCCGGGATGTTCGTGATCACAACGACCACATCACCTATTCTAGCCTTGATTTCAGTAGTGCCCTCATGCATTTTGCCGCCGCAAACTAAACATTCATCATCTGAACCCATTTCATAGCCTCACTTTGCCATCAATCCATTTATCCTCATCAGGCCGGTATACCGTTACGATCCTCAACTGACTTTTACAAATCGCTACAGAGACGTGACAGAGCTGTCCATTTCGATCGTATCCATGAATTAAGACGTTAGGGCATGGATTGCAGTTTAGCTGCTTCTCTATTATATCGCCAGTCATTATTAACTTTATCACACCGTCGAGCGAGATATCTCTTTCAACCATTCTATCGCCTGCGTGATTCGAGAAAGAGATACTATCAGCGATAGCAAAATTCCTTATCTTATGACATAGGTCAGTCTCTTCGCTCACATCGTCCCCATTAGTAGTAGTTCAGACTTTGATCTGGATAAACGTTACCATAGCGGCATGGAGTACTGAAATAATTTCGCACTTCAGATCTTTGTCCGTTATCAGAAAATAGTCCATCATCCAACAAATACAAATAATTGCACAGATCTTACTATCTTGGCTGATGAGCTTAGCCAGAAATCTGCGATATGTTGGCTGGTTTAACCTGCATAATGATTACATCGGGGACGCAGGGAATTGGAGTAGATGGAAAAATCGCTTCAAGCAACTGGGATAAGGAGGAGGGGCATATGGTTTGCACAAAATTAGGCTTATTGCTATTAGTGTCAGTTATTCTTTCCCAATATAATGCCATAGGACAAGAACGATCAGACTTGCTCGGATGGCAATCAGGGAACTCTGCACTAAATTCCATAGGGGAAGGAAAATTTACTTTGGAACAAGGAACCTTAGGCGAACAGTTAAAAGAGCAAGGTAAGTGGATGGATCTAAATGGGGCTCTAGTACCTATTTTTCAAGATCACTTCATTCTAGGCGGAGCGGATTCGCAGAACGCTGATATCTTCCACATGGTTATAATAGGAGATTCGATTGCTTGGGGCGAGGGGCTAAATCAGGACGAAAAATATTATTATCTAGTAGCAAAATGGCTTCAAAAAGAGCTTAATAGGCCCATCGAGGTAACTGTTCTCGCGCACGATGGGGCGACTCTGGCAGCGCCAGCTAAAATCGATATATGCAAGCACAATTTTCTTGATGCTGAACTGGGTAGCTGGGATCCGACTTTATTAGAACAAGCGGATCATATTCCAAATCCCGGAGATATAGATCTTATTTTAGTATCCGGTGGAATAAATGATGTAGAAGTTAAGACTATTCTTAATCCATTTTCATATCCAATAAATAAGGATCTAAATGCTGCTTGTGCAGGCATTCAAGACCCGATGCTAAAAGTGCTCAAAGAGTTATTGAATAATTGTAGAAATTCTAGAATTGTTGTAACAAGCTACTATCCTATATTATCTGAAGATACGCCCGAATCTGCGTTAAAAGACGTTGTCAAAAAAATGTCTCTAGATGATCCAAATATAATCGAACAATTTGGTACAGACAGAGCTGTGACTTTAGATGCGAATCATATAGTATCGATGAGAGATAACTCCAAAAAGTTTGATGATAAATCAAGGATCAGTCTAAGTGGAGCAGTAGATTCCGCTAATGAGGATTCTAAATCCATATTTCATGAAGAGCGAGTTATCTTTGCCCCTGTTGATTTTCCCTCATGTAGATCTTATGGCACCGGCGGATCTTGGTTGTGGAAGCTAACAGATATTGAGAATGGTGGCAAGACCGATGATCATAGATATATTGATCGCACTGAACTATGTGATATAACATATCGTTCAACCTGCACTCTGGAGGACAAGATCGAGGCCATAAATCATCCAGACGTAGCTTCTCCATGCGATATGGCTTCTCAATGCACAGAACAAAGTAGAACTTGCAATTGGGATGATAAAATCCAGGCGATGGGCCATCCAACTACCGAGGGAGCAAAAGAATACAATAGATCCATCGTTGAGAAGATATGCGATACATGGCCCGAATGGATGCATCCTACAGTTCTCGCCTTTGATGTCACGCCTCTTAGCTTGGCCTCTGGCGAGTCTTTCACCATCCGCTATAATGTATCTTCCAGTGATGGCTCAGACTTAAAACAGGTGGAACTATGGCGCAAGGATGAAACGAGCGATTGGCAACAGGTTAAGACTAATACCTTATCAGACGAAAGTGGCCCGGTTTCTGGCTCGTTCACTGATTCGCCATCAACCCCTGGCAAACATTGGTATGGAGTACATGTAGTCGATAACGCAGGCAACTGGAATGATGAAAAGAACTCTAATACCAAAAATCATCCTAACAGCTTTGAGCCAGTGGAGGTAGAGGTAAAGAATGCTCAGAGAGTAAGTCAATCCTCTGTATCAAATTCACTATCACCCAAAGAGTTATATAAACTTAACGTTGTTGGTAGGTGGCTTATTCATGTTACTGCAAAGTTGCCAAATGGACAAATACAAAGTAGTGAAAACGGGGATATCGAAGGTGGCGCTATTATCTTCCATCAAGACGGCACTTTTATAGATCTAGGATCTTATAATACAGCTTGTGATTTTTGGGACAAAAGTTCTGGAACATGGACGCAAGATGGGGATACACTTCGTATTCAAAGTAATGAAGGACCAACGATGGAAGGGACCATAACAGGAAATACTATTGAGCTAAAAGCATTAAATGATATCAATGGCGTTCAGCTTTACTGGTCTTTAGAAAAATTTGATTGCCCCAGCGAGTCAGACGGGTCATATAAAAGCGGAGTCTGTGTTTATGACCCACCATATAAAAATGCAGTCTGTGATTATGGTCCTGAACCATGAGGGATTCCAAAATTATGCCCTTTCTCATATTTTTCATATGATCATAAGATTCAGCTTTATTAGGTTACATACGAAGAACGAGAAATCCTGACAGCTTACAGATACAGCCCAATGCTCTTCGCCGCCCACATGCGCGAGCAGACCTGGACTGGCCCAAAAGCGGGAGCATGTTCGGCGAAATTGTATTGAGTGACCAGGACATGAACGAATGATTAAGGATTCACAGGTAATAGGCAATACTGATGCCGAATGAACCCTACAACAGCAATATAATCGAAGATATTGCCAACACAAGGATTGATGCCCGACCTATGAGCCCCACGGCATCAGGTATATCAGATGTAGCCGCCTCTTTTCCCTCATCCTGCAGCACGTAGAAGCCGGGCTTATCCAGCCTGACATTTAAGCTGCCTGCGCATGCAGACATGGGCCAGCCGGAGTTGGGGCTGGGCGTCTTTGAGTGATCCCTCAGGGCTGATGCTATTGCCGCAGCAGCTCTCGAGGGTCTGGCTAGGGCTATAAGAAATATGCTGAGCCTTGCCGGGATATAATTGGCGATATCATCAAGCTTCGCAGGCACATAGCCTATCTCCTTGAGACCCTTTGTTTTGTATCCCAGCATGCTATCCATTGTGCTCATAGCCTTGAATGCGAGGGCAGCCTCGAGCCCGAGGCCGAAGGGGGAGAATAGAAGATAATAGAATATTGGCGATATTATTGTGTCCACATAGTTCTCAGAGACGGATTCAATTACCGCTGATGCAGCCTGCGCAGATGTGAGATCCTTCGTCTCCCTTCCCACAAGAGCCGGAAGCATCGTTTTGGCATCATCGATATTGTTGTCGATCATCCTTCCTATATCCTGGGATGTCTGGAGAAGACATCTTATGGCGAATGTGGATTTTAGCAGATATGCTGCGGCTGCAGTACTGAGCAGTCCGCCGACAATGGGGATTTGACCCATAGCAACGACAATTGCATGGCCTGCAAAAACCGTTATTATTATCGCTGCAATCGCAATTATAAGGCCGTCAGCTTTTCTTGGCCGAGCACGGCTTTTCAGAAAGGATATCAGCTTGCCGATCCAGACCACAGGGTGTATTTTCGCTGGCGGCTCCCCTATTATCAGATCAAAGGCAACGGCCAGCAGGAATATAAGAAACGCCTCACTGTTCATACTCTCTCCACGAGAATATTCCAGGCTTCAGATAATGCCTTGCCTCCCATAAGCGCATCCATGATGATGCCCGATATTTCAGGGGAATGAATAACTGTGCAATCATCGCAGGCCCAGATATCTCCTTTCATATGCCCTTTAGTCCTCTCATCCATACAAGGGTAGAAAGGACAGAAGCAGAAGGCACAATCCTGCTCGGGGAAATGACAGGGATATCGCTCACAGTTCAACCTGCGCATTTAATCGCACGCTCCAGGGCATATATCAGCTTCTCATTCTCATCTCTATTTCTAACTGCCACTCTTATGTAGCCCTTTCCAAGGCAGAATGACTGGCAATCTCTGACAAGCACTCCCTGTGTCGCCATATATCTTTCGAGCTCATCCGAGCCGATACCGGATGGCTGAATGTTTATCAAAATAAAGTTAACACTGCTCTTTACCGGCTTAAGCCCCAGGTTCGTTAGCGCTGAAGTGAGCCATTCCCTTTCTCTTTTAATAAGGTTCCTTGATTCCTTTAGATAGTCCGCATTATCCAGGAGATATGCTCCAGCTGCAGCTGCTATAGAGCTTATGGACCAGGGTATCCTGGCCCTATCCATTATCTCTATAAACTGGGAATTCGCAACCCCGAAGCCCAGCCTTAGCCCCGGCACGCCGAATGATTTTGTCAGAGATCTCATGACAAGCAGATATTCCATCTCAGGAGCAAGATTGGCAATGCTTTGATCGGGATCGGATAATTCTATGAAAGCTTCATCAACCAATAGGAATACTTCGTTTTGCTCGCACCTCTTTGCGAGGGCGGCAATATCTTCTCTTGATATCAATGCTCCAGTGGGATTATTGGGATTGCATACAAAGAGGGCTTTGGCATCTCGAAGGTCTTTATCGCTTACTATGGGCACGCCATTCGAATCTATATCTACTCTCTTGATCCTGGCACCTGACAAGAGCGATTGGTTCTCATACTCCCCGAAGGTCGGAAAAGGTATCAGAGCGAGATCTCCTTCATCCAGGACCATCTCCGCGAAGAGCCTGATGATCTCGGATGAACCATTACCCGGAACTACGTTCTCAGGCTTCACGCCCACAAAGCGAGCGATGGCGTTCCTGAATTCGATGTATTTATTATCTGGGTAATAGCCGATATTATCCAGTTCCTTGCAGACGATTTCATCCAGAGGAGGCGAGCCCAGAGGGTTTATATTGGCGCTGAAATCCATGGGCGGTGGCTTTAGTCCAAGTCCCTCCAAGGCTGCTTCCCTGAATTTGCCTCCATGATGGCATTCTCTGCTTGCCGCAAAGCTCTTCTTGAGATCAACATCGGAGCTGTCGTTAAGGAAGAGGAAGAGTGGGACCAGCCTATGGGTCCTTTCCCCAAGCCCGGCGTAGCAACGCTCCGTGATTGGGACTTCAAGCTAGCGAATAGATATAGAATATTTTACGCCCCTGCGGACGATACCTGTACACTTTGTACTTATGGACCTTGCGATCTGACCGCCAATAAGCGCGGCGCATGCGGCATGAATATGGAAGCCTATTGCGGCAGGATAGTCCTCATTGCCTGCCTGATGGGTACTTGTGCACATTCTGCCCACGGCCGACATCTGTACCACTGGTGTCTGGATAAGTTCGGAGATATGAAGTTCGATATGGGCGATGAGATCCTTGTAGATTCACCCCTGTACCAGACGATCATGGGCAGCAAGCCCAGAGTGCTGAAGGATTTCGGCGAAGGCCTGAGCTATCTCGAGGAAGAGGTCGTCCAGCTTTTGGCTGCCACACATACAGGCCAAGAGGGCTATTATAAGGACTTTGAATCCAAGGCTCTGCATGCTGGTATGCTCGATCTTCTGGGCATGGAAATCTGCGATATGCTGCAGATCGTCGCCTACGACATGCCACGCGGTGCCGCTGATGCCCCGCTCATTGAGATCGGCATGGGCACACTGGACCAGAACAAGGGCGTTCTGATTGCTTACGGCCATAACCTGGCAGCAGGTGCAGAGGCTATGATTTATGCAGAGGCAAATAACCTCTGGGATAAAGTCGATATCGGCGGTGTATGCTGCACAGCTCATGACCTGAACAGGATTGGACTTGGTGCTGGAAGCCATGTGCCCAAGAACATAGGAACCAGGCCCAAGGTCGCTGGAGCTATTGGCTGGTGGAGGAAGATGATCCGCTCCGGAGTCATGGACTGCGTCATGGTTGATGAGCAGTGCGTCTGGTGCGATGTGCTCGAGGATGCCCAGAAGAGAAAGATTCCACTTATCGCTACCACGGATAAGATCATGCTGGGCCTGCCGGACAGGACAAACGATCCAGTAGATCAGATCGTGGATGACCTTGTCAGCTTCAAGATACCCGGCGTTGCAATACTCGATCCCACAAAGGCCGGAGAGGTAGGCATTAAGGTCGCAATCGGAGTTAAGCCGAAGCGTGCCGAGGCCAAGGCGCAGAGCCTTATGACAGAGCAGCAGTTCAAGGAAGCTCTGGATAAGTGCACGGGATGCAACCAGTGCGCATTTGTCTGCCCGCCACATGTCAGGATCAGCGATCTCATTGCTGATGCCAAGAAGGGCAACCTTGAGTCATTCTCATCAATGTATGAGATATGCGTTGGCTGTGCCAGATGCGAGGATGCCTGCCCGCAGGGAATATCCATCATGGATCTCTACGAGTACGCCAATCGCCAGTTTGTGAAGGACCAGAAGTTCGTGATGAGGTCAGGACGCGGACCCGCACGCGATACCGAGATCAGGTCTGTCGGAGCGCCCATAGTATTGGGCACAATCCCCGGCGTCATAGCGCTCGTCGGATGCAGCAACTATCCAAATGGAACCAAGGAAGCCTACGACATGGCCAAGGAATTCCTGGATAGGGGCTATATCGTCGTCACATCCGGCTGCATGGCAATGGATATGTCCCTCTACAAGAACGAAGAGGGCAAGACCATCTGGGAGCAGTACCCCGGCGGATTCGACGGCAGAAATCTCTGCAACACAGGCTCATGCGTATCAAACGCCAACATCGCCGATGCCGCGATCAAGGTGGCAACCATTTTCGCTCACAGGAATCACAGGGCAAACTTCGATGATATTGCAGACTACATCCTCTCCAAGGTCGGAGCCTGCGGTGTAGCCTGGGGAGCCTACTCACAGAAGGCAGCGGCCATCGCAACAGGATGCAACAGACTGGGCATTCCAGTAGTCGTTCAGCCGCATTCCGTCATGTACAGGAGGTCCTTCATGGGAAGGGCTGACAAGCCTGAGGACTGGATGGTCATAGATGCTCGCGACGGCAAGATGCAGCAGATCGAGCCCGCTCCTGAGGCTATGCTCTACATAGCTGAGACCAAGGAAGAGGCAATGCTGGAGATGGCAAAGCTCTGCTTCAGGCCATCGGATAACAGCATGGGAAGGTCAATCAAGCTGAATCACTACTGCGATATCTCCATGAAGTACTTCGGAAAGCTGCCTGATGACTGGCACATCTTCGTAAGGGATGCAAAGGACCTGCCCATCACCTATAAGGACAGCATGATGAAGGAGCTTGAGTCGAAGCACGGCTGGAAGGTTGACTGGAAGAACAAGAAGTTCTTATCCGGACCGCTCAGACCGGCTGATGTTAGCTTCGATCCGACGAACATCCCGAGAAAGATTAGGGCTAAGAAGTGAGGAGGGAAGTGATCAAAATGGCAGCTGAAGTAAAAAAGGGCATTGATACAACAAAGAATCCAGTTCCCTTTGAGATGGCCCAGATCCCTGGGCCCGAGATGGCCAAGACTTATTTGCCGAAGGTCATCGGAGCCATAGTCAAGAAGTCCAAGAGGCCTCTGCTCGTTGTTGGAGCAGAGCTCTTTGATGACCCGGTGATGTTTGACAAGGCGATAGAGATCGGCAAAATGGGAGTACCTATTGCAGCAACAGCACACAGCGTAAAGGGCTTCGTAGAGAGGGGCTACCTGAATAACGTTTATCAGATTGGTCTCCACCCGCTCACCAGCTACCTCAGGTTCGAGGACTGGAAGGGCCTGGATGGACAGGGCCAGTATGATACAGTTATATTCATGGGCATCTTCTACAAATTCGCCAACGCCATGTTCTCCACACTCAAGCACTTCAACAGGAACATAAAGCGCGTCTCGATAGATAGATACTATCACGTCAACGCTAACATGACCTTTGGCAACATGGCATTTAACCCGAACGACTATCACGCAGCAGTCGATGAAGTAATCGAAGCAATGAGGAAATGAAGTTCATCTCATAATAAGAGGTGTATTAATGGCAGATGAAGTCAAGTTGGATATATCCCCAATGTATGAAGGGGAGAGAATCAGAAAAGAGGACCTGTGGATAGAGCTTGCTGGCCCCAAGGCATACGGCTTCGAGCTATCCCTGGCCACACCAATGGATCAGATTCAGGATGGAAAGGTAAGCGTTATTGGACCAGAGCCTTCAGAGATTAAGGAGGGCTCCACCATACCCTTCGGAATGATCTTCAAGGTCGGCGGCGAGAAGATCGAGAAGGATCTGGAGTCTATCATTGAGAGGAGAAATCACGCCCTGCTATCCTACGTTGCAGGCCTCATGCACCTCAACCAGAGGTACGATATCTGGATGAGGATGGGCAAGGGATTGCAGAAGAAGGGTGTAACAAAGTGGGAGCAGATTTACAAGCCCATCATAGAGCTCTACAAAGCAGAGATGCCCTTCATCGAGAAGATGGAGGTCACAATCGTCACTGACCCTGCCAAGGTCAAGGAAGAGCTCGCCAAGGCTATGGAAGTTTACAAGGCACGCGATGAGCGCGCAAAGGGTCTGCACGATGAGGATGTCGATGTCTTCTACGGATGTACACTTTGCCAGGCATTCGCCCCAACAAGCGCATGCGTAGTTTCTCCAGACAGGCCATCCCTGTGCGGAGCCATCACCTGGTTCGACGGCCGTGCAGCAGCCAAGGTAGACCCAGAGGGCCCCCAGTTCCCAGTACCGAAGGGTGAGGCAATCGATGCAGTCGCTGGCGAGTATGCATCCATCAATGAGGTTGCAGCGAAGAGATCCGGTGGCGAGTACTCAGTCATGAAGCTGTACACCTTCTTCGATGCTCCCCACACATCCTGCGGATGCTTCGAGACCATTGGATTCTACATGCCTGAGGTAGACGGCATCGGCATAGCTGACCGTGACTTCAAGGGCGCTGCACCAAACGGACTTCCGTTCTCCACAATGGCAGGCCAGACAGGCGGCGGCAAGCAGGTTGTAGGATTCCTAGGCATGGGCATTCTGTACTACTTCTCCACCAAGTTCCTGCAGGCCGATGGAGGCTGGAGAAGGATCGTCTGGATGTCCAAGAAGCTCAAGGAGAGAGTAAAGGCAGGCATTCCAGAGGAGATGTACCCGAAGATCGCCACTGAGGATGATGCTAAGGACATTGATTCCCTGAAGAAGTTCCTGCTGAAGGTCGATCATCCAGTTGTCGGCGGTGTCACAAGGCCCGTTGATAACAAGAAGATCACCGAGGGCTGGAAGCTCGAGGATATCTCCGACGAGATCAAGGAAAAGGTCATCAACTTCATCCAGGAGACCGGCGGAGACATCGATGTTCAGGCAGTCAAGGATAAGCTCGGCTTGTCCGAGGGCCAGTTCATGCAGGTCATAGAGGCTCTCCAGGCCGATGGCGTCCTAGAGTGAGGAGGCGTTTAAAATGGCAGGGAAGATACAGCTTAAACTCAAGCCCAAGACACCTGCGGCAGCGGCCCCGGCGGCCGCGCCTGCAGCAGGCACAGCAGCTCCAGCAGCACCGGCATTCTCCATGTCCGGCAGCGCTGGCGGCATAAAGCTGATATTGAAAGACGCAAAGATCTCAATCGATAAGGTGGTACTCGCTAAGTAGAGGCCGCCTTACCTCTATTTTGAGGAGACCGGCCTTTTATCATAGCGAGTGCTATTATTATAATTTGAAGTGAGGAGGATATTATGGCAGGAAAGATTCAGCTTAAACTCAAGCCCAAGGCACCTGCGGCCGCAGCTGCTCCGGCAGCAGCATCCGCTGCAGCAGCCCCAGCAGCAGGAGCAGCGCCAGCCTTTGCCATGCCCGCTGCAACGGGCGGCATAACTCTCGAGCTCCGGGGCGCGACGGTCCACGTGGCTGAGGTAATCATAAAGAAGAAGTAAGGAAGGCTAACCGTGGGGAAAGTAATTGCGGTGACGGGCAAAGGCGGCACAGGCAAGACTGCCGTGACTGCCATGCTTATAAGATACCTTGTAAAGAGTTCAGGCAAAAAATATAGAATACTGGCTATCGATGCAGACCCTGATGCAAACCTCGCTGATGCGCTGGGCGTAACTGTCGGAAAGACCATTGGCGATATGCGGGAGTTCATGCAGCAGGCTCGATACACTACGTCTCCAGATACCGATAAACAGAGGCTTTTCGAATCAAAGCTCTTCGAGATCCTGATGGAGGAGGAGGGATATGACCTCCTGGTGATGGGCAAGCCGGAAGGTTCAGGATGCTACTGTTTTGTAAATAACCTTCTGCGCGGCGTTATGGATAAAACCGTAAACGATTATGATCTGACCATCATAGATACTCCTGCAGGCCTCGAGCATTTCAGCAGAAAGACAATACCCGACCTGGACATTCTCATCGCCGTAACCGATGAATCCAGAAGAGGCCTTACGACTGCTGAGCGCATACGAGATCTGGCGAGGGAGATTGAGCTCAAGTATAAGGAGCTCTACGTCATCGTAAACAAGGTGACTCCGGATAGAAAAGAAAAGGTTCTGGAGACGGCAAAAGGCATTGGCCTGAAGGTTATCGGCACCATTCCCTACGATGAAAAGCTAGCCAAATTCGACCTAGTGGGAGATCCACTGATGGGCCTTCCCGATGACTCACCGGCTGTGATTGAGATGGAGCGGGTGGTCAGGGAGATAGGCCTGTGAGGGTGATATAATGGCAGAGAAGATCACATTATCTGACTTAAACAAGACCTTATCAGAGATGAATGTACAATCCCTTGAAGGTTTGAAGATCGAGGGAGATATAGAGATAGAAATAGACTCAGGTGCTGCGGGCTTTGGACCGCTCTTCGCCTACTACTTCGGCCAAGAGGCAGCCAAGATTGCAGTGCAGCTCATAAACTTCGCAAAGGCAGTTGGCTATCCAGTTGATGCATTGCTTCAGCCCGTCGCAGTGGCTCAGGCAATATCCCCAGCACCGAAGGAGCTTGCTCCAGCAGCAGCCGCTGCAGCAGCAGCCGTTCCGGTCTGGAAGGTTGCAAGTGCACTAAATGCAGCCAAATTCTCCGTAGGAACAGACAAGACCTGGAAGACCCCCATTCAGGAGGTCACCATCGGAGCCACAAAGGCAGATGGCGGAAGCAGGGGCAATGTTGTGAAGCTCGGCGGCGAGAAGGCCATGGCATTCTTCCCGGATGCGTTAATGCCCAACTCCCCCAAGATCACAATGGATGTCTTCGATATGCCTATCGGCATGGCCAAGGCAGTTAAGATGCACTACGAGGATGTCATAAACGATCCTGCATCGTGGGCCAAGAAGGCAGTCGATAAATTTGGCGCAGATCTGGTAACAGTTCACCTGATCAGCACTGATCCGCTGCTGAAGGATACCAAGCCTCAGGACGCCGTCAAGGTAGTTGAGGATGTCTTGCAGGCTGTTAAAGTCCCAATATGCATCGGTGGATCAGGCAACCCCGAGAAGGATCCGATAGTGCTTTCCAAGGCAGCAGAAGTCGCCCAGGGCGAGCGCGTTCTGATAGCCTCGGCAAACCTGAACATGGACTGGGAGAAGATAGGAAAGGCATGCAAGGACAATGGACACGTATGCCTGGCCTGGACACAGCTCGAGATCAACTCCCAGAAGGAGCTGAACAGGAAGCTCATGAAGGTCGTCGGAATGCCGAGGGAATCCATAGTAATGGACCCGACAACAGCAGCTCTGGCATATGGCCTAGATTTCGCATATACGAATATGGAGAGAATCAGGCTTGGAGCCCTGAAGGGCGACGAAGAGCTGACATTCCCAATGTCCTCAGGAACCACAAATGCCTGGGGCGTCAGGGAGGCATGGATGGTTCGGTCACCCAACAAGCAGGATTCGGATTGGGGAGACAGGATGCTGCGCGGCCCAATCTGGGAGATTCTTACTGGATTTACTCTGGCAATGGCCGGTGTGGACATATTCATGATGATGCATCCACTGGCAGTTGCGTATGTACATGAGATCACACAGTCTCTGATGGGACTGATTGATGCTAAGACACCTGATACAGCCAGCTGGCTTAAGATGGAGGCTTGAGATCCATGAAGGAAACTAGCCCGCTTAATCTTTACAAGCAGCTTCCTCAGACCAACTGTAAGGAATGCGGCGAGCAGACATGCATGGCCTTTGCTGCAGGTCTCATCGCCAGGACAAAGAAGGTAGAGGACTGCACTCCGCTTGTCAAGGATAAGAAATATGCCAAGAAGCTCGAGGCCCTCAAATCGATTGTAGCCCCTGAGCTGAAGATGATCTACATAGGCACAGGCGAGAAGCAGATCAAGGTTGGTGGAGAGGATGTAATGTTCCGCCACCAGATGACCTTCTTCAATAAGCCGCCATTTGCCTACGATGTAACCGATAACATGGAAGAGGCCAAGCTCGTGGAGCGTGTGAAGAAGATCTCCACCTGGAGGAAGTTCTACATCGGCAAGTGGGAATCTGTTGAGATGATCGCAGTCCGATCTGTGACCGATGATCCTGCCAAGTTCGCGGCATGCATCAAGAAGGTAATGGAGAACTCAAACTATCCGCTCATCCTCTGCTCCTTCAATCCGAAGGTTCTGAAGGCAGGACTTGATGTTGCAGCCAAGAGCAGGCCGCTCATCTACGCCGCCAATAAGGATAACTGGAAGGAAGTCGCCCAGCTTGCACACGATTATAACGTGCCTGTAACTCTGAGCGTTCCATTCGATCTCGATGGCCTCAAGTCCATGGCAACGACCTTTGCCAGCATGGGCCTGACCGATCTTGTCCTGGACCCAGGCACAGCGCCAAACGGCAAGATGCTGCAGCAGACGCTCCAGAACTTCATCAACCTCCGGAGAGCGGCAGTTGAGGAGGGCCAGAGGGATATTTCCTATCCAGTAATGGCTCTGCCAATCAATGCCTGGCTCACAACAAAGGATCCCGTCAGGGCTGCCTATTGGGAGTCGGTGCTGACAGCCGCATTCGCTATCCGCGGCGGCGCAATAATGATCAAGCACTCGACTGAAGCGCACAGCATGATGCCGGATATGCACCTCCGGTTCAATATCTACACCGATCCGAGAAAGCCAGTGCAGGTCAAGCCCGGCATATACAAGGTCGGCAATCCAGGACCCGAGTCACCCGTATTCGTTACGACAAACTTCGCGCTGACATACTACACAGTCGAATCGGATATTGCTTCCAACGGCATCGATGCCTACATCATATCCATAAATACAGATGGAATAGGCGTGCAGGCATCTGTAGCAGGCGGACAGCTCACGCCCACGAAGATAAAGGATTCCTTCGATGAGTCCGGCTTCAAGTGGGAGGGCCAGAAGAATCCAGGCATGGTACTGCCAGGAATGGCTGCCAAGTTCAGCGGCGAGCTTGAGGACCTCTTCGCAGGAAAGGCCAAGATTCTGGTCGGACCTGAAGACTCCGGACGAATCTCCGAGTGGATGAAGAGCTTCTGGCCGCCGAAGTAGACGAATATTGCAGTGTGCCCTCAATTGGGCACATAGCCCTTTATTTTTAATTGGCAATTTCCAACAGGAGGGTGGTGTATTTATGTTTTCGAAAAAGATGATGATGGTATTGGCACTGGCATTTGCGGCTCTATCCAGTGTATTTGTCTGCGGCGCATATGCCCAGTGGCTCCCCAGGGGCACTGAGATCAACTTGGGAGATTTTAAGCTTACAAGCTCATTGTCACAGCCGGGAACAGAAGTTTATCATATAGGCAGAGCTCCAATGGCTCCAATGAATGCCCCTGCAAATAACTTGCCGACGAATAACTCATCAATAAATAGCATACCGGCGATAAACACACAGCCTGCGATAATCGATTTGACAGGCTATGCCAGGGCCAGGGCCAAAGGAAATCTCACCGGATATACAAATATCATGTATCCGCTCTCTGAATCGAGAGGAACAACTACTACCACAGGCGGGGGCGGTTGTGGGTGCGGAGGATGAACCGGCGAACTATAACATACTTTTTGGTCCATAAAATCAATTATTAAGTTGTTCGGCCTTGGATGCGAAGAATATTGCTTCTAAAGGGAGATGCAGGGGATGCGGGATTTAGTTAACCCAACATTAATTCCTATAATATGAATCTAATAGCGCGTAAAACGTATTAATAATACATATCGGAACTTAAAATTAAAAATTCAGACCTTCAATTAACATTGGATATTCATACACGTTTTCAAAATTAATGGTTCATATAACTATTTCCTGCATATTTATTTTCCACAAGCGATTAAGAAGATATCTGCATAGCAATTCCAAGCTATACGATTTGGAGCTGGTGAACACTATGGGATCGAAAAGACGCACCGATGATAAAATCATCTATTTAATCCTGGATATATGCCAAGATGGTGCCCTTAAAACGAATATTATCCATGGAGCCAATCTCAACTATACAACAGTTAACCGCTACTTGGAGATTCTGGTCAAAAGCGGCATGGTAACTGAACTGGGCAAGAAGCCGACAATTATGTTCAAGACCACATCCAAGGGATCGAAGTTTAAGAAAAAGCTGGTTGGTCTGCATTTACAAATAAATAATGGCTGGATCGCTGAAAAATCATTTTCTACGGCTGACTCCAATAGAGAAGGTGGTTAATTAGCTTCCAAATTTATAGCTCCATAATGATTGTTGCTATGCTCGGCTCTGCTATCGGAAGCCCTAATTTGCGATTTTCTATCTTTTAAGAAAGCGAAAAATTATATCAAGCCGGCATTGGAGAGAGCCGCAGTAGTTGCCAGCCAAATGATATCATTCTTACTCGCCTAGAGCTCTTATCAACCAGTTGATCTTTACAGTCTCATTTGTTTTCGAGTCCTTGAACTCTGCAGGCATTACCTTGCCATTTACGACGAAGAAGGAGTTCCCTGTTCCGTTCTTCGGTTCTGTTCCAAGGAGAACCGCGCCGCGATCATAGAAGACTATATAGAATATATCGGATATGGCCAGAGTAGGGATATCTATTCCACTAACAACAGGACCTCCAGCTGATGCGAAGTACATATTCTGCTCATCGGCAAATTTATAGAGCAAGTCTGTATTCTTATCTCTTACTTCTAAAAGGAAATTCCTGTCTGCGGGATATCTCTTTGTAGTGTTATTGAACATGCTCCATCCTACAATTTGGATTTGCTTCAGCTTCCATCCGGGCCTCGGAGCTGTGAACTTTACCATTTCGCCTGCAGTTAAGCCTGCTTGTCCAAAATCACTAACAGCTGAGTACATGGTCAAATTCATTTCAGAGAAGTTCTTTCCGCTGTCTTGTTTCAATATAGATAGACCTCCATTTGAGGCGATAATATTGGATGCAATCGCACTTTGGGTAGATTGTCCCTGCGAAGTTGTGGCACTTATCGATGTCTTAGATGACTCAATTGCACTCTGAGCGCTGAAGCTCATAGGCGATGCATTCTGTTTCGTCCCAGAGTTTGCTTTAGTTGGGCTATCTGCTGCAAGAGCATAGAGGCAAAGGATCGAGCAACAGATTAGCATCATTGGGATAATCTTCTTCAATTGACCACCGCCATAGGAAATAGCGGCTGTCGATATATAGGTGATGCTACATAAGTCATGTGTTCAAAGTGTTATTGCAAATTTCCAGTTCATAGTCGAACTAAAAATGTCGATATATAGCACAAATTCAGATTATTTTTTCGTAACGGATTTACAAATTGCAAATACATAGATCAGTTCCATCCATATTTATTTTCTAACATTAATGAGTGGAACTGTTCAGAATGCGCTCCTGGGCAAAAACGCCCCGAGCGGCAATAAAATAAAGGAGGAGAAATGAAGAAATTAGTATTGCTGCTGGCAGTCCTGGCGATGATAGAATTTGCTGCAGCATGGGATACGGCGGACCAAATGCAGTACCAATATACACATGGCATATACATGCAGGCCGGAGATCCATCAGAAAACGGTTTGATCAATGATATATATTCGCAGGCTAGCTTCCAAGCACCCACCCCATATGGAAACTCTCAGGGATCTACATCTAACCAGCTCGTCTGGGCAGGCGCTGTTACCCCCTATAATGATCAGCAAGAGACTCTATTGGAGCCAAGTCAGACAATGACGCTCACTCAAGGAGGCTCAGCTTTACTCAGCACCCATGCTCTTGACTCTCAGGATAATCGGCCTGAGGTAGAAGCTTCCGTAAGCAATTACCAGAACCTGCACTTCAGCGGAGTATATAGAGATGAGGATGTGGGCTTAGATGTTGTAGCCCAATTCGCAGATAATGGTAACGTTGGCCTCGGCGGCAGCAATCCTATCAGCTTGAATGAGCTGGGTTCAAATTTAAATAATGGCTGGGATGGGCTTGGCCAAATAACATCTGGTGGCAATGCTCAGTTCACTGAGGCTGACATCGGAGTGGCGTCCACAAGCGGACTAACATGGGACAAGGTAAAAGACCAGAAGACTCTGTCCGGCTCGAGCACAGCCTACTCTGCGTTCACAGGCGGCTATACAGATGCCGGCTCAAGCAACTATATCAAGACGATCAGCGGAAACTTCGCAACAAATACTTGGTGGCAGTAAAGTCAGCAAAATAATCTCTAAAGCCAGGAACCGCTAAATTGGGAGCAAAGGCTAGGATGCCAGACGGGATAGCATCTTAGCCACTTTATTATGCAGTTATAGCATCTTCAATTCATAATGTTGCTCCATAACTCTGATACAAATTGTTAATTCAAAGTATTGTTCCAAATTTCTATTTCATAGCCAGACTAAAAATTTACAACCCTTAGCACAAATACAAATTATTGTTTCAAATTAGTTTTACAAACTGTCAGTACATAGATTAGTTTCTACTACTTTTATCTATTTTAGTATCCTGCGGAATATTAGTGAAAATCTGAGTTCTGGCAGAAATGCCTCAAACAATAAGAAAGAAATTGGAGGATTGGAAAATGAAAGTAATAGTAATATTGCTGGCGATTCTGGCCACGGTCGGATTCGCAGCAGCATGGGATACGACAGATACATTGCAGTACCAGTATACGCATGAGATGTACCAGCAGGCAGGAGACCCATCCGGTTTCATGAATGGTGCAGTCTCCGAGGCCGCATTTAGTGCTTTAAATCCATACGGACCTGGGCAAGGAATGGTAGCTAACAAGGTAACCGGTGTAACAACCACTGAATCTCCTACCAGCTCTGGATTATTACAGCCCAGCCAGACACTGACGCTTACACAGGGAGGCTCAGCCGTCCTCGGGACCAGCGCTCTCGACTCTCAGGATAACAAGCCTGAATTACAGGCTTCCGTAAGCAACTTCCAGAACCTGCACTTCAGCGGAGTATATACTGGTGTTTCGGCCACCTTTGCAAATGAGGGAAATGTAGGAATCGGAGATCCTATCCGCGTTACGGAAACCACAAATCCATCGTCAACCGCAGGCGGAGTTACAGCATTGGGCGGCGCTAAATTTGCTGAAGCTGATGTTGGAGTACAGTCCTCAAGCGGGCTTACATGGGATATGGTTACAGATCTTAAGACTCTGTCCGGCTCGAGCACGGCCTACTCTGCATTCACGGGCGGCATTGCTCCTGCAGGCGCAACAATCGAGACAAATAGCGGAAACTTCATAACCGATACGAAGTGGAGCAGCCTCGCACCAGTCATGCCCAACACAATGTATCCTAACTTTTGAATAGCCGAATAGCGAATAGCGAGTAGAGACTAAAGATTAAGATGCCAGATATCTGGCATCCTAATCTCCTTTTATTATGGAGATAATCATCATGAGATCTGTTGTGCTGCTAACTATTCTATTGGAGATACTTATGATATCTGCAAATGCATTAACAGAAACAGGGTCCTTTGCAAACTCCGGTTTAATCACCCAAACAAGCGATTTTAAATTTGTTAAAACCTCTCTGGACAGCGCTGTATCCACATCGGATATCAACTTTGGATCTCGGGGTGAGCTCAATGCAGAATATGCACTTGCTCATGAGGAAATCTATCAGATAAATCAAGGAATTTGGACTTCGCTAAATAATTCCTGGTGGTATAACGGCCAGTACAACTTCAACAGCTCTTTTTCAGGAGTCAATGTAACTGAGGGACTGATGAGACTCTGCGGTATCTCAAAGACAGAGTTTTCCCCTTATCGCTATTATCCTGGGGCTATCTCAGAAACGGTCGCCTTAACAACCTCTGATGGCCACATCGGCAATTATAGCGCCATTTCAAAGACCCTTTTGGATAGCGATATATCCAATCCGATAATTATTGACACACCTAATCCTACATATAACTTTAGAACCCAGGGCGAAGTTGGAACAGAGTTCCTCCAAACCTGCAATGGAACTTATCAGTTGAATCAAGGCATTGCCACTTCGCCTGACAACTACTTTGGGCTTTACGGCAAAGGCGGCATCTACAGCACATTTTATAAGGGGCTTGAGGGCAAAAGCGGCATTTACAACTCCCAGCATAGCACGTTCTCAGGCGGCCAGGTAACAAGTTCGAAGACAAGATCCTACGGCAACATAGCAGTGGGTTTTCCGGATCTAAAGGAACCCGACAAATCGGAGGCCAAGACGCTGGAAACAAATGTTACCAGCATATGGAGCCTTGATATGCCGGCGGACCTATTTAAGCAGGATATAAGCCTGGAATTCAGAACTGCAAACGGTGATGTAGCCTATAGCGGCTTTGATGTCACGAGAGAGGTGACGATAGGAGATATCGACTGCATATCGGAGATGGAACTCGTCTATCCGGAGGCCTGACCGAGGTTCTATGAGGCTGCTCAGATTTCTGTTATCGTTTCTGATGATGATATGCTTATCAGAGGCTGCAAAGGCAGAGCTGGCACTTCAGATGAACTTCTATAATCCAGATGATTCCCTTTCAGTCGGTCTTATCGGAGAGGGTTTGAGCTTTGATGCCGGGATCACGCTTGCGCCTGACTCAGTGCTATACCAGAACGGCGGCAAATCCCTCGCCCAAAATAGTTATTACTCATACCAGGTAGTCCTCAACGGCGAAAAGATAACATCAGCCGCACAGACTGATTCAGGATCGCTCAGCTGGAATACAAAGGCTTATTCCGGAGGCAAAGGTTTTGATCCCGATCAGCTAGTCGTTGCACATAGCGATATGGTGCGGAATGGAACCCTATATACATGTGATACAAATAAGGATTATAAGATCGAGCAAACCATGCGCACATTTAACGCCGTCAGCTATCAGAAAGGGACGACAATGCTGCATCTTATGTCGTCATCGGGTGTAGGTCAGACTATAGAAAACAGCCTGGTGAATCAAATCAAAGGCTTTCAAGATACCATAAGCGTCGAGCACCTTGTAGGTGATAAGAAACCGGCCAGCATTGGTCTAAATGTTAATGGCGATACAGATTCACAGTGGCAATACTACTTCGGGTCCAACCCGGCCCAATATACCTTCGGCCAATCGGTAATGGGAATCATGAGGCCTTCTGATACAAATAATCTTACAATGAAAGGGGATGCGGAAGGATTTCCAACTCAAGTATTGCCCATACAGGGCATCAATATCTCCTATCAATTTAGCAATGCCGATTATAACGAGGCATTTGGAAGGCTCAATGAAGAGATAAATGAATCTATAAATCAATCTAAAGGGATATATTCTCTCCCAGATATGCCTAAAACGGTGCCTGTATATAATTTCGATCATAATAGTTTAACTAATCCCGTGTATATCAATACCTCGGGCAAGTCAGCGAAAGCAGAAGTATTTTACAGAATGTCAGTCCAGTTCAAAGTAGATATATAAAGCATCTCTCGATCTCTTTTTATTAATAATATTCGGTTAAAGCTCCTATCAAAAGAATTAATATCCGCTGTAGAAGTTCAGCTAGTGTTGATGTATTAGAGAAAATCGTACAGTGGCCGATACCATAATTACATATATCCGGGCCGGAATAGACAGGAGGGAGGTAGCATGATGGTGGGAGGGATAAGATATCTAGCGTTGGTTACACTTTTGTGTATGCTCATGCCACCATCAGCCTCGCGAATGGGCTATGATATCATCGCATCCATTCCAGGATCCGCCATAGAGATTCATCGTACTACAGATTACATCGACTTCTCAATGGACGGCTCTGTAAAGGGCTCCGGCAATTTCTCGAAGCTGACCCATATAACGAAGTATGCAGGAATTGAGGCAAAGGAGCTATCTGCATCTTCAAAGGAGAGCGACCTACAGTATGACGAGCGCTTTCGACTTTTAAGCAGGTACGGCCCAGTTTATGCAGCCATCAATCTTCAGAGCATCAATCTCACGAACGGGACAGCAGGCCCCATCTTCATAAAGGGAGCGGCCAATGTAGTAATCGATGAAGCCTGGCCTGCATATCTATCAGATTATAAAAAGGTATCATACCTTGGACCCGGAATGATAAGCATAGAGAAGTATGATAATAACGGAGATACCATCTCCAAATATCTTGATACCTGGAAGCTTTCCAAGGAAAGCCTTTACCAGACATTTATCAATAGATCTATTATATCAATTAATATAACATCTACGAGTATAAATGCTCAAAGATACACAAATAGATCTAGCTTATATCAGCTAAGCCAGAGTTCCACTGGAGCAGCTGCACGTCTGGATGCCTCCCAGAGATCCTTGAATGGCAATATCGCTCGTGTCTCACAGGACTATGTAGGAAGCCATGAGATGAACCTGAGGATAGGAATGTCCGATGTAATAAGAAAGAATATCTCAGATGATTACTGGCTTGATTGCTGCTCCGATTATTCCGACTATATGAATGGGGAGTTAATTTCAAAGCTGGTTGGAGTACCGTATCTTCCATCTAGCAGAATTTATCCATAATTTTCGTCATAAATCGATATATTAGGCAGAGCTTAAGGATTTTCCAAAAATAACAGGAAAGCTTATGATCTATTCTGCGGTACTCTTTTATCCAATAGAAGTTAGAGCCAGCCAGAGAGTTCGGTCGAAAGGAGCTACGGGATGACACAGGATCTTAAGGCTATTTACAACGAAGCGCCCGAGATATTCCAGCGGCTCAGGCGTGAGATTGATAAGGTGATGGTAGGCCAGAGTGCGGCCATTGAGCAGCTTCTTGTCTCCATCCTGGCAGGGGGCCATGCCCTTCTTGAGAGCAACCCGGGGCTTGCAAAGACGCTCCTCATAAAGACAACAGCTATGACAATGGGCCTGAGCTTCAGCAGAATCCAATGCACTCCAGATCTGATGCCTGCGGATATCACAGGCACTACTATCATTGAAGAAACCACCTCGGGAAACAAAGAGTTCAGGTTCGCGCCTGGGCCTGTGTTCGCAAACATCGTCCTCGCAGATGAGATCAACAGGGCATCGCCCAAGACTCAAAGCGCGCTTTTGGAGGCGATGCAGGAGAAGCAGGTGACTGTCGGAAATCATACATATCCTCTGGATCAGCCGTTCTTCGTTCTTGCAACGCAAAACCCGATAGAAATGGAGGGAACATTTCCACTGCCTGAGGCTCAGCTTGATAGATTCCTGCTCAAGATACTCTTGGGCTATCCCTCATTCGAGGAGGAGATAGGGATTTTGGATAGGTATACTGGCAATAAAGTGCCGACGGTAGAGAGAATGATCTCAAAGGAGGAGCTTCTGGTTCTACAGCAGCTCTGCCGTGATATACCTATATCTGATGAGCTGAAACAAAATGTGGTAAAGCTTGTCCTTTCAACGAGAAGCTGGGAGGGCGTACAGTACGGTGCGAGCCCGAGGGCATCTATCGGTCTGATACTATCCTCAAAGGCAAGGGCATTCATCCACGGGAAAAACTACGTTTCAAAGGATGACCTGCATGCCATGGCCTACCCGGTGCTCAGACACAGGATAATTCTGAACTTTGAGGCAGAACGAAAAGGGTTGACGCGCGACCAGGTAGTGACGGATATTCTAAAGAGCCTCAATATCTGATCTATATGGATACAGATTTCTTTCGTGAGCTGGATAGGTTCGCCTTGCTTGTGAAGAAGCGGGTCTCCACGGCTTATACGGGCGGAAGGAAATCGCTGCGGTTCGGACATGGGATAAGCCCTGTCGGATACAGGGAGTACCGCAAGGGCGACGACTTCAAGCTTGTGGATTGGAAGGTCTACGGCAGGACCGAGAAGCTCTATATTCGCGAACACGAGGAAGAGAGGTCGCTTGTAGTCAACATACTTCTGGACGGCAGCGGCAGCATGGGCTACGATGGGAAGTTCGGCTACGCTTCTCGAATCGCAGCGGGATTCGCTTATCTCGCGACTTTGGAGAATGAGAAATATGCCATATCCCTCTTCTGTAAGAAGCTCTATCCAGGCGAGCCCAGGAGAGGAAGAAGGTATCTATTTCAAACAATAGAGGAGCTGGATGACACTTTACCCAAAGGGGTAACGGATATGAGGCTGGTTTCAGAGCAGTTTGATGCTCTCATAGCCTCCACCAGCCTGGTTGTGATGATATCCGATTTCCTTGGCGATACGGAGGAGATACTCTCCAGCATTTACAGGCTATCGAGGCATGATCTTGTTCTGATACAGGTGCTGGCTCCAGACGAGCTGAACCTGAACTTTGGGGGGGATATCAGGTTCATAGACATGGAGACAAAGCAGCCCTTGACAACACGCGTGACACAAACAGCTAAAGATGAGTATAAGAGAAGGCTGGATGAGCATAACGCCAGGATAGCTGCCGCTTGCAGCAGCGTAGGTGCGGACTTCTTCAGCTTCAGGACCGATAAGCCAATATTCGATGCCTTCTCAGAGATGGTTTCAAAAACTATAATCTGGAGAATATGAAGCTTGGATATGGTCGAGGATATCTGGAGCTTGAGACTCTTGGGGAGGTTGTGCTTCCTGGGGAGCTGCCTGCTGCAGGTGATTGTGAGATCGAGAGAGCTCTCGATGAACCGATTGGAAGGCATCTCACTAACCTCAGCGGAAACTCGGCAGTCATCCTTGCAAGCGATATAACCCGCCCGGCGCCAAGTTATTTTATGATTCCGCCCCTTCAGAGAATGCTTAAGCATATGGGCATTTCCGAAATAAAGGTCATCTTCGCCTTGGGAACTCACAGGCGAATGGATCCCGGTGAAGAGAAGGCACTTTTGAAGGATTGCATAGGTCTGCCTCATATGCAGCACGACCCTGAGAGGTGCGTATCCGTCGGCAAAACCTCAAGGGGTACCCCCGTTGAGATACTTGAGGACGTTGCATCGTCTGATCTGGTAATCGCCACTGGAAATATAGAGTATCACTATTATGCAGGCTACAGCGGCGGTGCAAAGGCGATGCTGCCCGGCGTGAGCTCCGGGAAGTCCATCGTGAGAAATCATGAGCTCATGAGGGACCCGTGTGCTGTCTCCGGGCGTGTTGATAGCCCTGTGAGACAGGATATGGAAGAGGCCGCAGCGATAGGCGGATTGGACTATATTTTAAATGTGGTCTTGAACAGCAGACAGGAGATAGTGCGTGCCGTTGCAGGGGACTTTGTCCGGGCTCATCGCGCTGGTGCCGAGGTAGTTGACCAGATGTACCGAAGGGTCATTAAGCCTGCCGAGATTGTGGTTGCCTGCGCGGGAGGAATGCCCAAGGATATCAACCTCTTCCAGGCTCAAAAGGCGCTGGATAATTCCAAGAATGCAGCAGTTCCGGGAGGAACGATAATCCTTGTAGCGGAATGCAGCGAGGGACTGGGCAATTCCGTCTTTGAGCGGTGGGCAAATGAGGCCAAATGTGCTGAAGATTGCATTGAGCGATTTGGCAGGGAATATGAGTTTGGCGGGCATAAAGCCGCATTCCTGGCAATGGAATCTCTGAAGCATGATTTGATACTGGTCTCATCTATTCCGCCTGAAAAGGTGAGAAAATGCTTCTTTACGCCTGCAAAAACCTTGAATGAGGCGATCTCAATGGCGCAAGAGCGGCAAGGAAAGGATGCACGTATGATTGTGATGCCTCATGGAAACCTAACGCTGGCTGCTGCTGCGCAGAAGCAATGAGCTACAGAAGATATGAAATTTGATTAGAATTATTTCTCAGGCACAGCCCTTCGGGGATCACTGGGATAAATCTCGTGATGCTTTCCCTGTAGTGCATAGCCATTCTCGTGGATGAAGGAATGTCGTGTTCCCAAGACCGGATCTTGTAAAAGCCTATAAGAAAGGGGAAAAAGAAGCCAGCTTGAACGCCGGCCTAAATCCGATTTATTGATTTATACAGTAACCTTGGTCTTGGCTATGTACTTGATCAGGTCGGGTCCGAGCCTTGCCTTCTTCTGAATCTGGGCTGCAACCTCATCGGTGCTTACACCGCTGGCTGCAAGGGCGCGGATCTCCTCCATAGTCGCATCCTCGACTGTGAAGTACTCATCGAGATCCTTTCTGTGGCCCCAAACATCGCCCTCAAGTAGCTCAATGCCCTGCATATCAAGGAATACTTGGATTGCGTTGGACATTGTCTTTTTGTAGGAGGGAGGTACCTGGATCATTCTGAGCCTCGGACACCTCTGCATCAGATTAAGAAAATCAACGTTTGACGCCCTGAATGCCAGATGAATCATCTTCTCATTTGGGCTTAGGCCTGGAATCTCTGTCCTTGAACTTACTACTCTAAGTCTCATGCTTTATCTCCAAACAAATACAAGGCTCTCATATTATTAATAGACACTTGTATTCTAAAACTGTACACATCTGTATAAATCGCTTCTGATAGAGCCAGAATATGGAACCGGATTTATTATCTTAGTAATAAAACCGGCAACACAAGATTCCTGCAGTTGTTTCCGAATGGCATGATTTAGATCTTTTCAGCGTATCCAGCTTATACGAAATCTGAGCGTCGTGATCATGCCCTGAACTTCGGCATTCCTCTTCAGATTTCATTTTTTCTCTCTCCCAAGTGTATTGCTCGATAATTTATAACTTTTTCTGACCATATAAGGATCACACTGGAAAAATTGATCATTTAGCTCTATATGAGAATTCAAACGAATTACCTTCGCGATGTCGCCCTGGCAAGGTTGTTGGGCGCTGTGACGGCTCCCTCGAATAAATTCGGGGGCATCCATGGTTTTTCAACCAACGCCACTCGCCGTTCCAGATTTTACGCGGCAGACTTCCTGCCATAACCTCATATCAGGAGTTCTGAGATCTAGTCTGATTGACCTAGCTCTCGTCTATTCTACTTCTAGTAGCAAGAGTCAGACGAGTAATAATAGTAGAATGGAGGGGATTAGCCACGTTTTTTATCATGAAACCGGGCATATTCGGAGCTTATTTGGCCATATCTGCTTTGATATGCAGCAGATCTTCAATCAGAGGCAAATCTGCAGAGTCTGTCGGAGCAAATTAGGCGAACATAGAGCCATTGGGCGATATATAAATTTAAGCTTATAAATTAAAATCGATTATGATCGTGATCGAATCCACCAGCTTTATATAACACATCATGGCCACTGCTGGAGAATTAAGATCTAAGAGAGATCGAATAGCGAGCCATATTCGTCTACAAGATCGAAGAGATTTAAGTACAAGGTTGTAGGAGAATACCTTCATGGGCAGGGTAAAACTTACTGATACGGCTTTCAGGGATGCTCACCAGTCGCTTCTGGCTACTAGGATGAGGACAAGGGATATGCTCCCAATAGCAGAGGCCATGGATGAGATAGGATTTTTCTCTCTGGAGATGTGGGGCGGCGCTACCTTTGATACCTGCATTAGGTACTTGAATGAAGATCCATGGGAGCGCTTGCGTGCACTGAAGAAGGCTATGCCTAAAACGCAGATGCAGATGCTTCTTAGGGGGCAGAACCTTGTCGGGTACAGGCATTATTCTGATGATATAGTTGAGAAGTTCGTTGAGAAGGCCGCAGTGAATGGCGTCGATATCTTCAGAATCTTCGATGCTGTTAACGATATCAGGAACATGGAGAAATCGATCAAGGTTGCAAAGCGCATGGGAGCTCATGTCCAGGGATCTTTGAGCTATACTATAAGCCCTGTTCATACAATCGAGCAGTTTACTGACTTTGCTTCCAAGCTCGCCGAGCTCGGCTCTGATTCCATCTGCATCAAGGATATGGCCGGGCTTATCACGCCTGAAAATGCTTACAACCTGATCACTGCCATCAAGAAGGAGGTCAACCTGCCCGTAAACCTGCACACGCATTGCACAAGCGGCATGGCCCAGATGAGCTATTTCCGTGCATGCCAAGCAGGTGTCGATATACTGGATACAGCGATATCGCCCCTTTCCGGAGGCACATCTCAGCCATCTACCGAGAGCCTGGTGGCTTCGCTCCAGGGAACACCCTACGATACTGGACTGGATCTGGGCGCCCTGACTGAGATCAAGAGGTACTTCGAGAAGGTAATGGAAGTCTATTCCTCAGTATTCAACCCAATTTCAGCCCGTGTTGACACAAATGTGCTTGTCTATCAGGTTCCCGGAGGCATGCTGTCAAACCTTGTCTCCCAGCTGATAGAGCAGAAGGCTCTTGATAAATATGATGACGTGCTGGCAGAGATTCCCAAGGTCAGAAAGGATCTCGGATATCCGCCGCTTGTAACACCGACCAGCCAGATCGTCGGAACTCAAGCAGTGCTCAATGTTATCACAGGCGATAGGTATAAGATGGTTCCCAAAGAGGCCAAAGATTACGTGAAGGGCCTTTATGGAAAGTCCCCTGCCATGATCGATCCAAAGGTCAGGCTCAAGGTGCTCTGCGATGAGGAGCCGATAACAGTCAGGCCTGCTGATCTACTCAAACCCGAGTATGAGAAGGCCAAGAAGGAGCTGGATGCCCTCGGGATTGCCAAGAAAGAGGAAGATTACCTCACATATGCGATATATCCACAGGTTGCAGTGAAGTTCCTGCAGGGCACGGCTGTTGAAGAGCCTCTCGCCAAGAAGCCGCCGGCAGCGCCTGCAGCATCGGCGGCAAATATCAAAGCCGAACCCATGGCGTTCAATATTGAAGTCGATGGAGAGGCATACCTTGTGAAGGTCGCACCTGCGGGCATGACAATCCAGGAAGTCCAGCCAAAGGCACCGACAAATGGCGTCACCGTGCCTATGCAGGGTGTCATCATCAAATATAAGGTGAAGAAAGGAGATAAGGTCGCCAAAGGAGATATAGTGGCAATACTTGAGGCAATGAAGATGGAGAACAATGTATTTGCCAACAAAGACGGCATGATCAAGGAGATCTACGTTAAAGAGGGGGTGACCGTCTCCCCCGGCGACGTGCTGATGTCCATAGAATAAGGATAGTAAAACAGCAATAGGGAGAAGGAAAGTGTCGGATAAGAAAGAGCAGGTACTGATTGAGGCTTTGCCCTACATACGTGAGTTTTACGACTCAATCATGGTCTTTAAGATCGGCGGCTCCATAATGTCGAACAAGGACGTCCTTGAGGATTTTATCGAGGATATCGTCCTCCTGCGCTACATCGGCATTCAGCCTGTAATAGTCCACGGCGGAGGGCCAGAGATCTCGGAGGCCATGGAGAAGTTCGGGAAAAAGGCAGAGTTCGTGGGCGGACTCAGGGTAACTGATAAAGAGACGCTGGAGATCGCTCGAATGGTTCTTTTGGGCAATATTAATGCCGAGCTTGTGTCGATGATTGGAAAGTACGGCGGAAAAGGGATTGGACTGTCCGGTCAGGATGGAATGTTTCTGAAGGCCAGGAAAAAGGCGCCGGTCAAAGTTAAGGGAAAAGAGCCTGTAGATCTCGGATGGGTAGGAGAGGTAGAGAATGTAGATCCCGAGATATTGATGATCATGGCTGGCAAAGGATACATCCCTGTAGTTTCACCGATAGCCGTTGACAATGATGGCAATAACCTGAACGTGAACGCCGACACTGCTGCAGGCGCGATCGCCATCTCCCTGCATGCAAAGAAGTTCTTTTCGATAACCGATGTTGAAGGCGTCCGCATGAATCCGGATGATCCAAGTTCAGTGATCTCAGAGTTCCATATATCTGATTTTGAGAGGCTGGTTCAGAGCGGAGTCATCAAAGGCGGAATGATCCCGAAGGTAGAAGCCTGTGTGCGCGTTGTCCAGGGCGGCGTTGAGAAGGCACATATTATCGACGGCAGAAAATCTCATGCGATTCTTCTTGAGCTGTTGACAAACGAGGGCGTCGGCACTATGATCAGCAGAAGCTGATCTCCCCATTTATTTATGATCGTTTAACGATCATTTACTATTTACCGCCTGTTATTCTGAAAAATCAAAAAATATCTAATATTTGCTCTGGATTTTTCCCACATCATGGCGGATGATCTTTCTTGCCTATTCTGATATGCTGTAATTTCAATAATGGCCTGCAGGGACATCAGATAATCCTGATATGAACCTCATCTTAAAACAAAGCTTAATAAAAAAGACCTCGAACGCCCTTTATAGGGAGAAACATGCCGATC
This sequence comes from Methanotrichaceae archaeon, assembly GCA_041946675.1. Lineage (GTDB taxonomy): Archaea > Halobacteriota > Methanosarcinia > Methanotrichales > Methanotrichaceae > CAWBKV01. Next base: position 51,269 of record JBHGAU010000002.1, on the reverse strand, counting down.
ATCAAGCTCGATGCCAACGGAAGAATAGAGCTGCCTGCCGAAATCAGAGATAAACTCAAGCTGAACGGAGATTGTGAGCTTGATCTTGACTATCTTCGAGATGGCACGATAATTATCAAAAAGATCTGCAGCCAGAAGCAGTTCGAGAAGTGGCTTGAAGGATGAGGGATCCGGATATTGAATACAAAATTGAATATGGAATCGGCCATACTACTGACTGATCGGCTTAGACGATATATTTTATCATCCGATTCATTTCGCAAGCTCCTGCAGCAAACTTATCACCTCTGACTGATTCGTCAAGTTGTACCTTGCTTGAGATTGTGCCCTGCCGACTTTGATGGAATAGGCAGTCTCAGGCAGAATCTTGAACATATCCTCATCTGTCCAGTCATCCCCCATTGCCAGGATAAAATTATATCCGTTTTCAGCGAGCCAGATAGTGCTCGCATCTCCCTTGTTCATACCGGGATTTCTTATCTCTATCACCCTGTTTCCCTGAAGGACCTGGACACCTATATTCGCAGTGAATCTTACCAGATCATCAAGCAGTTCCTTTGAGACTATTGATGCCCTTTCATGATCCGCCATGCGGTAGTGCCACGCCAGGGAGAAGTCTTTATCCTCGATGAAAGAGCCCGGAAGTCTATCGGAGTACATCTCGAGGATAGGAAGAACCTTCGGTTTCCAATCGCTCGTCAAAGGCTTCGACATCCTCCACTCTTCATTCTTCTTTTTAATCCATGCGCCGTGCTCTGCAACCAGACCGATGCCAAAGACGCCGAACCAGTTTTGAAGGGTGATTCTGTCACGCCCGCTTAAAAGTACAACCTCGTTCTTAGGATTCTCGGAGAGCTGCTTGAGCATTCTCATTACTTCATCTGTGGGCATTGCAGCCTGTGGATGGCTTGCAAACTTGACAAGAGTTCCATCATAGTCCAGCAGAATAAGCCTCTTCTGTGCTTTGAGGAAATCATCTATGAGCTGTCCTCTTGCAGATGGTCCAAGAAGCTTGTAATCGAGGCTCCTTTCATCTTCCTTCATAGAGAGCAATGTCTGGATGAAGCTATCCGCCCACTGTGTCACATCATGGCGTCTGAGACGCGACTGCATGATTCTATTGCGCCTTATCTGCTCATCCTCAGGCATCTCGAGTGCCTCCTGAAGGGCTGAAGCTATCTCTCCGATATCATTCGGATTTATGATGATGGCCTCCCTTACCTCCTTTGATGCGCCAGCCATCTCGCTCAGGATCAGGACGCCCGTTCCGTCGGTTTTCGTCGCAAGATACTCTTTTGCGATCAAATTCATGCCGTCCCTCAGAGGCGTGACAAGTCCAGCATCAGCAATGCTATAAAGCGCGATTAATTTGTCAAACTCGATAAACTTGTAATGGTATAATATCGGCGTCCAGTCTATGCTTCCGAACTTGCCGTTTATGCGGCCGACGAGCTCATCGATCTGCCTCTTCATCTGCTGATAATGCTCGACCTTCGTTCTGGAAGGAACCACCATGAGCACCAAAACGGCTTTTTCGCACCACTGCTGGTTCTTTTCCAAGAAACGCTCGTATCCGAGAAGTCGGCTGATGACTCCTTTTGTGTAATCCAATCGGTCTATCGAGAGAATGATCTTATGACCGCCCAGCACCTTTTTCAGATCATCCTTTTCAGCCTGTACCTTAGGGCTAAGGCTCGCGTTATAAAACTTATTGAAGTCAATTCCCATGGGAAATGTGTCCACTCTCACAAGATGATCGTCTTTAGCAATCTGTCCCATGTTATTCTCATAGCCCAGAATTCGCAGAACACAGCGCATGAAATATTGGGTATAATCATGGGTATGAAATCCTATCAGATCGGATCCGAGGAGCCCCTCAAGAAGCTCAGTACGCCAAATGGTTGGAAGAAGGCGGAACACCTCATATGAGGGAAATGGAATATGCAGGAAGAACCCTATCGGTATGCCCGGAACTTTCTCTCGCAGGAGCTTTGGAAGAAGCATCAAATGGTAATCATGTATCCATACCACATCATCGGGCCGAATTATCTGCAAGATTGCTTCACAAAATGCCTCGTTAACCGATTTATAATAATCCCATCCTTCCTCATCATAGACAACATTTGAGGTGAAGTAATGGAACAGCGGCCATATGGTTCTATTGCAAAATCCGTGATAGAATTTGTCCATGGCAGCCTCAGATAGGAAAACAGGATAAGCATGCAGGTCTGAATAGACCTTGGATCTCAATTTTTCTTTGTTCTGATCCTTTATGGTCGCTCCAGGCCACCCGATCCAGGTGTAGTCTATGGATGATTGGGCGCCTTTGGTATCCAGGTATGCCTTGAGCCCAGTGACTAAACCTCCTACGCTCTCTTTAAATTTAAGCTCGCCCTCATCGAGCACTGTGATCGGCAAGCGGTTCGATACTATAAGAAGCCTCATCTAATTCGCCTCTTGATCAAAGACCTAAGTATTATTCGAGAACTTTACTAGATAATATGAACAGTAGTGATCATAATAAGATATGCCTTATGTTACTACTTATACAATGCCATTCATAGTAATATATTCGCGGCGAGCCGTATATCAGGTAATTTATCTCCCTCCAACGCAGCATGACGAGTTTGTATTCGACAAAAGTCGAATAAGATATCAATGGATATTAAGCTGTCGGTTAAAATGGCATGAATAAGAGAGAGTAAGGATGATAACTGCATAGCTATCAGCTCCGCAAAATATTCAAAAGTTCTGGCCAAAATGAGGACATATTTTCGTTTATTGGACGAAAACTATATCAGATCGGCTCCCTAAAATAAACTAAAGCCAGTAGATTTCCACAAAACGATTTTCTTTGCTGACTACCCGTTCCACCTGCCCCTCCTATCGCATCTTCTCTCCTTAGGAGGAACCGTCGCCCATTTAATTTTTGCTTCAGGCAGCTCGAACCGCGCTATGACAGGTGCATGATCCGACTCGGGATAAAATACCCTTGGAGTAAAGACTATGGATTCGTCGTGGAGCAGCTCGTTATGTACTTCAGAGCCTGTGAAATAGGCAAGCAGCGTCCTGGACACAAGGATATGATCCAGCATCTTCCCCTTCCCGTTATGCAGGAAAGAGTACCTTGCAGGCCCCGGAATATTGCGCTCGCATGGAACCATGATCCTCATTGCCAGGTCGAGGTTGCCTGTATTCTCCAGATCTCCCCTGATGGCCTCAAGTGCAACCTCATCAAACTCTTCATTGAAGTCGCCGCATACTGCTATGAGGGCAGAGGGATCCTCATCGAAGAGTTTATCGATCAAAATGCGTGTCTCAAGGGCCTGACCTATCCGTTTCATAGACGATATGAAGACGCCCTCCGCCCAGCCGGATGCTGTCCTCCAGGTTCTTTCATCAATCTTATGTCCCTGGATACTCGTAGGCCGCCTCGATTTCAGATGCAGGTTAATAACGTCCAGGGTTATATCGTTTGGGAGCTTAATCTTCGCATGAAGTATCGGTCTATCCCAGGATACCTCTTTTGCCTCATGCTCCTCGGGCTGGGCAGTGACCTTCTGATACCTGGGCGATGGAGCGTAAGTATGAAGGTACTGATGGTGCTCAACGATCTCATAGCGGCTGAGTATGACCAGGTTGTTATGGCTCTCATAGGCATTCCCCCTCTCATCTGCCACTGTTGATATCCTGTGGAAGCCCTCATAAGGCGTACATTCAAGAAGCTTATTGAGGGCGCCAAGCCGCAGATGTCCACGGTCGCCCTGGCCGCATACCTCCTGGAGGCAGAGAATATCAGCGTTAATACGAACGAGCTGAGGCCTCATGACTGGTATCCTCTCCTCTAGGGTCGGAGGACGCCCGCTTTTGTTATCCAGATTCAGCAGATTGAATGTGGCTATTCGAAGTTTGACTGGCATGGGCTTGATTCCTGAATGATGTCTAAATGATGTGCAGCCTTAAGAGGTTTATTATCGAGGTTGAATTGCGGTTGCATTCAAAAAGAAAAATTAATTAATAATCGAATTAAATTTCTTATTGGAGGATTAGAGTTGCCTTATAGAAGAATAGACGAACTTCCGGCTAGTGTACGTGAAAATCTGCCGGAGCATGCCCAGGAGATTTATCTTAAAGCTTTCAATAATGCATGGGAGGAATATGCAAATCCGAAGGACCGCAAGGGGGATGCATCCAGAGAGGAGACTGCACATAAAGTTGCCTGGTCGGCTGTGAAGCAGGTTTATGAGAAGGATGAAAGATCAGGAAAGTGGCGGAAGAGATGAGATGATAGATAAAGCATGGGCTGAGGGAGCATGTGTTCAATGAATCCAACCGTCTCAGCTTCGCCCTATGTTTGTCCCAGCTTTATCTCGTCTCTATTTATTCTTACTTGATTTATCTCAATTGAACACGGGGCCTGTTGGCGGATTGGCTTGTGGGAAGGGATAGATCGGGGGATTTGATTCCTGCGGCATATAGGGCAAAGGATTGGGCTGATAATAAGGTCCGGGGTTGACCCAGTTGCTTGGTCCCTGTCCATAAACATAGACATAGGCGTAGTTGCTCCAGCCGTTGCAGTTATACTGCAGGATATGCCAGCCCGGCACATCAGCAAAGAACCATCTCTTATACCATCCGGGATAGTTTATGTAGCCCGCATAGTTAATATCCAGCCGTCCACTTGGATACCATTCATAGAACCAGGCGCTGCCATAGCCTGAAGTCTGCAGCCACAAAGGCAGATTAGCATATAGATAGCAGCCTGTCACAGTCTGGGGCGCAAATGCGATATAGAGAATGTTTGGAGCGTAGCCGCCTGGCGGGATCACCATCTGGGTAACTGCGGAGCCCGTAGCGCCGGGGGCCATCAAACTTGCACCCTGGGGCGCAGCAGAATAGGCCATATCCTGACTTGTGCTCATCAGACCCTCTGGATTCTCCTGTGCAGCTGGAGCCTGGGAGGATTCTATCGGTGATGGCATCTGAAGGCCCAGAGATTCAGGGCTCGTTGGAGTCATCGGCGTGGGCGCGCCGCCTGAAGTTCTTGTGCTGTATTGATTTGGCAGTCCCATAGCACAAAGGGACAGAAGCATCAGTGATGCTATCAGAAGCGCAGTCCATTTCATGGGTATTACCTCGGCTGCATTGTAGCAATGTTTCTGAGGTAAATATAGGTATCCTTAGGAGAGATGTATAGATTACTGCTAAATAATTTAACTTGACTTTATCGCATTGGAATAGCATCAAACATTAAAATTATAATACAGAGTGTTGTGAGACGCATTAGAGTTATATCCTTTGAAGTACTAAGAAAATACATGCAGTCGTCAAATAATGAAAAACTATCTAAGACAAGCGGTGCTATAGATGCCTCCGGGGGTAGTCATTTTGATGTCATAGCCCTGGCAGCCTCTGCTGATGGCATCAAGGCAATAACTGAGATAATCTCCAGCCTTCCAGCAGACTTCCCTGCGTCTATACTGGTGGTCCAGCATATGAGCCCTCATGTTGAGAGCAATTTGGCGAGGATCCTTAGCCAGCATACATCTTTAAAGGTTAAAGAGGCGGAGGATGGGGAAAGATTCACCAGGGGCACAATCTATACAGCCAGGCGTGATAAGCACCTGATGGTGAATCCTGACGGAACCCTCTCGCTTGCCACTCTTGATAAGGTCCAATTCACCAGGCCAGCGGCAGATGTCCTATTCGTAACAATGGCTACCAGTTACAAGGATAGAGCTATTGCTGTAATCCTGACAGGTGCAGGCCAGGATGGGGCTATTGGATCTCTGGTTATAAAGAGGCTGGGCGGAAAGGTAATCGTCCAAGAAGACCCCAATGTCCCCAGTATGCCTGAGGCCGCCATAAGGATAGATGATGTGGACTTCATCAAGCCGCTGGCGGAAATTGCACCAATAATTACTAATCTGGTAACCAAAGGTGAATCGCCCGATCATGCACACCCTTCGATGAACGTTATACTTAAGCCTGTAGAGAATGTGTAATGATTAATGATATTTCTTAATTCTCTGTTCAATATGACAAAGTTAAGTCAATCTAATAAGTCATAAAAAATGATAGGAAGATGCGACCATCTTGCTTTGCAGTTGCCGTTACCTTTTCAGTGACCCGATGCTCATGCCTTCAGTTCCAAATGGAAATATGTTATATCCCCTGGGGAACTTAAAGCGCCTCTGACCAAGCTCCTTATCCACAGCCTGAAGCTTGCCTGCATCACTGCTTGCGGCCTTGACTTTATTCAGCACCGTATCGGAGGATTCCTCCTCCTCGACCTGCTCATCCAGGTACCACTGCAGGAATTTGTTTGTTGCATCATCCTTCTCTGAGATCGAGACTCCGACTAGAGCTTTTATGAGTCCGGTAACAGCACGCTCGTGATTCCACACATGCTGGAAAGCTTCAGCCGGCGATGCCCAGGAGAACTGGGGCTCCTCGACCGCGAGCATCTTTGCCCTGCCGCCTGCGCCGACTACATAATCGTACATCTTCATGGCATGCACGAGCTCTTCTCCAGCCTGGACTCTCATCCAGCTTGCCATTCCCCGCATGCCCAAGGACTCAAAGTAAGCAGACATCGAGAGATAAAGATAGGCAGAATAAAACTCTCTGTTCGCCTGCCCATTGAGCGCATCCGCCATCTTCTGACTAAGCATAATGTCATCCTTCTGCATAATTGCCGTCGCAGATAATATCAATGGCAGCATAAACCTTTACTGTTTCAAATCACTCAACCATCTTCTCGAACTGATCCTTCCCGACGCCGCATTCGGGGCAGATCCAATCATCGGGCAGATCATCGAATGATGTTCCAGGTGCGATGTTCTGTGTCGGATCCCCTTTTTCAGGATCGTAGATATACCCGCATACTTTACAGACGTATTTATCCATTATCTCACCTTAAATCTCTTTAGCCTCTATCTAGATGAAATTTTTCCTGCATTTCCTGTTAAGCTCCACTCCAAAGGTATCCGAGCTTTCACAGCGATTGGAAGAACTCAAGACAAGGTGTGTGAGTGATCCAGCAAATGTGCCTGAAGTCCTATCTGATGCACTGAACAGTCCTCAGGCTATCGTGGACTCATTGCCTATTGGTCTGTAGGTCGTAGATGACACTGGAAAGATGATCCTGATAGCGGAGGATCTTTTCACATTATTGCATAATATTGTCTCTCATCAAAAGAATAAAAACTGAAAAATAAAATAATTGTTGCTGAATACGCCGCAATTTCGAAAGTATCGTTTTTATAGAGTTACAGAAAGTGAAAAATCTAGCCAGGAGCTTTAACTGCTAATGCTGGAGATGGTGGAGAAGGCATTGGTGACGAGCTGCTGACAGATACACATTATAAACAATTGATTAAGTTTATATGTCTAGATTGCATCTTTGAAATAACACAAATGATTGATGGATCGATTCGAGAGGGATTACTGGAAAAACCGCAATATCTGATGCTTTAAGGAAATCAACCTATGACAGAAAGGGACCTCATTACTGATGATATTAGTTCTTGCGCAAATCTCCTGGAGAAATCGCCCACAGGCATAAAAGGCCTTGATGAGATCACAGACGGAGGGCTTCCAAAAGGACGACCGACTCTTATTTGTGGAAGTGCAGGTTCAGGAAAGACACTTCTCTCTATGCAGTTTCTTTCAGAGGGTGCATCGAAGTATAACGAGCCTGGGGTCTTCGTAGCCTTTGAGGAGACCGCTGATGAGCTGACGAAGAACTTTAATTCTCTCGGATTTGATCTGGGAAAGCTTCAGGAGCAGAACAAAATATTAGTCGATTATATCTATATCGATTCGAATGAGATCGAGGAGACGGGCGAGTACGATCTCGAAGGGTTGTTCATCCGTTTGGGAAGCGCTATCGATGCCATCGGAGCTAAGCGCATAGTCATAGATACGATCGAAGTTCTCTTCTCCGGTTTTTCGAACGAGGCCATACTTCGTTCTGAGCTTAGAAGGCTATTCCGGTGGCTGAAGATCAAGGGTGTAACTGCCATCATCACCGGCGAGCAGGGCGAGAAAACCTTAACCAGGTACGGCCTTGAGGAATACGTTGCAGACTGCGTCATACTCCTCGATAACCGCATGGAGAATCAGATCGCCACTCGAAGGATGAGAATAATCAAATATCGCGGCTCTTCACATGGCATGAACGAGTATCCGTTCATGATAGAGAAGGATGGCATCTCCGTTCTGCCCATAACATCCCTGGGGCTTGAGCATGTTGCCACAACTGAGAGAATATCATCCGGCATTGAGCGGCTTGATACAATGCTTAGCGGCAAGGGCTTTTTCCGCGGAAGCAGCATCCTTCTAACAGGAACTGCAGGCACGGGCAAATCAAGCTTCGCAAGCCATTTCGTTGATGCCGCATGCTCTCGCGGCGAGCGATGCATTTACTTCGCCTTCGAGGAGTCGCCGAGCCAGATATGCCGCAACATGAGCTCAATCGGCATCAATCTCACTCAGTGGATAGATGCAGGACTCCTTCACATCTTTTCAGGCCGTCCTATGGCGCACGGCCTTGAGATGCACCTGATCGAGATGCGCAAGCTGATCGATGAAATCCGGCCGGATGCTGTGGTCGTCGATCCAGTCTCAAACTTTGTAAATGCAGGAACTTCAAACGATGTTAAGTTTATGCTGACTAGGCTGGTAGATTACATCAAGACAATGGGCATAACACCTTTCTGTACTAGCCTTATAGAGGATGAGGATGAGACTGGGTCTAAGGCAGAGGGTATTTCATCCCTGATGGATACATGGCTGTGGCTGCGCATGTTCGATAATGGAAATGAACGCAACCGCGGAATTACGGTAATCAAATCACGCGGCATGGAGCACTCAAACCAGACACGCGAGTACAAGATTACAGACTGCGGCGTGAAGATCCTGGACGTCTATGTGGGACCTCAGGGCGGATTGCTCATGGGCACAGAGCGCATTGCTCAGGAGGCAAAGGAGCGGGCGGAAGTAGTTCTTAATGGGGAGGAGACCGAGCACAAGAGAAGAGTGCTCGAGAACAAGCTCAAATCTCTGAAGGCCCAGATGGATATGCTTCACCTGGAGTGCGAAACCGATGAGGAGGAGCTGAGCAAGCTCTTATCTGAGGACGAGCTTAGAAGCAAGGCCAGAGCGAAAGGCAGAAAAGAGATGGCCCGGCTCAGAGGGGCCGATTCATCTTGAAGTTGAGTTGGGTGAAATGGGCGAAAGTACTGAAACAGAAATGGAAGCTTCAGAATATTTGCAGGATGATAAGATTTATATCCTGCGACTTTATGTGGCTGGCCAGACCAAGAAGAGCCTGACTGCTTTTGCGAATCTCAAGAAAATATGTGAGGAGCATTTGAAGGGCAAGTACAGGATCGAAGTTATCGATCTTCTGGAGCACCCTCAGCTCGCAAAGGGCGACCAGATTCTCGCTATTCCAACGCTTGTGCGGAGGCTTCCTCCGCCTGTGAGAAAGATCATCGGCGATCTTTCGAATACTGAACGAGTGCTGATCGGTCTGGAGCTGCGGCCAGCAACATGAGCGCAATGTAAGTGATATGTGAAGAGAACATGCCGGGCAGGTACCAGCTCGATATAATCGATATTTACCAGCAACCTATCTTCGCCAGGGAAGGCCAGATCGTGGCAGCACCAAACCTTATCGAGGAGCTTCCGCTGCCTATCTCGAAGCTGGTTGGAGATATGTCCAACAAGGAGCGCGTGCTTGTAGGCTTGGACCTGAGGAGCATGGGCATAGGAAATGGAGCGGGGTCGAAGAAATGTGAAAAAGTGAAAGCCCCAAAACTGGAGTAGGAGATGGCCGATTCACGGGAGGAGCTTCAGGCAAAGATCGATGAGCTTCTAAAGCGCCTTAAAGAGTCCGAGGAGCTTCTAAATGCCATTCACTCAGGAGATGTGGATGCCCTTGTAGTATCCGGGCCTAATGGAGATCGGGTATACACCATCGAGGGAGCAGATTATGCTTATCGTGTCGCTGTCGAGACAATGAATGAGGGTGCTATAACCCTTACATTAGACGGGATCATCATTTATAGTAACTGCCGATTCTCTAAGATGGTATGCTCTCCGCTGGAAAAGGTGATTGGGGCTTCAATCTATGATTTCGTACCGGATGTTAACCGGGCAGCCTTAAAGACTCTTCTACATAATGCGGATAAGGGGGAGATACCCCTACTGGCGGGAGACCGCACTCTGCCAGTTTATCTTTCTGCAAGCGCCCTGAATATCTCCGAGCTGGATGAGGCTCGCACTGTTGTTATAACGGATCTTTCAGACCGGAAGCTCAGCGAAGAGATGGTGGCTGCAGAGAGGCTTGCTCGTTCCATCATTGAGCAGGCCGCTGAGGCCATAGTTGTCTGCAATGCTAAGGGAAAGATAATACGTTTCAGCGAGGCTGCGTCTCATATCCTTGGTTACGATCCTTCTTTTCGATGTTGTGAGGATATATTCGAACTACGCACCCCGGATGATGAAAAATTTAATCCGGTCTCTGCTGTCCTCGAGGGCAAGACTATTTTGAAATCGGAGTGCCGTTTTGAGCGAAGCGATGGAAGGATATTCCACCTGCTCATGAACGCCGGACCTTTGAAGGATAAAGAAGGCAGGATCATAGGCTGTGTGATCACTCTTACGGACATTACAGAGCGCCATAAGGCCAGGGAAGCGCTGCAAAAAGCCCATGATGAGCTTGAGCAACGCGTTCGGGAAAGGACTGCTGAACTCATTAAGATCAATAAAGATCTAATAAAAGCCAAAGAGGCTGCTGAGGCAGCAGCCGAGGCCAAAGCTGCCTTCCTTGCAAATATGAGCCATGAGCTCAGAACACCGTTGAATGCTGTTATAGGCTTCTCAAGCCTTCTCTTAGATGATAACCTCACAGAGGAGCAGAAGGAGTATATCGAGAACATAAGGAATGGAGGCCAGGCTCTTCTAGCCATTATCAGCAATATATTGGAGTTATCCAGAGCTGAGAAAGATAAGATCTCGATAGAGCGCCAGCCCTTCAGTCTTAAACACTTAATCAGGGAATCTCTTGATTTGGTGGCTGTTCAGGCAAAGCAGAAGGGCTTGAAGATGAACTATACCATCAGCTATGACTTACCGGATACCATTATAGGCGATCACGGCAGGCTTAGACAGGTTCTTATCAATCTGCTCAGCAATGCAGTAAAGTTCACCGATGTCGGGGGCATATTAGTATCCGTCTCTTCTAAAATCCTCGAAGACAACAAAAGGCTAGTAACTTTCGCAATCAAAGATACCGGAATCGGCATGCCCAGGGATAAGATGGACAGGCTCTTTGAGCCCTTTGCACAGCTTGAGTATATAATAAGCCGCAAGCGTGACGGCGCAGGGCTTGGGCTTGCCATATGCAAAGAGCTTGTAAAACTCATGGGTGGTGAGATCTGGGCTGAAAGCGAGGAAGGCAAGGGATCAACATTCCATTTCGCTATCCCGGCAGAGGTCGTTCCGGACAAGCAATTATCTTCGAGTGAGGTGGAAAGAGTTGAATATGGAACTCTTTCAGCAGAGAAGCCTCTATCGATCCTTGTAGCAGAAGATAATCCTTCAAACCAGAGAGTACTCGTTGAGATGCTCGGACGTTTGGGCTACAGAGCTGATGCTGTAGCAGATGGCATCGAGGTTCTTCAGGCCCTAAAGATCCGGCCTTACGACCTGATCTTCATGGATATCAAAATGCCAGAGATGGATGGACTGACTGCTACCAAGGAGATACGCAAGCTCTGGCCTGAAAATGGGCCGAAGGTGGTGGCAATCACAGCATTTGCAATGGATGGAGATAAGGAGATGTGCCTCAAAGCAGGTGCGGATGAATACATTGCAAAGCCTGTGAAGGTTGATGATCTTGCGACGCTGCTGCGCAATATCTCATAGCATAGAATAAAATTTGAATATGGAAGATATTTCAAAGCAGGCATGGCCAGCCATAGTGAAAAGCCCATACGGCTAGGGAACAGAGCCTTGACATTCTCATTAAGGAATAGTTTTAATAATAATGCATAACTAGCTGACAATTGGATATTGTAAGTGGATAAAGATCTTGAGGTTTTTAAAGGGAGACCTTAAATGGATACGGCTAAAGCACAGGCTAAATCAAAGGCCGGAATACCAAAGGTACCCACAGGCATCCCGGGATTTGATGAGATAGCCGATGGAGGCATACCTAAAAGCCGCACCACGTTGGTTGTAGGGGGCCCTGGCTGCGGAAAGACAATCTTTGCTCTTCAAACTCTTGTAAACGGAGCTCGCGAGTTTGATGAGCCCGGGATTTTTGTGGCATTTGAAGAGAACTCCAAGCAGATAGTAGCCAATGCAGCTACCTTCAACTGGAACCTATCTGAGATGGACGGCAGGCTGTTCTTCCTGGACGCACCTATGTTCCCTGAAATCATTGATGCAGGTGACTTCGACCTGACGGGGATGCTCGCGGCCCTCAAGGCCAAAGCAGAGGCGATGGGTGCCAAAAGGATAGTCTTCGACTCAATCGATGTTCTTCTCTCTATGCTCGATGAACCGAAGGCAAAACGCCGCGAGCTTTACAGAGTCAGGGATTGGTTATCCCAAAACATGATCACGGGCATCATAACCGCCAGGATCGAGGATAAGGAGCTATCGCAGCACGAGAACGATTTCCTTCAGTATATGGCGGACTGTGTAGTAGCCTTCAGCCACCACATGGTCGATACGGCCTCCTTGAGGGAAGCTCGAATTGCGAAATATAGAGGCTCAAGCTTTGCCGAGAATGAGTTTTCCCTGGTGATAGGGCCGAGAGGTATGGAGATTGCGAATCTCAGGACATCTGAACCGGAGATTGAGGTTCCTGATGAAAAGATCTCGACAGGTGTTGAGCGTTTCGATAAAATGCTCTACGGCGGTTACCAGAGAGGTTCAAGCGTCCTCATAACCGGAGCACCTGGCACTGCTAAATCCACCCTTTGCGCGGCCTTCATCGATGCTGCCTGCAAGAGAGGGGAGAAGGCGCTCTATATCAACTTTGAAGAGACCTCAAAGAAATCCGTGCGCAACTTCGAGTCGGTGAATATCCACTTGAAGCCTTATTTAGACTCCGGACTACTCAAGATGCAGACTGCCCGGATAGAGTCCATGAGCGCCGAGGAGCATCTGATGATGATGCGGAAGTTGATTGAGGAGCACAAGCCCACATGCATGGTTGTAGATCCAATTTCCTCAATGTCCCAGGCTGGAGGACGGTTGAATGCCAGAGGACTTGCCCAGAGGCTGATACACATGACTGAAAGCAAGGGCATTACATTCCTCTGCACCTGCCTTGTGGAGGGCAGGGAGCCTCTGGCGGAAAAGACGGAGATAAGAATATCTTCCATTGCCGATACCTGGGTTCATCTGGCTTACGTTCCCCAGGGCGGCGAGAGAAACAGGTCCCTTAGCATAATCAAGGCCAGAGGAACAAAGCACTCGAACCAGATCAGAGAGATGATCCTGAGCGATGAAGGCATCGACCTCACGGATGTATACATCAGCGGCGGCGAGGCTCTGATGGGAACGATGCGCTTTGAGAAGGAGGCATCTGAGAAACTCGAAGAGGAGATGGCCAGAAAGGAGGCTGAACAGAGGAGCACCGATCTGGATCTGGCCGAGGCCGAGATCAAGGCCAAGATGGAAACTTTGAAGAGAGATCTGGAGGCCAACAGAGCCGCGAAGGCGAGAATAGATGGTATGGAAATATCTCGCCTGAAAGGATTGAAGGACAAGGCCAATAATATCAGGAAGCTGCGTAAAGGAGATACGCAAATCTGAGAGGCAGGTGAGTGGAGACCATGGGTGAAATTAGCAAAGAACCGATCTCCTTCAGGCTCTATATCGCCGGCAGAGCGCCCAACTCAGATATAGCTCTCAACAACGTGAAGATAATCTTTGATGATTACCTGAAGTATGGCACCTATAAGCTGGAGATTGTGGACATACTCAAGGATCCTATGAGAGCTATAGATGATGGCGTGCTTCTTACCCCAACTCTCGTAAGGCTATCGCCTTTACCGGCAGTAAAAATACAGGGAAATTTGTGCAGGATGGATAAGGTGATCCAAATCTTGGGTATGGACGGCTGCAATAATGGGCGGTAAAACTCAGGGCTCGAATGGAAGCGGCAATATTGATGATCTAGTCAATAGGCTTGCCGAGGCAGAGGCAGCAATCGAAGCCTCGGAAGCCGGTTGCGTAGATGCCATAATTGATATCAAAACAGCCACACCCATACTTTTAAGGCAGGCCCAAAAAGCGCTTGTTGCAAGCGTGAGCAGGCTGGAGCAGATGGTCCAGGAAAGGACTGCTGAACTCCAGATGATGAATGCTGCTCTGAGGAAGGAGATTGCCGAAAGGAAGACTGCAGAGGAATCTCTTCGACAATCGGAGCAGCAATATCGGCTTCTCTTCGAGACTATGGAGCAGGGCGTGATCTATCAGGATGCCGATGGCAAAGTTTTCTCCATGAATCTCGCGGCTGAGAGGATTTTGGGCAAGACTAAGAAGGAGCTTCTTGATGGCTCAACATCCGGCCATGATTACTTTGCTATCCATGAGGATGGGTCATCATTTCCCATTGAGGAGCATCCTGCAGCCGTCTCATCGAGGACGAAGCTGCCTGTAAGAGATGTGGTCATGGGGGTTTTTAATCCCCGGGAGAACGATTATCGCTGGATCAATGTCAATGCCGTACCCCTTCTCAAGAAGGACAGGACCAGCCTGGTATATACTCTATTCGAAGATATTACCGAACGTAAACGGGCGGAAGAGGCGCTGCGGGAGAGCGAAGAGAAATACCGGCATATTGTGGAGTATGCACCCACAGGCATCTATGAGATGGATTATACAGGCCCTCGGTTGAAGTGCGTTAACGATGCAATGTGCGAGGTTCTCGGCTATACCAGGGAAGAGCTGCTGGCAGCCAACCCATTCGATCTTATGGATAAGGAAAGCCAGCGGCGATTCCAGGAAAGGATTCAGAAGATATTGGCCGGGGAACATGTTGATGAATCAGTCGCATTCCGGGTGTTCTGTAAGGATGGCCGGGAAATATGGGCGGCTCTCAACGTCAAGCTGATGTATGCCGACGGAAAACTGGACGGCGCTCTGGTAGTTGCTCATGATATCACCGAACGAAAACGGATAGAAGAGGCGCTCCGCAAAGCGAAAGATGAGCTGGAGCTGAGGGTTCAGGAAAGAACAGCTGAACTATCCAATGCGAAAGAGAATCTCGAAGTCATCAACCAGAAGCTTCAGATGGAAATCTCAAAGCATGAGATGACGGAGAGAGAGCTTAAAGCAGCCAAAGAAGATGCAGAGGCTGCAGTCAAGGCTAAAGCGGCATTTCTTGCCAACATGTCTCATGAGATCAGAACGCCCATGAATATAGTTATAGGCGTGACCGACCTTCTGCTGGGCGATCCACTGACTCCGGAGCAGAGGGAGAACGTTGAACTTCTCAGGATCAATAGCGAAGCGCTTCTCTCTATAATCAATGATATCCTTGATTTCTCCAAGATTGAGAGCGATAAGCTAGTCCTGGAGAAACAGCCCTTTAAGCTGCTCCAGTTGGTTGAAGAATCGCTGGATCTGGTATCACTGAAAGCATCAGAGAAGAATTTGAATATAGCATATATAATCGATAAAAGCGTACCTGATACTATTATCGGCGATCCAGGCAGGCTTCGACAGGTGCTTGGGAACCTGCTGTCAAATGCAGTCAAGTTTACAGATAAGGGTGAGATAACGCTTTTCATCTCATGTAAAAGGATCGGTGGGACCTATGGGATTCATTTCGCAGTTCAAGATACGGGCATTGGAATTCCTAAAGATCGTATGAGCCTGCTCTTCCAGCCTTTCAGCCAGATGGAGCCGTCAACATCTCGTTTATACGGCGGCACCGGTTTAGGTCTCGCAATCTCCAAGGATCTTGTAGATCTGATGGGCGGGAAGATCTGGGCTGAGAGCGAGGTAGGCAAGGGTTCGACATTCCATGTCATCATAAAAGCATCTTCAACCAAATCCGAGTCCGAGCAAATGGCGATCTCACCTATGATGATAGGCAAGCACGTGCTTATAGTCTCCGAGAGCAAGACCAATCGCCGAATTCTTGGAAGACAGATCTATGATTGGGGCATGATACCCACAGCATCAAGATCTGTTGAGGAGGCTCTTGGATGGCTCAAAAGAGGCGGAGAATTCGATGTAGCAATATTGGATGCAGATATGCAGGACATGAGCAGCCTTGATCTCGAAGAAGAGATACGTAAGTACAACAAAACTCTGCCGCTGGTGTTTCTGACTCCTTTTGGCAAACGCATACCGCCCGGCCATGCATACCTGACAAAACCGATCAAAATCTCTCAGATGCATAAGGTTTTAGCGGAAATATTGCCCAGGCAGCCTGCTCAAATAGTAAATCAATCGGCTGCATCCAGTAGGCCAGACCAGGACGGTCCCCTGAGGATACTCCTGGCAGAGGATAATATATCGAGCCAGAAGATAACCCTGGGAATGCTGAAGAAGCTGGGATACAAGGCGGATATCGCGGCAAATGGAATAGAAGCGCTTCAGGCGATGGAGCGCAAGCATTACGATATAGTTCTTATGGATATCAAAATGCCTGAAATGGATGGTCTGGAGGCAGCAAGAATAGCCCGCCAGCGCTGGAAGGATAACTGCCCGAAGATAATAGCGATCACGGCCTATGCAATTGAGGGTGACAGGGAAAAGTTCATGGAAGCCGGCATGGACGATTACATTGCAAAGCCTGTGAGAATAGAAGATCTGGAAAATGCTCTGATGAATATCGGCAATCCTTAATATATAAGTATTGGACAGCATCTTCCAAGGAATACTAGCAAATCTGATATAAATTATTATAGCAGACTGCAGCAGAAAATGCTTGTTTCAGTAACTATATGCAGGAGGCACCATTCTTTAACTTTATCTTGGATGATGTTCAAGAATCATGCGAAATATTTATGAACGGAGCCGACCTTGCTAAGAGCATTTCAGATAGCAGGATGTCGAAAATGTGGGATAAAGAAAACACATCTGCATTACGCATACTTATTGTTGATGACGTGGCAGTCAACAGAAAGCTACTGCAGCTTATGCTAAGCCGTCTTGGGTATGGGTCCAATATGGTGACTAACGGCAAAGAGGCAGTCGAGGCTCTTGCGATTCAACCTTATGATCTGATATTTATGGATCTTCAGATGCCTATTCTGGATGGTCTTAGAGCTGCACAAACCATACGTGAAAACTTGGCTGGCAAACCACAGCCTTACATTATCGCAATAACTGCTTATGCGGACAGATTCGACAGGGAGACCTGCAAAAATGCCGGCATGGACGATTATATAACAAAGCCTGCAACCCTCAATGATATCAGAGAAGCTTTAAAATCTGCTAAGATTCGGATGAAGAAAAAAGGATTATATCGCTATGATGAAAAGACTATGGTAGACGGGATCTATTAATTATGCAGCTCATACATTTGCATAAATTTATATTTTATTTCATAAGAGAGCTCAAGACAGAGTTACACTCTTTTGTTGATGCCGAGTGATTGGGATATCAGGGATTTCCTAAATGGCATTCCGGGGTATATGATTGAGCCATTATACAAAAGCATTTATACTTGCAAAACTATGACGCTTTATAATAAGTTAGCAGGTTACCGCATAAGAACCACTATGCGAGCGATAACCGCAGCAGAAAGTTCGCCACATCCGATGGTCTTGAAATCGTAATAGAAGGTACAGGTTATGCATTTCACTACAGACCTAATAGAAGATGATAACGTTCACATAGGTGAATACACTTACGGGTATCCCCATATTTATTTAGGGGGAAACAAATATCATGTTTATATAGGAAAATTCTGCGCGATTGCAGAAGGCGTGAAAATGATAATCGGGGGTGAGCATAGAACCGATTGGGTAACTACCTATCCATTTGGATGTGAAATAGAGGGTTTTCAGAGGAATCCCGCCTACTCTACCGCCAAGGGCGACATCCATATCGGCAATGATGTGTGGATCGGCATGAACGCCACCATCCTCTCAGGCGTCACAGTCGGAGATGGAGCGGTTATAGGGGCGGATAGCGTAATATCGCATGATGTCGGGGACTATGAAATTGTTGCCGGGAATCCCGCCAAACATATCAGATATAGATTCTCTGAAGATCAGATAGAGGCCCTCAAACGGATAAGATGGTGGGACTGGCCTATCGAAAAAATAAAAGAATTTGTGCCGCTGCTCGAGTCTTCTGATATCAGTTCATTTATCAGAGTAGCAGGGGACTGCAGGCTATATAATGCAGATTACAGTTTAGGCTATGAAATCTCGAAAAAGACTATTGGGAAGGCTATATAAGCCTTACTGGTTAAAAGCTGCTATATCTCTGAGAGGCAATTTAATGATAAAACTAGCCATAAAGTTACAATAACAAAAAATAGAAAGAGCGCTAAGGGAATCACCCAGGAAAATGCGCTCGCGAAGAAATATAGTCTAAAGCGCTATATCAGCATCCTGTCAGATATGCCGTTACAATGAATAGCGTTTTTTTGGGGATGTGTTTAATTCAGATCTTTAGAATAATTAACTAAGTTTCGTATCCTTTTAAAAATCTATAAACTAACTTATGAATTGTAAGTATCATACGTAAAATAAATAGGATATGTGAGGTATATGCTGAAAGGAATAGTTACTACAATAGTAGCCGCTATGCTATTTGTGTTTCCAATTGTATTTTTCATTAGCCAGACAGTCGTTGGTGGAGACGGCAGCGAATATTCTGTAAGCGAAACTCTGGTTGCAGAGGGCAATACTATTAGCGGCGGTGATATTGCTCAAATATCAATAATCGTAACTGGAGATCCGGTTTCTGGTGGGAACTCCGGTGGAAACGATAATGGCGGCTCAGGCGGAAATAACAACGATGGTTCCGGAGGGAGTTCCGATCAAAGCAACAGTGAAGCCTCGGGGGGCAATTCCGGAGGCGATCCATCCGGAGGAAATGGAGGATCAAATGGTGGTTCCAGCGGCAATAGTAACTCGGCAGGCAGTAGCAATGCAGCCGGAAGCAGCGCATCCAACGGAAATTATCAGGGCAGCGGAAGCTCAGGCGGAGCTGAATATGCAGCGTCAGGGCAGTTGTACTATAATTCGGAGAAGTCTGTAGTAATAAATAAAATCTATCCCTATACAAAAACATCCACAGAGTACGGTAGCGGAAAGGTAGAGCTGTATAATACGGGAAAGGCTTCAATTGATTTAAATCAATGGTATATGAAAAATATGACAGGATACGTTATAGGAATGATAACTCATAAAAAGATTGCCCCATCTGGATTTGTAGTAGTTGATGTAACTGGACTTACAACGGATCGCCAAGGAGTCACCCTATACGATTCGAACGGCAATAAGATCGATTCTGTAATGTATACGGGAGCCCAATCTCATAACGGTTTCTCCTATGCTAGAATATCCGACGGCGTGCATGTCTGGAAATAGATAACCTGGACAATATGGGTCTTCTGATCAGCGGGATATTCTCGCTGATCATCTCACTATTCTATCAGATGATGCTGGCTGCGTCTAGTGCCGTTTCCAGCGAGATCAGCCTTAATTTTAAAGGTTCTATATATGGAACGGACAGCCGGGATGGAAACAGAATATGAATACATAACAAGATCTGGTGGAGTTCTGGTCGGAGAAGCATGAGAGGCAGCCAAGCCTACCTTCTTGGAAACGCTGCATTATATAACTCGATTTGATAAGATTTCACGGACAAAAAATGCGAATAATTTATAAAGGTTAGAGTAAGACGGTGTTTGATGTCCGATGGAGTTGAGGGTAAAAGCGAAGCTATAGACCAGTCTGTGCTTGCCAACCTTAGAGAGCTTCAGGAAGAAGGTGAGCCTGATATAATCGAAGAAGTCGGCGGCCTGTTTCTCAAGCATGCGCCCGAAAAGATAGCCGCCATTGAAAAAGCTGCTGCCGAACAGAATGCCAAAGCTCTCCAGGTTTCTGCTCACAGCCTTAAATCCAGCAGCGCCTATGTCGGAGCGATGGGGCTGTCTGCAATGAGCAAAGATCTGGAGATAATGGGGCGCTCAGGTTCACTGGAGGGTGTTAAAAGCAAGATTGAAGCCCTGACTGCTGAATATTCCCGCGTGAAAGCCGCGCTAGAAGAGGAGATAAAGAGCAGGATCTAAAGGATCTAATGGACAGCACTCTTTACCTCATCAACAATCTTATTTAGGATACTCTTATCGCCTTTAGCAAGAGGTCTCACTTCGCCGAACTCGGCTGCCAAAGCCTCAAGGAGCTCCCTCTGCCTGGGCGTAAGTGACTTGGGGATGCTGATATTCACCTTCACATGCATGTCGCCAAAGCCGAGACCATGGAGTCTGGGCATCCCTTTGCCCTTTAGCCTGAAGACTGAACCACCTTGGGTTCCTGCAGGTATTTTGACATTAGCCCTGCCGTTTA
This sequence comes from Methanotrichaceae archaeon, assembly GCA_041946675.1. GTDB lineage: Archaea > Halobacteriota > Methanosarcinia > Methanotrichales > Methanotrichaceae > CAWBKV01. The sequence goes on along the minus strand of JBHGAU010000002.1, from coordinate 30,699 downwards.
ATGTAGGGACATCTACCTCAGCGCCCAAAGCTGCCTGGGTGATACTGATAGGCATCTCGAATAGCAGATCGCTATCAACTCTTTTGAAGAGATGGTGAGGCCTGATATTCAGGAAGATGTAGAGATCGCCAGGCCCCCCAGGACCGACGTCCCCCTCGCCTCTGAGCTTTATCTGCTGTCCATCATCAACTCCCTGAGGTATCTTCACGTTTATCTTGCGTGTACGGCGGATCCTGCCGCTTCCGCCGCATTCAGTACAGGGCGATGTTATGATCTGGCCCTTGCCGCCGCATTTTGGACAGCCTGTCGAGGTGATCATCTGTCCGAACGGAGTGCTCTGAACACGCGTAGCCTGGCCGGTTCCGCCGCATTGGGAGCACACCATGGGGCTCGTTCCCGGTTTCGAGCCGCTTCCGCCGCAGATCTGGCAGCTTTCCGTCCTCGGAACGTCAAGAGTCGTCTCTAGGCCTGATGCCGCCTGCTCAAGGGTGAGCTCCAGATCATACCTCAGATCCCGCCCTCTCGTAGTAGGTCTCCGTCCTCCGAAGAACATATCGAAGATGCTTTCCCCGCTGCCTCCGCCGAAGCCGAAGCCCCGGAACAGGTCCTCGAAGTTGATTCCACGGAACAGGTCCTCCTGCGAGTACTGGCTGTTTATTCCAGCATGGCCGAACTGATCATACTGCCTGCGTTTATCGACATCAGAGAGGACTGCATACGCCTCCGAGATCTCTTTAAACCTCTCCTCAGCATCGGATGCATCCGATCTGTCAGGGTGATACTTCATGGCGAGCTTGCGATAGGCGCTCTTGATATCCTTATCGCTCGCCTGCTTTGAGACGCCCAGAACCTCGTAATAGTCCTTTTTCTCTGCCATACTAATCTGTTCTATTCTTTTTCTACGGCTTACTTCTTATCGTTTACTACTTCGTAATCAGCATCGACGGTATTGCCGGATGTCTGGCTCGATCCTGCCGATGCGCCCTGCTGAGCCTGTTGCTGCTGTGCGGCACGCTGATACATGGCAGACGACAGCTCATAAATTGCATTCTGCAGCATCTCGGTCTTTGCCTTGATTTCTGAGATTTCGCCACCGGCCTGAGCATTCTTCAGATCGGAGATGGCCTTATTGATCTTATCCTTCTGTTCAGCAGTTGCAACATCGCCTGCATCTTTCAGCATCTTCTCTGAGGCATAGATGAGGGAATCGGCCTGGTTCTTGACCTCGATCTCTTCCTTGCGCTTGGCATCTTCCTGTGCAAAGCGCTCCGCATCCTTGATCTTGGCGTCGATCTCTTCTTTGCTGAGCTTATGAGGCGCGGTTATTGTTATTCTCTGCTCCTTCTTCGTCGCCAGATCCTTGGCCGAGACATGGATGATACCGTTTGCATCAATATCGAAGGTGACCTCGATCTGAGGGATACCGCGTGGTGCCGGCGGGATTCCGACGAGTGTGAATCTTCCTAATGTTACATTATCCTTCGCCATCGGACGCTCACCCTGGAGCACGTTTACCTCGACGCTCGTCTGGTTATCGGCTGCAGTTGTGAATATCTGGCTCTTACGTGTTGGGATAGTCGTGTTTCTCTCAATCAGCCTTGTTGCGACAGCGCCCAGTGTCTCAATCCCAAGGCTCAGGGGAGTCACGTCCAGAAGCAGAAGATCTTTCACCTCGCCTCCGAGGACGCCGGCCTGAATGGCAGCGCCCATGGCAACGCACTCCATCGGGTCAACACCGCGCTCGATATCCTTGCCCATGAAGTTTTTGACGAACTCCTGAACTACAGGCATGCGCGTCGGCCCGCCCACTAATATTATCTTATCTATCTGGGATTTGTCCAGTTTTGAATCCCTGATAGCCTGAACCATTGGGCCCCTGCATCTCTCGAGCACATCGTGAATCAGCTCTTCGAGCTTTGCCCTTGTGATGGCCATGCTCAGGTGCTTTGGACCAGTTGCATCCGCTGTAATATACGGCAGGTTGATGTTTGTCTGGATGACGGAGGATAGCTCTATCTTTGCAACCTCAACGGCCTCACGAAGGCGCTGCATAGCCATGGAATCCTTGCGGAGATCGATGCCGGACTCCTGTCTGAACTTATCGAGAACATATTCCATGAGCTTCTCATCCATATCCCTGCCGCCGAGCTGGGTATCTCCGGATGTCGACTTGACCTCGAATACACCTTCGCCTATTTCCATTATTGTGACATCTAAAGTACCGCCGCCTAGGTCGAAGACCATGAGCATATGTTCGCCCGATTTATCCAGACCATATGCCAGTGCAGCGGCTGTCGGCTCATTGATTATCCTCACGACGTCGAGGCCTGCGATCGTTCCTGCATCCTTCGTTGCCTGCCTCTGGTTATCATTGAAGTAGGCGGGGACCGTTATAACAGCCTTCTCTACAGTGTCCCCCAGGAAGGTCTCTGCATCTCTTTTAATCTTTCTCAGTATTTGGGCAGAGATCTCCTCAGGTGTATACTCCTTTCCATAGACTCTAACTTTGTATTCTGTGCCCATCTTACGCTTGATGCCTGTTATCGTTCCTTCAGGGTTTGTCACTGCCTGTCTCTTCGCAGGCTCGCCGACAAGCACCTGACCGTCCTTTGTAAAGGCAACGTAAGACGGGAATGCTTTTCCGCCAATGGATGTGCCCTCTGCGCTTGGAATTATTGTGGGCCTGCCGCCCTGAAGAACTGCTGCAGCAGAGTTGCTGGTTCCAAGATCAATGCCGATAATTTTAGCCAAGATATACCATCTCCCAAGATATGGATTTACAATACCTGTTTGAATTCACAACATTTAGCCGAATTTACAAATACATAGTAAATATTTAGATCTATCATCGCTTTGCTACAGCCACTTTGGAGAAGCGGATAACTTTGGAGTTCAGGGCATAACCCCGCTGTAGCTCCTGAGCCACTGTTCCATCTTCTGCATCCTCAGAGTTAATCTGGAACATAGCCTCATGTATATAAGGATCGAACTTTTTGCCGATCGAATCTATCGGGGAGAGTCCCTCGCTCTTCAAGATATCAAGCAGCTGCATGAAAAGCACCCTTGAGCCCTCATCATGCTTCGATGCCTGTTCAAGGCTGTCCAGAACGCAGAGAAGCTTGCAGATAAGCTTTTCAGAGGCATACTTTGCCAGCTCTTCCTTCTCTCTGGCAGTCCTCCTGAGAACGTTATCGAGTTCAGCTCTACATCTTCTGAGCTGATCCAGACGCTCATCTGCCAGCTTCCGAGCATCTTCCAGATCCTTTGATATCCTATCTATATCTTCTTTCGGGATCTCATCTTCATTCATATCTTCTTTAGCCGTATCTTCTATAGCCACATCTGCATTAGCCATATCTTCGGCGGCCTCCTCAGAAAGGCCTTCAGAGGCATCCATTTCAACTGAACCCTTATGTCGCATCATCTTTGCAGTGACCTCCGCCGTCAATATGATAATCTTTAGAAAGGGGTCGAGGAGAGAAGACCAGCCATGAGGCTGGCCTTATATCAATACTTACATCATTGGCCTGGTGTAATCATGCGGGCTCTGGCCCGGCTTGGCTTTGATTTCCTCTTTGGCTGCTATCACATCATCCACACGTAGAACCATTGTTGCTGCCTCAGTTGCTGATTTTATGGCTTGCGTTTTAACCTTAAGGGGCTCAACAACGCCCATTTTCAGCATGTCAGCAGGCTTTCCTGTGTCCATGTTGAGGCCGAAGTTCTTCATGCCTTGATCTTGCTTTGACCTGAGAGCCGCGAGACTATCGACTGGGTCAAAGCCGCCATTCTCAGCGAGTACAATAGGTATGGATTCTACTGCATTTGCAAATGCAAGGATCGCAAGCTGTTCTCGGCCGGAAAGTGTAGAGGCATACTTCCTTATCTCCTCTGCCATATGGATCTCAGGAGCACCGCCGCCCGGAACGATCTTGCCGGACCTGATCACATCAACCACGACATGCAGAGCATCCTCAAGAGCCCTCTCCATCTCATCTAGGAACTTCTCCGAAACGCCATGGAGGATTATTGACACTGCCTTTGCATTCGTGCAGCCTTCGACGAAGATCATATGTTTATCTTTTCCGACCTTCCTCTCTTCGACAAACCCGCAGCTTCCGAGATCTTTGGGGGTGACAGCGTTAGCATCGCCGACTATCCTTGCGCCTGTGGCAAGTGCAAGTATCTTCAGGTCCTCATCTTTAACACGGCGTGTGGCCAGTATGCCGTGCTTTGCCAGATAATGCGAGGCAACATTGCCTATGCCCTTCTGGCAGAAGACTACATTGGCTCCGGCTTTTGCGATTGCTTCTACCTGGGTCTGTAGTATTTTCTCCTCGCTTTCCTTGAAGGCACCGAGGTCTTTTGCATCTGTGATAGTGATTTTAGCGTCTGAACCGAGCTTCTTCAACTCAAGGGTTCCCTCGAAGAGCATAATCTTCGCGTTCTCAATTCTCTTCGGCATCTCTGGATTGAGCCTGTCCTTATCGATCACTATCCCCTGGACAATCTCAGAATCCTCTATCCTTCCGCCTGTCAGCTTGATGATCTTGACGCTGTCATCAATATCTGCGATCTCGTTCTCAGCAGCAACAGCCGCAGCACCAACTGCAATTTCAGAGAGTTTGCCTCCGAAGACTCCGATGCCTTTGCCTGTCATGGCAGTCTCTGCAATCTTCAGGAGCATATCGCGGTTGTCTGAGATATCGATTGCCATGTCATCCAGAATCTCCTGAGCCTTTGCCTGGGCCTGCTTGTATCCCGAAACTATGACAGTAGGATGGATATTCTGATCGATCAGCTTCTCAGCCTTGGTAAGCAGCTCTCCCGCGATAATTGCCGCAGTAGTTGTTCCATCGCCTACCTCATCATCCTGGGCCTTGGCGACTTCGACTATCATCTTGGCAACAGGATGCTCTATGTCCAGCTCCCTAAGGATAGTTGCGCCATCGTTTGTAATAGTGGCATCTCCGCTAGCATCTACGAGCATTTTATCCATGCCCTTGGGGCCCAAGGTAGATCTCACGGAATCCGCAACGGCCTTGGCAGCCATTATATTCTTTCGCTGCGCATCCTTTCCAGTTTCTCGCTTGCTTCCTTCTTTCAGTATCAGTATCGGTACACCGCTCAAACCAGCCAAACCGTGTTCCTCCCCGACTTTTTTCTTATACCAGTTTGAAGTTCTATATAAAGGATTCGCATTGTTCGCCTATGCATTTGTATACCGCTTCACATATATATAGACTATATAGGAAGGTCTATATAGTTCCCTAAAAGAGATCGCCTTAAACTGCAATGATGTTGATGCCTGCAAAAGATATAGAGGAGAACTGCGGTGAGCTCCAAGATTATCTCTAAGAATCTGAGCCTTTGGTATAGCGAGAAGCAAGCCCTGAAGGATATTAACCTAGAGATTCCCGAAAAGAAGATAACAGCCCTCATAGGTCCATCAGGATGCGGCAAATCTACTTTTATTCGCTGTCTAAACAGGATGAACGATCTAGTGGATAAGGTCAGGATCAAGGGCGAAGTGCTTTATGATGATATCAATATTTATGGAAAGAATATCGATGTCGTCGAGCTGAGGAAGAAAATAGGAATGGTCTTTCAGAAGCCCAACCCCTTTCCGATGTCAATCTACGATAACGTTGCATATGGTCCCAGGATTCACGGCGCGAGGAACATAGACCAGATAGTGGAAAGAAGCTTGAAAGATGCTGCATTATGGGAAGAAGTCTCAGATAGGCTGGATAAACCGGCTCTGGGCCTATCCGGCGGCCAGCAGCAGAGGCTTTGTATAGCCAGGACTCTGGCAATGAAACCCGATGTTATTTTGCTGGACGAACCATGTAGTGCGCTCGACCCAATCTCAACCGCCAAGATAGAGAACCTGATGGAGAAGCTGAAGGAAGGGTATACACAGGTGATCGTCACCCACAATATGCAGCAGGCTGCAAGGGTTTCTGATTGCACTGCCTTCTTCCTGATGGGGGAATTAATAGAGGTGGGTGAAACAAAGCGCATCTTTGAGATGCCCAAGGAGAAGAGCACTGAGGATTACATAACCGGAAGATTCGGGTAAGCTTAGCGGGAGTGGGGAAATGAGTCCGTACAGGGAAAGATATCATAGAGATCTGGATAAGCTAAAAACCCTGACTGAGAGCCTTGCAGATCAAGTCAGCATAGCTATAGATAAAGCGGCCACCGCCCTTCGTGATTCAAATGTCGAGGCGGCAAAAGAGGTTGTCCAAGGCGATCACGATGTGGATGAGATGAGCCAGAAGATCGAGAATTTATGTTTGCAGCTTCTGGCACTTCAGCAGCCTATGGCCAGGGATCTGAGGCAGATAATCGGCATATTGAAAATAGGCATAGATCTGGAAAGAATTGGAGATCTGGCTGTAGATATAGCAAGGGTAACTGTGCAATCAAAGAAGATTCAAGTGGCAAAGCTCGAGTACATACCCCATATGGCGGAGATTGCAAGAAAGATGCTTTACCAGGCCATGGAGGCTTTGAAAAATGATGACGCAGATATGGCACGCCAGACTACCAAATGGGACTATGAGGTCGATGGCCTTTATGTTAAAACCAGGGATAAGCTATTAAAAATAATAATAGAAGATCCTGCGGCAATAAACGAAGGCATATCCCTGCTTATGGTGAACAGGCATCTTGAGAGAATTGGTGATCACATATGCAATATATGTGAAGCCATTGTGTACATGGTTGAAGGTAAGAGGGAGCATCTCAATTAGATGAATATGGATACAAGAAAAGTGCAGAGGACTGGAAAGTCCACATTTATCGTTTCCCTGCCCAAAGGCTGGGCAACGAAGAATGGAATTGCTGCCGGATCAATAATATATATCACACAGAGCGATAACGGCGCTCTGACGCTCTCAATAGATCGCTCTGAGCGCGATCTTAAAACGAGACTGGATATAAAGGATAAATCAGGAGAGCCTCTGGCGAGAGATATTATAGGCTGTTACCTCGGGGGCTACAGGACCATCGAGGTAGCATCCAATCATATGTCGTCAGCTCAGAAGAAAGATATCCGCCAGATAGTAAACAAGCTCATAGGCCCCGAGATCCTGGAGGAGACCATAAACAAAGTCATCATCCAGGATTTGCTCAGCTCAGAAGAGCTTCAGGCTGATCGTGCCCTCAAACGAATCAGGACTGTTGTCAAGTCTATGATCCAGGATGCCATATCAGCGCTCGCGAGCAATAACAAGGAGCTTGCTTCGGACGTAATCCAGAGGGACAATGATGTAGATAGATTGTACCTGCTTATTTCTCGCCAGTTCACAGAGACGCTTAGGTCTGGAACTGTAAAACAGGATATGCCCAACTCTATTGCAGCCTTCAATTATACCCAGGCCGCATCCAACCTGGAAAGGATCGCAGACCACGCACACAGAATAGCTGAAGTTGCATACAACTGCGATAGTCCTCTGCCGGAGGAGCTTACAGGAGAGCTGGCGAGACTCGAGCCTATTTTTAGCGCGCTCATAGATGACTCGATAGTTTACCTGCTTTCGGCGAATGCCGATAAAGCAAATGAACTAATAAACAGGATCAAGGAAGTAAGGGAGCGCATTCAGCTTATTGCCAACTCAACGGATTCCAACAATAAGTCAGAGATGCTTATGAGGGTGATTGCGGCAGGAAGCATGGAAAGGATGCTCGATTATATGATGAATATAGGCGAGCTGACAATCAACCTCTGCCATGCCGCTGTTGGGCCTTAGCCGGAGAGATTCCTTAACACCAAAGCGGCATCATTGGCATTAAAATGGAATCATTAACACCTACTTTGGAGAGACACCTGATTGAGATCCAGAGGGCAGTTGCCTCACGGATTTCCCTAATAGATGGTTATTCAGAGGAAACTGTTGCAGGCGTAGATCAAGCTTTTATTGAAGACCTGGTGATCTCAGGAGCTGTAGTGCTCAGGCAGTTTGAGATCATTGATGCTGCTTGCCATGCAGAAGAGGCAAGCATTCCGTATGTACCCGGATTCCTCTCGTTTAGAGAAGGCCCTCCAGCGATTATGGCGCTCGGGAGGTTGAAGATAAAACCAACTCTGATTTTCGTTGATGGTTGCGGCATAAACCATCCGAGGATGGCGGGGCTTGCATCTTATATAGGCGTTATGCTTGATATTCCCACAATCGGCATCAGCAAAGATATACTCTGCGGGTGCTTTGAGGCTCCTGTGGATGAAGATGAGGCGAATCCTCTGGTTTACGGCAAAGGTGTCGTAGGATATGTTCTCAAATCCAGAAAAGGCTGCAGGCCGATAGTAGTAGCTCCGGGACATAAGGTTTCTGTCGATTCGTCCCTGGTGCTTGCGCGGAAGTATTTAAAGGGCTACAAGCTGCCGGAGCCGAGCAGACTTGCACATGAGTATGCCAACCGGATGAAAAGCATCATGCATTAATACTGGATTTTCTTTTGGTTAAATGACTCTTGATAGGCATTAACTGATAAGAATTCTGAATAGTTATAAGCAGACGTAGCATATGCCTCTTCAAGAAAATCACATATCCTTAATTCAGTCGGCGAAGAACCGGAGAACAGCGTGAGACTCCTAAGATGATATGGCCCGCCTATTCTATGGCTGTTTATGCTGTTTCCATCAAAACTAAGATGCATCGAATGGTTTCCAGATGAAAGCATCCCATGATCTATGGTCCATGCAATCTCATTGTCCTCGGAATCGTTGAGATATCCCATCAAACTATACTCACCAGGCGCCTTCACATCAACGCCTGCGTCAATAATAAGATAGTCGTACAGGCCATCGCCGTTTGCATCTGCTCCATAATCTGTGTAATTGCCGATAAGCTTAGCCTGCATCCAAGGACCATCTTCTATAAGGTAATAATTATTTTTTGTGATATACGCGTTATCTATCGTGTCAATCAAATTTCCCTGCGCATCATACAGAGTTAAGTTTTTGAGATAATGTTTTCCAACTACCCTTGATCCATAGAAGTCTAATCTTATTGATTTAGCTCCGAAACCCAAGTGCGCCCCATTGATTGCATCAATACATTCATTGCCATCAGCACTATATAATGATCCCCTTACAATATATTCACCTGGAGAAAGTACAATAATACCTACATTGATACTTATTAAATCATATAATCCATTCTGATTTATATCTGTTCCAAAATCAGAATATATTCTGCTAAAATGGGTACCTTTGACTGTGCCTGTATCTTGTTGCAACGATACAGCCAGAGTACACAAAATTATGAGAATAATATTTATAGATACGATGGAAAAAAACGATCTAAAAGCAAATCTCATATACCCATCATCTGCCTCTGATATTTACAGTTCACAGGATCACCAGTAATCTTTAATCTATTGCATGTAAAAGGATTATCAAACCTTCGATATAAACTCATAGTAATGCAAATCTTCACTCATTTCAGTTTAACTGAAGTTTTCATCACATAGGCGATCAATTAAGATCTCTCAATAATTCAGGGATATTTTAAAAAGTCTCCACCAAAAGGCTTAATACCAGAGTATCTATATTTCGCCTTGTAATGCTGGCGGTAACTGATTTCCTCAATGGTTAAAAATTTTCTTGGGAAGTGTATGAATAACATATCCAGTAAATTCCAATTGCCTCCTAAGAAGGGCATATATGACAACATAGGCGAGATCATCAAACTAGCAAGGGAATGGATCTGTATCATCATTATCCTGTTTGCATTAAATGCATTCTCCCTTAATTTAGGATATATTTCTCCTATTTTTAGCCGTTTGCTGGGCCTTCTATCCCTTCTTGGATTGCTAATTTTTTATAGCCCTGTTTATTCAAACATTTCAAAGAACAAGGATCCTATTTTGGGCATAATATTGATTCTTTTCTCGCTCGTTCTTCCTTTTTTGTCTTTGAAACCGGAATATTGGGTGATCTGTCTTCCGATATTCATTTATGGATTTGATTTGCTTTTAAAATCGAAGGGAGTTCATGAAAACATTCTTCCAGCGCTCTCTCTCTGTAGCTTAATCTATGCAATTTTTTATATATGCTACATTAATATACCATCCTTATGGCTGGGCATTAAATCGTTATCTGAGAGCTTCTCGAATATTATAGGTCGAGTTGTAGGAGTCCAATTAATCATTGGTCCTTCTATAAATGGAACCTTTATTTTATTCACGTTTATCCTTTGTACATTTGCGTTTATTATTTTATCTGATAAGCGGAAGCGATTGAAGATATTTATTTTAGCTATCGTAGGACTAATATTAATAGATGCAATATTTATCGCAGCTCATGCCAAAATCCTGGCGACCGGCGAGATGGCTATGGATGATCTTTATATCGCCTTTTTAATGTTTGCAATAGCATTCATATTTGTCATTCAAGCATTCAAGATTAAGCCTGTATCCGCCGGCAGTATGGCTTTTAGAAAAATTGATGGAGCTGCAGTTATCATCATCTTTTTTGCTCTTATTTTAGTTTCCATTTTTCCATATATTGGTGATGGAAGCGTTGGAAAGGTAGTGATCTATGAACGAAACTGCGAAATGGGATTTGATCTACCTCAATTCCCACAGGGAAATGAATCTTTTCAGCCATATAGTAGCTTTTCAGTGCGGGGTATGGGGCTATATCTGGAGAAAATTGGCTATAAAGTAGAAGATTTAAATCGTACCAATCCGCAGACACTGAAGGATGCTCTGAAAGACGCCGACGTATTAATGCTAATAAACTTGAATAAATCGTTTTCTTCAGATGATTTGGAAAGCATCTGGGATTTTATAAAAAAGGGTGGAAATCTCATTGCCTTTGGCGATCATACATCAATGTTCTCGAGCGACGAGGATTTCAAGTCAGGAAAAGATTATCTGAACGAGGTGCTTTCGCCAACTGGAATAAGGATTAACCAGGATACTGCAGATTATGTGAGCAATCACTGGACATATGCTAATACATTCTTACCTCACTACGTATCCAAGGATCTGGGGTTTGAAATTACCACATCATCAGTTGGCGCCTCGCTTAATTTGAGCAGAAATGCGAGACCTGTAATTATAGGACGCTATTCCTTCTCCGATAAACCCAATGCAACTGTTCCAGGTCATTTGGGAGACAGAACTTATGATTCGAATGAGAAAATAGGAGATCTGGTTGTAGTAGCCTCCGATACCTATGGTAAGGGCAATGTATTGGTGTTTGGGGATACATCATATATTTTCAGCTCGGAAGTTCCGTTTAGATATAAATTAGTTCGTGACTCAATTGTGTGGCTGATGAGCCATGAATCAGAATCTTTAGTGTTTCTTCCATGGATATCGTTGATAATACTAGGGATTCTAGCAATAGGCTACCTATTCCATGGTCAATCTAAAGATAATATGACATTGCTCAATGCTATCATTGCCATAGCTATCGCCCTTTCACTGGTGATCTCCGGAAGCATAAATAACTCATTGATTCAAGTTCAGGAGAGCAGGGAAAAAGACATAGCCTGGATTGATCACTCTCACCTAAATCAATTCAACTTGAATAATTATGAAGATGATAGCATAGATGGCCTAATAACAAACATGTATAGGAACAATTATATGCCTCTTGTTTTGGAGGAAAAAGATGATTTTTCGGAGATACTAAATGGAGGTATGTTGGTTATCATAGCCCCAAATGGGCGTTATACCCCTGAAGAGGTAGCTATACTGGATAAATTCGTCAAAAACGGAGGCCTGCTTGTTATAACTGCTGGATATGGCAGCAAAGGTCCGCTTGATCCTTTGCTGAAGTCATTCAACTTGTCCATAGGCAGCGTTCCTCTGGGATCTGCCCCTTGGATTGTAGAGACGCATAATGCTGGAGAATCCGGGTCCGTAACTCCCGAGAATCTGAAGAAATACTGGCATAAACCCAAATTTATGGAAGCATATCCTGTTATGGCTACTGGAAAATACGATCCAATAACTTGGTTGAATTACAGAGGCGTTACATATAACCTAACCATAGCCAAAAAAATCGGCGATGGCGCTGTTGTGTTGATAGGAGATTCTCGATTCTTATTGAACGAGAATCTCGAATATGCATCTGACCTGCCCGGCAAAGAGAACCTGGAGCAGTATCAGCTTCAATGGCTAGGGAATATTGAACTTTTGCGAGAGATTGTTTCCAAATATAAGGGGGTAAGAATATAAAGCAGTTATTATGGTTATCCTTAATACCATTATCTGCGTTTTGGCTATTTGCGGTAGATATATATGGCTATACTCCCACACCCATGCCTGTAATAGCAATGGTTTTATTAGGTATTGCTATTTCAACTCTCGGATTCTTAAAATTCGATATTATTTCAAATAATAAATATGCATTTGCTATTCCACCACTTGTATTATCCTGCTTCGTTATACCCTATCCATATAATGCTGGTCTAATTGTTACGGCAGCAGCGTTAGTCGTATCATTGTTGATACCCAGAGCAAGGCCGCTATGGTTGGGGGCCCTTCTCAGTGGGGTCATCCTTATTTTGCACTCACTTACCTTATCGATATACTATATCTTCGCACCAAGCTTTCACCAAGTAGGTTGGCTTGCTTCAATGCTATCACTTTTCGCAGATCAGATTGGGCTGCAAGCAACATCTAATAATGGTCTGCTTTTTGTGTACGCTCAGAAGAACCTGTTCCCTTTTACGATAACCCTTGAAAAACTTGGTTTTTATCCATGGATTTTGATATTTAGTGGTGCACTTATTATAATATTTTTATCAACTCAAAATACCTCTTTGGCATTTAAAAGATCTCTCGGACTCATATCTGTGAGCATAATTTACCTTCTGGCCAGATATCTACTGCTTGTCTGTATCTTCTTTGCAACAGATGTGCCATATTATGCCGGGGAAAGATTGGATATATTTATAAATCCGATATTGTTAATTGCGAGCTTTGTGCCCCTCATTCTTTTATTCATCTGGATGTATCCAATACATAGCTATAAACTTGATTTTAGACTGGATATCGATAGGAAGCAGGCTTTTGCACTGATGCTTTTGATGTTAAGCATATTCTGTTTCACAGCCTCAGCTATCTTTCAGGACCCGGGTGTAAAAAAAGACGGCAGAATACTGGTTGATGAAATTCACTCTCTCTGGGAATTCTCGACTTTAAAATTGGATAAAGAATGGTATGGAGAGAGCTCTACCTACAACGCATACAGCATGGTCGAATGGCTAAACGATACCTATAAAGTATACCGAATAGTCAGTCCGGCCTATAAAAATTGGACAGTAGCCGGAGCCGCGAAAGTCTCGCCCGATGTTGTATCCGATAAAATTACCTATGATATATTAAAGAATTATGATATATTTATAATAAAAACTCCTTCCAATTACGATCCTGAAGAGGTTGATGCAATAGTTCGTTTCGTAAATGATGGTGGAGGGCTTTTCCTAATAGGAGATCATACGAACTTTGGAGGCACCAGCACCAGCCTAAACCAAATATTGAACAGGTTTGGAATAGAGCTTGGATTCGATAGCGTAAACACTATGGATGGCCGTCTATATTACTATAAAAGAGGCATAATGCCCCATCCGATTGTAAAATATATGCCTTATCTGGATTTCATGACAGGGTGCAGCATTAAAGCGCCTCTTGGCGGAGAACCTGTGGTACTTGGATTTAACCTTGCAGCAGATCCCGGTGAATATGCTTCTTCCGGTTTCTTCAGAGAGACCAGATCTAATGATCCCACACAGGTCACAAACACTATATGGGGACTAATCAACCAGGCTGTTGCCCTAAAGTATGGAAAAGGAAGGGCGGTTGTTTTTTCGGATTCCACGATAATATCCAACTTCAGGTCATTTTTTGGAGGCACCCCAAATCTTATCATCGGATGTATTGAGTACCTAAACTATAGAAATTCATTCGAGAATGGAAAGCAGATCCTATTTCTATTGGGGATACTGTTTGGGGCTTTTGCCGCATATCTCCTGGGCAAGACAATTCTAGGAGAAAGAAAGATGACGGCTTTGGTTGTGATGCTAGCCCTAGGATCTCTAGCAGTAAGTGGTGCTATATTCCTGCTATCAACAAAGACTCAAGATATAATTCCAAGCCAGTTCTATGTGAAGAATCATACTGTATGCTTTGACGGAGAACACTCAAATACGATTGTAAGCAAAGGCAATAAAAGCGGAAGCTATGAGACCTTTTTCATATGGACTCAGAGGGTAAATCTGACGCCTGTAATAGAAGATAATTTTGAGTCAGCCTTGGAAAAGGGCAGAATTTTAGTGATAATAGATCCAATTAAAGAGCTATTTGGGCCGGAAAGAGATGCCTTATTAAATTATATCAAAGAAGGCAACTCCGTCCTGCTTATGCTGGATCCAAAAGGGCCTGGATCTTACTTAACGCAATCCTTCGGCATGGATACTTACTATATAGAGCAGCCATCCAATGCAAGTAACCTGACTCTAGACCAAAATATAACACAAGGATTGCCCATAAAGCCATGGGGCCTAGCTATTAAGGGGGGAAAGCCCCTAATATCTATGGGCAATAGGACTGTCGCGGCTGAGGCAAATTATGGCAAAGGTAAATTTGTCATCTTCACGGATTCCCAGGCATTTAGGGATGGATTCTATGGAGATCCGGGCTATATGGGATATTCGGGAACCGATCCAAATCTCATGAACGGTTTAAGCTATAATTTAAGATCATTATATAACTTGGAATACCATATCTTTGAGGATGTTCTTAGTTCAAAATATAATATAGCCCGGGAAGGAGGCAAAAGAAGTTGGCAATAATCCTACCTCCTTCACTCCAGCGCCTGCTAAGGCCAGATTTAACGCATTATGGATTTAATCCGTATAGGTTGTTATTTGGACAACACTCCTTGATCCTATCATTGCATGTATGACCGCAGGTTGATACACAGGTATTTCTGCACGTATTTGCGCATGTCTCTACGCAAGTGTTCCAGTTACCGCAGGTGGGTGCGCATGTATGTCTGCATGTGTCTAGGCAAGTATCTCTGCATGTAGCTGGGCAGGTATCCTTACAAGTTGCGCTGCAGGTTTGCACATTTCCGCATGTAGGCTTGCCAGCACATGTATTTTTACATGTATTTGCGCAGGTGGATTGACCGCAGGTATTCCTGCAAGTATCTATGCAGGTCTTCCAACATGTAGGCTGAGTACCGCATGTTGCTTCGCAGGTTTCTTTGCAGGTAACGCATGTAGCTTTATTATTGCATGTATCTTGGCATGTTTGTATGCATTGTGTAACATAACCTCTGCATGTCCGTGAGCATGTATCAGCGCACGTATCTCCGCATGTTACAGAGCAGGTAGGTGTGCCAGCACAAGTTGCCCAACATGTATCTTTACATGTCATCCAGCAGGTAGGTTGGCTGCCGCATGTCTCTGCACAGGTATCTTTACAGGTTTCGCATGTGGGCTTTTTATTACATGTATCTTGACAGGTTCCAATGCACTGCGTTTGGTAACCCCTACATGTTTTTTGCCGTGTATCGCAGCGGTTACATGTGCTGTGGCAAGTGGCTATATCAGAGCAAGTACTCCAGCAGGTATCTTTACATGTCATCCAGCAGGTCGGCTGAGTGCCACAAGTTTTTTGGCAAGTATCCTTGCAGGTCTGGCAGGTAGCCTTTTGATTGCACGTGTCTTGGCACGTGCCAATGCATTTAGTGTATTGGCCTCCGCATGTTGTCGATGACGTTGCCACGTTAGCAGCCATAACGTGCAAAACCTGATTATTATCTCCATCAGAAGCACAAGGAGTTCCCTCAGGACATGAGCTATTCACATTCAGACTTTGGGTAGTTATGCTATCATAGCTCCATCCATCAGAGGAATCTCCAGTAGATACTCCCATACCTCCTAACGCCTGGTTCAGCCTGACCTGGTAGAGCGGCGATCCTCCAGATGAACTTGATGCACTTGCAGCAGTGCATGTAAATATTAGGAGAACCATAGAAACTATATATTTCATTTTCATAAAATCTCCTCTTTGCCAAAAGTAATCCCAATCATTCCGGATGATAAAATGATAATTCTACTAGCTCAGTTATCCCTCCTATTTCTTCTTTTCTTAATAGTTATATTTAACTCTTCCGTTCATTATCAGATGTTGAATGCACTGCCTCGACATCCTTTTCAAGCTCAAGCAGCTTCTTTTTAACACTGAGACCACATGAATACCCACCCAATCCTTGTTTGGCAACTACACGATGACATGGTACAACTATAGCAAAAGGATTGGATGCCATGACCCGGCCGACGGCTCGAGCTGCACCTGGACTACCGGCCATAGCTGCAACATCGCCATAAGTCATCACAACACCTGGGGGAATGTTCCTGACAATCGAGAGGACCTTTCTCTGAAACTCAGTTAAGCCAGAGAAATCCAATTCGATATCAGAGCAAGGAGCGCCATCTACAACATTCCGGATTATTCGCTCCGCCAGTTCAGAGTGCTCCGAAGGCGGCTCCGACGAAAAGAATATACGTTTTACCACATTCCCTGATCGCTCTATCAGAAGATAGTAGCCTATATCCTGAAAGTATGCACCTTCTGTCATTCCCTAAGTACCTCCCTAAAGGACTTGCATCTTCCCATCTCAACAATCTCCGTTCTAAGGCTCAATGTATCCATTATCGCTATGGACCTCATGCCGGTAAAGTGACCCCAGATCTCTCCAGGATTAACGAGCAGCGTCCTGCCATGCTGTGTAGCCTCGGCGCGATGGTTGTGACCCCTGATGACAACATCATAGAGCTGCGAGGATACGACCGCTTTTACCAGGGGCTCTTCTGTGCCGTGAAGCATGGCTATCCTGCGACCATCTATCTCGATTTCTCCAAAGTCGCCAAGGTAAACGCCTCCCACGCGCTCAAATTCACGCTTTAGGCCGACGCGATCGCCATCGTTATTCCCATAGACCAGCTTGAGCGGTATACCGCACCCTTCGAAGATATAGCAGTTGCCGGAGCCCACCATATCGCCGGCATGCATTATCATTTGAACATGTCTTTGTGAAAAGATTTTAAGAGCATCCTTAATCCCCCGAATGTTGTCATGGGAATCGGATATCAGTCCTATGAGCATTAGATCGACCTCAACTAGCGCATCTTGTGATCGAATATGTAATCATACTTGTGGTTAAATAGGATAAATTAGCCATGCATATGTGTCGAAAGATCTAAGTATTAGAAAAACGTCGTACCGAGAGGCCCGCCTTAACTCAGCCTGGTAGAGTGCGCGGCTGTAGTAAGTTTCGCACCACTTGTGGTGCTACGCGCAGTCACCGCGATGCCCCCGGTTCGAATCTGGGAGGCGGGATCTAGATATTGTCCGGATGGTGTAGTGGCCTATCATGGAAGCCTGTCGAGCTTCCGACCCGGGTCCGAATCCCGGTCCGGGCGCTAATCTACAGGTAAACCCGATTAGGGTTTTCCTCTTTTTCTTTTCTTGATGCATGAGACCTCTCAGCGATCCTTGAACCATCAATGCAAAATCTCATATGGGACCCATTGTATATACCAGCAACGCGATGCCATTGATCAGGGGATACAGGCGACCCTCCACCTCTTCAGATCAGGGTGCTTGAACGCAATAAGTGCTTCAGGGGGCAGGCATATGAACATTGTTCACGGAAAAGTAGAAACAGGGCTAAGGGAAGGCCAGTATTACATAACAAGGGGTGGCTACTCCAGCCAGTTCCATGAGAAGCTTGGTTTCGTTCCATACCCGGGCACGCTAAATGTAAGATTGGACAAGCCGTTTATTCCCTCAGGTGAAGCAATTCAGATCATGGAATTCAGCGAAGAGGGCAAGACCTTCGGCAGGTGCCAATGCTACAGGATCAGAATAAATGGTATAAAGGCCGCGATAGTGCGGCCTGAGCGAAGCAGCTATCCCTCCAACCTGATTGAGATAATTGCCCCAATCGGCTTAAGGGGATCACTTGGCATTTCAGACGGAGATGAAGTAGAGGTAATGCTGGATTAGCTAAGGACAGCATAAAGACACCATATCGCTACTTGGCCCAGGGTTCCCCGGGATTAATAATGGAGGATATCTGTTTATAGTACAGCATCCCCCTCACTAAGACGAGAGCAGATATGGGTGGTAGTATGAGCTATTTCAAGCTGGCATCTCTATGCGCTTTGCTGGTAATCGTTCTTCCTTCAGCAAACGCCGAGGACTGCCAAAGCTGGCTGGAAAAGGGCAATGCATCCTACATCAGCGGCTTCTATCAAGACGCGCTGAATTGCTATGACCACGCTCTTAAGATAGAGCCCGGGAATCCCTATGCCTGGAGAGGCAAGGGCCTGGCTTTTGCCAAGCTCGGCAGATACAAAATGGCCATCCTCTGTTTTGATTCAGCCCTACGTAGCGATCCCCTCAACGGAGAGCTTTGGCATGACAAAGCCTTAGTGCTCAAGGATCTAGGAAAATACGATGAATCCTTGAAGTGCTACGATACTGCTGCCAGACTGATGTCGGATAACATAAGCGTGCTCTTTGAAACAAGTGACCTCTTGGTGAGCCTGGAAAGATATCAGAATGCAATTGATTGTTACGGCAAGATCCTGAGCCTTGACAAAGATAATACCGCAGCCCTGAGAAAAAGAGGGAAGGCATTTCTTGCCCTAAAAAGGCTTGACAACGCGCTTGAATCCTATGATGTGCCGCTGAATATTTCCTATGATGCTTCATTTACGCAATCTGGCAATGTCCTCTCAGCCCAGAAGAGATATTCTCCAGCCAGCAATTTTTATGACTTTGCTCAAATGCCAAATGACAGCAGCTTGCAGGCACTTGCAGGAAGTGGTACTTCCAAATATGATTTCAGAAATATCAAACTGACCTCTGAATCATATGATCGGGCGCTTCAGCTCAGCCCGAACGATATTGGATCGGAGATCAAAAAGGCCGATGCCCTCAGGCATCAGGGCAAGCTTCAACCTGCACTTGTTTCTTATGATCGCATCCTGAGACTTGAGCCTGATGATATCCGAGCTCTCGCGGGCAAAGGGGATGTGCTATTTGCGCTCGGAAACTTGAATGATGCTCTCGCAACTTATGAAAATATGCTGAGGCTAAATGGAAGCGATCTAAAGGTCCTCTTGAACGTAGCCGAAATACATAGCCGTCTAAATCAGCCAGACAAGGCAATAGACTCATACGAGAAGGCTTTGCGTCTTGATCCGGGAAATGTCAGCGCCCTGATCGGAGAAGGCGATGCATTCTTTGCCATGAAGAATTACACATCGGCATTGAGATCATATGATAATGTCCTCAGCTGCGATCCCAAGAATATCCGGGCATCGATCGGCAGAGGAGATATTCTGCTTCTACAGAAAAAGTTCACAGAATCCATAAAATCTTATAACAGCACACTTGGACTTGATCCGAAGAACGTTCATGCCCTGGCAGGAAAAGGAGATGCACTCTATAACCTCGGCAACTTCTCAGAGGCACTTATTTTTTACAATAAGGCAATCAATCTCGATAAGAACAGCTCAAAGGCTCTTTTCGGCAAGGCAAATGTCCTCTGTGCCCAGGGAAACTATACCGATTCACTGGAATTCTTCGATAGAGCTCTGAATATAAGCAGAAAGAATAGCGACGCTCTTATGGGAAAAGGCCTGGCTCTTGCTGCTCTTGGAAAGCAGAACGAATCGACGAATTGCTTCGATGAGCTGCTCAAGTTGTATCCGGAAAATTCGGCTGCCTGGACTGATAAGGGAAGCATTCTTGCAAGCGCAGGCAAGTATAAAGAAGCCATCATATGTCTCAAAAGGGCAAGCGAAATAGATCCATCGAATAGAGCAGCCTGGCTTAATATGGGATTTGCACTTTATGAGATCGGCAAGTATAACGAGTCTGCCGATGCCTATGGAAAGGCACTGGATCTAAGCCCCGGTGCATCAGTCCATTATCAGCGCGGGCTCGCCCTGAGCAAGGCCAATAGATTCGGGGATGCTCTGAGCGCTTACGATAATGCAACAAAGCTTGATCAGAACAATCCCGATGTATGGTATAGCGAGGGTCTGGCCTTAGTCGCATTAGGTAGGTATAGGGAGGCTTTAGCGTATTTCAACAAGACGATCGAGCTGAATCCCAATAGCACTGAGGCAGAATATAGCAGGGATATAACTCTAGTCTATTTGAATGATATGACAGATACAACTCAAAATAATACAACTCAAACTAGAGCTTTAGGCTGAAGAACCTGGCTGGATACGCGGGTACGGATGATGAGGTGGTGGGAAATTCTTTCTTTCCTTTGGAGGCCATCCAGTCAGGCTTGTTTACCATCTATCTTCAACCTTTTTCTTTGATTGATAGCTATTTTCCTGATTTAGGATATTCTGGCTGTTTTCAGATAATAATCTGTATTGGCGGTTGTTTCTATTGCCCTTCCGCTCAAGCAAACCGTCGCGGTTCATTCTGGAAAGGTATGTTGAAACTGTGCTGAGCTTGATATCATCAGCTACTGTTTCATACCGCTCTTTAAGCTCCTGTGATGTGAACCAATTATCCGGGAACTCATATCTTATGAACTGTTCAATTCGGCCCATAAGGGTTCCATTGCTATCATATTCCCGGGACACACAAGCTGACTCATCGGACTCGGAGAAAATATTCGCAGCTGTAAGATAACCTACGATCTTCTCTCTCAGAGCTTCCCTTTCCATGCTCTGTGTTTCAAACTCGTAGGTAGATTTCAGCCCTTTATCCTCAATCTCAATCCGAATCTTCATCTGAGGCCCTCGTCTCCACTCCGAAACTCAGACTTTATAGGCACGTTGCAACTCTTGTCCCATCAATGATGTTATGATCTGGTTTCTGCCAAAACCGTGCATATCCGCAGCATTCACTGCATCAAGCTTGTTTGCCTTCTTGGTATTCAGCGGCAAAGTGAACAGTTTTATATGCATTCTCACAGCCCTATCCCCTTTTTAGTCTTAACAACCCGATCTCAGAAGGATCGGACCAGATAGCGGTTCCCTATCCACTACCGGTCTCGATCCTATGCTAATCCGTGCCAATCCCTTCTAAATCCCCTCTTTTTATGCGTCACAAGCACATCTACCATACATACTGCTGCCTGATCTCGTTTTCCCCTACCGCTTGCCTGTGTCGCCAAACCGGTCAAGTGACGTTTTCACATTCAATCCAAGATTGCCGCCCTTCCCGACAGTCTGGATGAGAGAGATATGACAGATACATTCAGTTCTGTTATATCCGACCGGTATCCCTTCTTGTATCCCTTCTTCCTACTCCCTTCTGGCCATCCCTTCTTAGGAACATACATCTATACAAGATACAGATTGAGCAGCAGAGACAACATTCTTCTGTATATTCCTATCCCCTTCATTGCTCTACTCCTTTCCATCCATTCACACTTGGTGACGATGTAATCGTATGCATAATGGCAGATATCATAGTATCATCATTTGCAGAGCCACATAGTCATGATTACATTATATTTATAGTTGCAAATCACTACACTACATGGCAGATAGCTTCGATATGCTACCAGAGTATGTTATGCTGCCTCTACAACTCCCATGATTTTATGAAGGTTCATCCATCCCCTCAGATGAATAGCCCCTTCAGGTCATCCCCTCAGTGTGTGTTCAGACGGGTTGTCTCTCCCATTTCTGACATCATTAACCTTGTAGTGGAAGTATATAAACATTTCTAAGAGTTGAACGTTGTAGTTAATTGATAAAAACTCGTTTTAATTGTTCTTTTTTGAAATAATCCCCTTATAGTAGTCTAAATAGTATTCACAACAAAGGGTTTAGATTGTGAAATTGTCTTGTATACAGGTGTGAAGTGACATTATCCGCTATTAATACGATGATAATAAACATCAATAGGGCTAATTATCCTGTGCGCCACACTGTGTTCCATTTCACAACCATTCTAAACATACTGAATTATTGATGTGCGTGGGAGCGCAGTCAAAGCGATGAAGACATTAAAACTAAAGGGATTATGCGCGCGAGAATAATGGGATCGAATATTAAAAGTAAAGGATTTGCCTGTCCTGCCGCAGCGGCAAACAGGTACTATGTTCTCAGGATGCCTGATTGAGCTCGAATTGTTCCTCCACCAACCAATCGCCAATCTCTTTGAGGTATCGTCGTCTTCGCTCATCCTCTACGATTAGCTGAAAGACCTCGGACAGATCTCCATCAACTAGATATTCATCCATTAAAGATTCATGAACCGCAGATTCACATTTAAATCTATCGTAGCAAAAATACGAATATTTCTTAGGCAATCGTTCCTGCAATCAGTGCAACACAGTAAGGCCCATGTATCCTTTTGAGAGGCCCAGCATGCACGGTATGATCTCCGCAGATAATCACAACCGTTTCTTGCTCCACAGCGCGAACCAACTTCCCAATGCAGTCGTCTATAAACACGGCCGCATCTTTGATCTGCCCGAGCCCCATGCCGAGATGTGCCGTCCGATCAATTCCCAAGAAGTAGGTCACAAGGAGTCGAGGCCGTCGTCTAACTGCATCAAGCGATAAGCGGAGGATCTCACTATCAAACTCCGTTGCGCTCAAGCTGTCCGAAACTCCTCCGATGATCTCTATCAGACCCTCATATACCTCCGCGCCGCTTCTTTCCATGATTACGGCCGACTTGAGGCCGGAAGAGCTTGCTATCTCAGGCAGGCTCAAAATGCTGGATGCTTTAGCACCAGCCTTGTCATAGATACCATGGTGCTCAGGCATAAGACCGCTTAGTATAGATGCAATCGCAGGCGTGGTGTGGTTGCTCACTGCCTCGGCACTGAGAAGAACGCCATCAGATTCAATTGCCTGCATATTCTTCATGTCGGGCTTAAGCCACCTGTAAAGGCCGTAATCGAGGCTATCCACGATAATCAATATCACATTTTTGCACCCACAATCCATTATCTCCTCTATTGGGCGTCCATCGGCATCGGTCAGGCATATTCCAAGAATTCCGGCAATTGTAGGAGCGATATCCACCAGGCTATAACTTCGCATCTTATCAGCATTATATCAGAAATTCATAACTACTTAAATGGACTCGAGTAGGAGGAAATAAATATTGCAGGAGACAATTAGATATTGAAATCATGAAATATCTTCCCATCTTGCTTGCTGTGGCGCTGTTCTTCTCATTCGCAAGTTTCGCATCCTCAGAGGTGAGCATAGACTACAGTCATAATGTTAGAGGTACGGGCACGATAGTGACCGACTACCGCATAGGCAGCGAGGACAAGCAGAACACCGAGGTATCCGGCAAGGTGCGCGGCACAGGGGACATGCTGAATAAATATCTCTTTCAATCGAGCAATAGCACAAGGAATGTCACCATTGAAGATGAGTTTGTCATGTCGAAAATAAGGACAGCGAACATAACCAGGCCGATGCTTGCCAGTTATCCCCAGATCCCAAATGCCCCCAATATTGTATTCACAGGGACAGCATGGGCAGAAAAAGTCATACTCCCAATATCGTTTAGTGGCCTTAACATTTCCAGCGAGCTAAATGATACAGCATCTTCAGGACAGAGCCAAAATTTATAGCCATCTTCAACAAAATATAGTTCGCATGAAGGGGAGCGATGAGGCGCTTGTTAGGTTTGCAGATTTAATGAAGATCTGCAAAAGTGCTTCGGCAGAAATTCTCAAAAGGGATGAAATAGCGGTAGTGTCCCACGTGGATGCAGACGGGCTTACATCTGCGAGTATAATCTGCAAAGCCCTTGAGAGGCGCGAGATAGACTACAGACCTCTTTTCTTCAGGCAGCTTGATGATGCCGCATTACAGCAGATCGCGAACTTGGGCGCCGATCTGGTCATATTTACTGATCTTGGCAGCGGCATGGTAAAGGAGATTTGCGGTATCGGTCTCTCAGCCATTATCGCAGATCACCATAAACCCGAGTGCACAGATTGCCGTCCTGTAGCTCATATAAATCCTCATCTTGTCGGCGTTGATGGTGCTACGCAGCTCTGCGGA
This sequence comes from Methanotrichaceae archaeon, assembly GCA_041946675.1. Classification (GTDB taxonomy): domain Archaea; phylum Halobacteriota; class Methanosarcinia; order Methanotrichales; family Methanotrichaceae; genus CAWBKV01. The sequence goes on along the minus strand of JBHGAU010000002.1, from coordinate 6,637 downwards.
AGTGGCGTATCTTTCCTGCTTTCATCCTCATTATCGGAGAAAAATGGCGGAAATGATGATCTTTCAGCCCTTGCAATAGTTGGTGCTGTTGGAGATCTTCAGGATCTGGCCAGCGGTCAACTCATCGGGTTAAATCGCGAGATACTGGGAATTGGAGAGCGGCATGGAGTCATATCTGCCAAACGGGATATCAAGCTCTTCGGAAGGCAGACCAGACCTGTCTACAAAATGCTGGAATATTCTCAGGACCCCTACATTCCCGGCCTTTCGGGAGATGAGGATGCCTGTATCGCCTTCCTTCAGGAGATAGGAATCCGTCTTGGCGGCGAGAAATGGAGACGCTGGATAGATCTGAACCAGGATGAAAAGGCTCGAATAGTATCATTCCTCCTTAGACGGGGTCTCCGGAGCGGGATTTCAAATATAAAGCTGGAGAGGCTGGTTGGAGAAACTTATACTCTGCTGCGAGAAGCCGAAGGCACAGAGCTGAGAGATGCAAATGAGTACTCTACGCTTCTGAATGCAACTGCACGCTATGGACACGCAGATGTTGGCCTGGCAGTCTGTATGGGTGACCGGGATGAAGCATTCACAATCGCCCGCGCTCTGCTCAGCCAGCACAGACAGAACCTCGTGAATGGCCTGAAGCTTGTGAGCGAAATAGGCATCACTGCAATGAAAAATGTGCAATATTTCGATGCTGGAGATGAAATCCTGGATACAATCATAGGGATAGTAGCCGGCATGAGCTTCCAGGTTGCCGACAGATCCAAGCCGATTCTGGCATTTGCCAGAACTCCTGAAGGGGGTCTCAAGGTATCTGCCCGCGGGACCCAGGATCTAGTGAGATCAGGGCTTGATCTTGCTGAGGCGATGTCGAGTGTAGCCAAGATCGTGGGCGGGATTGGCGGAGGACATAATGTGGCTGCCGGTGCGACAATTCCCATTGAGGCTCGCGAAGAGTTTCTTGAATTGGTGGATGCTGCTATATGCAGGCAGATATCGAAATGATGACTTTTTGATTTCTTGCGGCTTAAGGGGTTAGACAGACTCAAGATAGTTCCCAACAGGCAGGCATCCGCATCCATAATTATCCATATGATCCCTGGCCACTCTGATCTCCTCGTCAAGGCTGAAGTTGCCGATAAACATATGGTTTATTCGGGACATCTCTTCTTTCTCATCGCCAGTCTCTGTATCGAGGACAAGATACCCTATTCTGCCAGTGCCTATGAAATCTGCATTGATTATCATCTCGGTCAAGTTAGGCTCCATAAACAAATTCATGCTCGTGGAGAGGCGTGTGGCATCAGTGAATTCCTTTGAGGCCGACATGCCGAGTTCATAATTATGCAAGTATGTCTCCTCCTCGAACTTCTGGTCGTAAGAAAATAGGTGGGCTGCTGAATTGCTCTTGCTCCCTATCTGCATTACATAGTGCTCTCCCAGCACAGGATACAGACAAGAAAGAAAAATAAAAACTATAACGATAATAAGAAACGCAATTGCCTTTACCGCCGATTCGTTACAGCTCCTGAGATAGGCTCCACCTGTACTCATCACTAAGTTCGCCGGTGTAGACAGTTACCGCCGGTCCCTCCATGTAAACATGATCTCTCTGGAAATAAATAATAACCGGTCCGCCTCTGGTCTCGACAAGAACCTCATCTGAAATCAGCCCAAGCTTATGGGCTACTGTTGCACTTGCAACTGCGCCTGTGCCGCAAGAAAGCGTCTCGCCCTCTACGCCGCGCTCAAATGTTCTGATTTCAAAGGGATCTCCGGCCTTGACAAAATTGACATTGATGCCCTCAGGAAAGACTGAGCTATGCCTTATTATCGGCGCGATCTCCTCGATTGGTATATCCAGGTCTTCTACAAAGATAATGCAGTGAGGAACTCCTGTATTCACTGCGGAAACCTGGCAGCCTTCGAGCTGCTCCATTATGAATTCTCCAGATCCAGTCGCCGGTATGGATGGCCTGTCGAACTTAGGAATTCCCATATCTACCCTGGCCCAAAAGCAGTTATCCATTTCCCTTACCTGAACAGGTATTATTCCAGCCAGCGTCTCCACACAGAAGCTTTGGCCAACATAGCCCGCCTCGAAAGCATATTTTGCAAGGCATCGTATGCCGTTTCCACACATCTCTGCCTCTGAGCCGTCAGGCTGCAAGAGACGCATACCTATCTCTGCGCGGCTGCTGGGCGTAAGGAACAGCACCCCATCGCCGCCTATGCCGAAGTTGCGGCGGCAGCAGCGTATGGCAAATCTTCCCTTCATCTGCTCGGGAACAATCTCCTTGTGTATCTCATTAATCAAAATGAAATCGTTCCCGTTTCCATGAAGCTTTGTAAAGGTGAATGCCCCTGAATCGAATGGGCCCTCATCAAGCTCTATATCAGAAATCTCTGCTAGCTTCATTTTATATACCATGCTCTTTTTATTGCTCTCTCGCTGCTAGGCTAGTGTGGTGGTGTGATATTAAACCCATTCTACAGGTCGCCCTGGATTTACTGGAGCTGGATAGATCTATTCAGATAGCCAAAGAGGCGATCGCAGGCGGAGCGGACTGGATCGAAGCAGGAACTCCTCTAATCAAAAGTGAAGGTATGGACTCTGTGCGCGAGCTTAAGAAGGCACTTCCTGGAACCAAGATAGTCGCGGATATGAAAACGGTGGATACCGGCGCCATGGAGGTTGAGATGGCAGCGAAGGCCGGAGCGGATATAGTGGCCATGCTCGCGAGCTCGGATAATTCAACTATTGAAGATGCTTTGAGGGCTGCACGTAAATACGGTGTGCAGGTAATGATGGATCTCCTGACTGTCCCCGATCCGGTGGAGCGCTCCAAAGAGCTCGAGGCACTTCACGTGGACTATATCTGCGTCCATGTAGGAATCGATCAACAGATGACAGGCAGAAGTACCATCGATTTCCTGAAACAGATCGTGAAGGAGACCATCACTCCTGTTGCAGCTGCGGGGGGCATAAATGCGGAGTATGGAGCCGAGGCAATTGCCAATGGTGCTGCGATAGTGATAGTAGGAGGCAGCATTGTAAAAAGTGCAGATGTCACAGGGTCTGCTCGAAAGATCAGAGATGCTATAGATCATGCCGTTACTGGAGCCTACAGCCGAGTAAGCCTCGAAGATGAGATGATCCGTATCTTCAGAGAGGTATCAACCTCAAATATATCTGATGCAATGCATCGAAAGGGAGCGATGCGCGAGATCCTTCCCATAAACAGAGGCAAGAAGATTGTGGGCACAGCGATCACCGTTCAGACATTTCCAGGAGATTGGGCCAAAACCGTGGAGGCAATAGATCTCGCAGGTCCCGGAAATGTGATAGTAATCAACAACGGCTCAAAGCATATCGCTCCATGGGGCGGTCTCGCGACACTGAGCGCACAGGTCAAGGGCGTTGAGGGCGTTGTTATAGACGGCTCAATAAGGGATGTTGAAGAGATCAGAGCCCTTGAATATCCTATATTCGCTTCGGGAATCGTGCCCAATGCAGGCGATCCCAAGGGTATGGGAGAGATCAATGCGGAGATAACCTGCGGAGGCCAAACTGTCAGGCCCGGAGATTACATTGTCGGAGATGATTGCGGAGTTGTTGTCATACCCAAAGAGAGGGCCTATGAGGTTGCCAGACGCGCAAAAGAGGTCGAGAAGGGAGAGACTAGGCTTTTTGAAGAGATACGCCGCGGCAAGACCCTTTCAGAAGTGACCAACTTGAAAAGGTGGGAGAAGGTCTAGCCTTAAATATATTGAAATTATTCTTATAAGGAGTACGTATTACGCAAGCATATACCGTGAAAACAACAATCGGGTGATACTAATATAATTGTAATGCCGACGCTAACCGGTGGGTTAACGAAGTTGTGATTTAGAGGAGACTTATATGGAGTTAGAAGATCTTGTTTCAAAATACCCACCCAGGCAGATGATGCTGATTCCTTTAGCCATCATTGTTTTAGCATTAATCTCACTGGGCGTAACTTATCTCAGCACAGGTTCACCTTTGCATCTGGGAGTCGAGTTTACCGGAGGAACTCTTGTAACAATTCCTGCGCTAGATTCGGAACAGGCCGTGAAGGAGAAGTTCGCAGGATACCCATTGGTGGACTTGAGCAACATCGGCAGCCAATATCAGATTCAGTTCGGGCCGATGAGCACATCAGATCATGATAACCTGGTTAAGCTGATCAACTCTCAGTATCAGAATGCAGAGATCAGGTTCATGGGGCCGATATATAGCCAGGAGCTTCAATCACAGGCACTAAAATATATACCGATATCCTTTATTTTAATGGCTATAGTCGTCTTCCTTGTATTCAGGGAGCCTATTGTATCTTTAATGGTTGCAGGATGCGCTCTGGCAGATATTTTGACTGCGGCGGCATCTATGAACATAACAGGAGTCAGCCTATCGCTCGGAACAGTAGCCGCGCTTCTTATGCTTATCGGTTATTCTGTTGATACCAACATTCTCCTGTCCATGAGAGTTTTGAAGCGAAAAGGAACAACAGATGAGAAGATTATCGGCGCTATGAATACAGGCTTTATGATGACCGGCACAACCATTGTGGCAGTGCTGGCACTTCTAATAGTTTCAAATGTCCTTTATATTGTATCGCCGTCGTTCTCCAGAATAAACATCATAGCAGATATCTCAACTGTATTGATCTTCGGTCTGATGGCGGATATATTCAACACCTGGATCACAAATGCTCAGGGTTTAAGATGGTACATGGGCCGTCCCAGCAAGAAGGCTGCCGTTGGGAGGCGTAAGAAATGAGCCTCTATAGCGACCTCACAAACGATCGACGAGTGATGGCGTGGGCTGGCGCCGTAATCCTGGCTCTGATTCTCATATTGACACCTTTGCCCGGGATTATCCACCTGAATCACGGCGTGAATTATGGCCTTGATCTTGAAGGCGGATCGTATCTCCAGCTCCAGCTTCAGGGCGCGCTGGTTGAGCTTAATGCAGATCCGCAGAAGATACTTGAGAAGCAATTCGGTGCCAGCTCAGTTGTGCAGAACAGCAACGGCTATGTCGTAACCGTCAATGGAATCGTTCCATCAAACCTTCCTGACAACTTGGGCTACAGTGGGGCGAAGGTTGTAGCGAGAAATAATGTCAGCAAGATCACGATCGCCGAATCGCCTGAATCTGTTATAGCCACATTCCTTCAGAAAGGCCTGGGCACAGATGTTAAAGTGGTACCAGGATCCTCGCCTGTCCAATACGAAATCAGAACAAGCACTACCAGAGATGCAATCAATGCTTTGCTTGCCCCCGTGGGAGGGTCTGTCGCCACAGGCGACGCCGCATTCGTAGATGGACTGACGCCTGATACTGTGAGTCTGACCAAGAACGTACTGGACGCGAAATTGAACCGTCTGGGGCTCAAGGATATCAAGGTCAGAGTGGTAGATAACAAGTACATACTCATCGATCTGGCGGGCATAGATGTTTCAACTGCTCAGGATGTCGTAGGCAGACCAGGAAAATTCGAGATACGTATCCAGACAGATAATAATGCGTCTGAGCATGTCCTCTATGGGGATGCTGTAGAATCCGTAGATTTGCCCAGGGGCGATCAAAGCGGCGGCTGGGGCGTGCCGTTTACCCTATCGGAATCAGGAGCACAGGCCTTTCAGAAAGAGGCCATAGATAGTGGAGCTACCAAGAATCCCAATGCACATGAAATATCGATGTATTTGGATAAAGATCAGATCTTCAGTGCACCTCTATCACCCGAACTTGCGGCAAGCCTCAACAAGGTTCCGAGCAGGAGCATGGTGGCAGAAACAGGCTCCGGCGATCCCGGTTCCCTGAAGGCAAAGGAGCTATATATTCACTTGAGCGAAGGCGCGCTGCCTGTTAACGTCAAGATCGTCGGATCAGGCCAGGTGGCTGCAGCTCTTGGATCGCAGTTCAAGTTCCAGATGGCAATTGCTGGAATATTGGCCCTGCTGGCTGTCGGCGGAATGATCTACTGGCGCTACAGGAATCCAAGAATTGCACTGCCTATGGTCGCCACATCCTTCTCTGAAGTGATCATGATGCTGGGGATATGGTCTCTGGCGGGGTGGCAACTGGACCTCGCAAGCCTGGCTGGCGTAATCGTAGTGATTGGAACAGGCGTCGACCAGCTGATTATAATCACCGACGAGCTGACGCGCGGCGGCGCCGATGCTGCACCTGTTGCATCTGAAAGAAGCATAAAGGAAAGAGCTGCCGTTGCTTCCGAGAAGGCCAATGGAGCCGATTCCAAGGTCGCAGCTCCAAGCAGCAAGGTATATCTGTCCAGGCTATCCAGGGCGTTCACTATAATCCTGGGTGCTGCAGCAACCACTGCAGTAGCAATGCTCCCACTGCTGTATATGGGATTCGGAGCCCTCACAGGCTTCGCTCTCACAATCATTGCAGGCGTGGTCATCGGAGTGGGAGTTGCAAGACCTGCATATGGCAGGCTAATAGGCTATATCCTGTCAAGCCAATAAAGCGAATCAAGAAAGTCGAATCCTGCAGGTTTGGCCTGCAGGAATTATTTTATTTTTTTTTAGGAAGAAATCAGGGCTAATCCCCGCCATTTCAATGGCGGGATACAGCCCGTAC